>NZ_CP093396.1:2513348-2827517 GCF_029027405.1 Sulfurimonas sp.
GTTTTGATTCAGTCTATCTCAGATAGTTCAGAAACTTTAAATAAAAATGCCCAAGAAGTAAAAGCTATCTCAGGCGATGTGAATAAAGTAAGTAGCAAGATGGATGAAATCATAGGTACTTTAAATAGTTTATCTAATTCATAATTATTTATGTGTTGATATTATAATTATTTTAATTTTTCTAAAATTGAATCTACTGAGAAACCAAATTTCTCAAATAATTGACCAGCAGGAGCAGATGCACCAAAACTATCCATACCAATAACAGTATCAGCAAATCTATACCATTCTAAACCACGAGCCGCTTCAATAGCAACAGTTTTAGTTCCTTCTTTGATGATTGAAGAGATATATGATTTATCTTGTTCAATGAAAAGGTCAAAACATGGAACTGAAACAACATTTACAGGTACATCAATATCATTTAATGATTTTTTGACATTTAAAGCAAGTTCAACTTCACTTCCAGAAGCCATAAGAGTTATAACTGCATTTTCATCAGATGCTAAAAGATATCCACCTTTAGATGCTTCACCACTTACAACACTTGGAAGAACTGAAAGATTTTGACGAGAACATACAAATGCTGATGGAGATTTACTCATAGCTAAAGCTGTTTTCCAAGCCTCAATATTTTCCGCTCCATCTGCTGGTCGCCAAACATAAAAGTTTGGTAGGGCACGAAATTGAGATAAGTGCTCGATAGGTTGATGTGTTGGGCCATCTTCACCAACACCAATACTGTCATGTGTCCAGATAAAAAATTGCTGGATGCCAGTAAGTGCTGCAATTCTTGCCGCAGGTTTTAAATAGTCTGAAAAAACAAAGAATGTAGCTGAAAAAGGCATAAGTGGACCATAAAGTGCCATTGCATTTACAATAGATGCCATTGCATGTTCACGAATACCAAAGTAAATATTTCTACCTTTTGGATACACACCCATGTCATTTAGGTTTGTCTTATTTGATGGGCTTAAATCTGCTGAACCACCCAAGAAGCTTGGAATGCCACGAGCGATAGCATTCATAATTTTTCCATTAGTTCCACGAGTGGCTTCTGCTTTTTCAAAAATAGGGTAATTAATACGAGAAAAATCAGGATTTAGTAAAGCATCTAGAGTTTCATTTTGCTCCATTAAAGGCATGGTTTTTTGAGAATGAATCCATTCACGCTCCAATAAATCACCTTCTTCAATAGCACATCTAAAACGAACTAAAACATCTTCATCAACATGAAAAGTTTTACTAGCATCAAATCCAGCATCTTTTTTAGCTTGAGCAATAACTTCATCTCCAAGAGGTGCACCATGAGAATGATGAGAACCTTCTAACTTACTAGCACCTTTAGCAATGATAGTGTTAGCGATGATTATAGTTGGTTTAGTATTTGACTTTGCAGTAGTGATAGATGCATCTATCTCATCAAAGTTGTGACCATCACACTCCAACACATCCCAACCTTGAGACTCAAATCTTTTAGTTATATTTTCTGAGATACTTAAATCTGTTGAACCTTCGATAGTTATACGATTTGAATCATAAATAAGAATTAAATTATCAAGCTTATTATGTCCTGCAATAGAACATGCTTCATACGAAATACCTTCTTCTAAATCTCCATCTCCACATAAACAATAAACATTATGATTAATTAATGAAGCCGCATCTGAATTTACTTGTGCCCCCATAAACTTAGAAGCCATAGAAAAACCAACAGCATTTGCAATACCTTGACCAAGAGGACCAGTAGTGATTTCAATTCCTTCTGTATGTCCATACTCTGGATGCCCTGGAGTTTTAGAATCTAATTGACGAAAGTTTTTTAAATCATCTATTTCTAAACCATATCCCCAAAGGTAATAAAGAGAATAAATAAGACCTGTTGCATGTCCACCTGAAAAAACCAATCTGTCACGGTTTAACCAATCTGGATTTTTTGGATTGTGCTTTATATGCTCGCTTAACACAACAGCAATATCTGCAAGTCCCATCGGAGCACCAGGGTGACCTGAATTCGCACGCTGAACCATATCTGTTGCTAAAAATCTTACCGAATCTGCCATCTTTTGACGCATTACATTACTCATAATTGTTATTCCTTAATTTTATTCTATAAAATGAAGGCAACCTTCATCTATTAGTCCCGCAAAGGAACAAAGTCCCTTTACTCCGCTTGCACCGCTGTGGTGACTAAAGTTTATTTTTTATGTCTGTTTATATATTTTGTTAGTACTGGGGATAACTCACTATGTAAACTATCCTCAAAACTATTTAACTCTTTGTTTAATTCATCTGCCAAAATATTTGCTTCATTCACCGCAGTATTTAGCCCTAAAATTGTTACAAAACTATTTTTATCTTCATCATTATTTGTAAGTTTTCCAGCTTCAAGTGAGCTTTGTGTTACATCTAATATATCATCTTGAATTTGAAATAAAAGTCCAAGTTTTATACCAAAGTCATAAAGTTCTTCACCTAGTTCTTCTCGTCCTATAATTATAGCTCCCATCTGCATAGATGCTGCTATAAGTTTAGCTGTTTTGTTTGTATGTAAAACCTTAATATCTTGTAGTTTTAGCGGTTTATTTTCAAAATAACAGTCAATAGCTTGACCTAAAACCATTCCATTGAGTCCGCCGTTTTTAGCTAAATTATTTATAAGTTTTACTCTTATGTAGTCTGAAAAAGGAGCCTCTGATAAAATTTCAAAAGAGTAAGTATTTAATGCATCTCCTACTAATATAGCTGTTACTTCATCATAAGCTATATGTAAAGTCGGTTCTCCACGACGAAGTGGTGAGTTGTCCATCGCAGGTAAATCATCATGGATTAGAGAGTATGTATGAAGAAGCTCAACAGCAAAAGCAGCATGTCTCGCGCCTTGTGCTAAAAGTGGGTTGTATGCATTTACAACACCTAGCAAAAGAGCTGGTCTAAACCTCTTTCCACCAGCAATCAGCATCTGTCCTAAAGCTTTTTCATAAGTAGGATGAATACTAGAGGAAGTTGGTAAATTATCTAATAAAAACTGCTCAAATTTTTGCATATGAAATTATATATAGATAGTTGTTAAATGGGGGTTAATTTTTTGAACTTTTTTCTTTACCTTTAATATTTACAAAAAATTCAAAATTTTCTCTCTCAAACAGTAAAGATGCATGAAATTTAAAATCACTTATATACTTTCTAATTTCATATACATTATTTATTTTTTTTCCATTTACTTGAAGAAGTTTATCTCCTATTTTAAGACCATAGCCTTTAAACTCATTGTCTATTCTCATTATGCTTAGATTATTACTAAAGTAAATTCCTTTTTCTTCTAAAAAGGTATCACTAATATATCCTCCACCATATCTTTTTTTAGTTTTAACGTTAAAGGTTAAATATTTCAAACCTCTTTTTATTTTAACCTTATGGTAAGACCCAACTTTTGAGAACAATATCTTTTTCATAAACACAGAAGCATTTTTAACTTTTTTTCCATCAAGCATAACAATATAATCATTCTTTTTAAATGGATTATCTTTAACAAAAGGGTTTACTCTTTTTATAAGAACAAGCTTTTTCTCATTTTTAACTCGTATTCCTATATCTCCATAGATGCTAGATTTATTTTTTAAAAATCTTTGTATATAATCTTTTTGAATTATTCCTCTTGAAGTAACTAGACCTTCAAAAGCGCAGCAACTATTTAAAAGTAAAGCTGGTGAAGTTGTTTTCTCACTAAATTTTGCAAAATTATTTAATCCAACTTGTCTGTTTGTGATTCTTCCTTCTATTGCTTTTCTCTTATCTACAGCTGCAATACCAAGAGTTAGATGATTATTCATTTTAAAAGGATACTTAAACTTTTTTCTATCTTTTACTAAATACAAAGAAAGAAAAGGGTCGTGCTTTATAATTTTTGCATTTGGTTGATGCAAGGAAAAAATTAATTTTTGATTTTTCAATATAGGGACTTGAAGTGAATACTTTTTTACAGCATTGGAATGAGATATTTTTAATTTACAAGAGTCATATCCACCCTTGCACGCATATAAGTTAAAAAAAAGAAAGTTTAGAGCTAGAAACAGCCTAAACATTTATTTTCCTGCAAATGGGTTCATTCCACCCATACCGCCAAGCATTCCCATTGCGGAACTTTTTTGATTTTGTTGAACCATTTTGCTGGCATCATTCAAAGCTCCAATAAGAAGTATTTGAAGCGAGTCTTTATCATCAAGTAAGGAATCATCAATATTCAAATCAATAACCTCACCTTTTCCATTCATACTTATTTCAAGCATTCCACCACCACTCTTAACACTAAAAGTTTTGGACTCAAGTTCTGTTTGAAATTTAGTAGCATTTTCTTGCATACCTTCAAATATCTTACTCATATCGCCCATATTTGAAAACATTAGATGCTATCCGCTATATAGTCAATATTATTATTATCATCTAAGATAACAACTTTTGGTTTATAAGTTTGGAGTTCTTTTTCATCATATGTCGCATAAGCAACTATAATTATTTTATCACCAGGATGAACTTTTCTTGCTGCTGCACCATTAAGACAAATGTCTCTCTTACCGCGCTTACCTAAAATAATATAAGTCGAAAATCTTTCGCCATTATTAACATTTAAAATTTCAACTTTTTGTCCAACTCTCATCTTAGAAGCTTCTAAAAGCTCCTCATCTATCGTAATAGATCCAACATAATTCAGGTTAGCATCTGTAACTGTTGCACGATGAATTTTACTATATAGCATATCAATTAACATTTAACTTTCCTACATTCCCATCTGTTTTTTCATATCTGCAGGAGTTATCGCTTCATCCCACAACTCTTTATCGATAACATACTCATCTACGATATTTCCACCCATAATATGCTCTTGGATTATTCTATCTATTTTTTCTTTTGTAAGAGCTGTATACATTACATGACCAGGCTCAACTAACATAACTGGACCAGAAGAGCATCTATTTAAGCATGAAGTACGAATAGGTTGTACAGTACCCATGATTCCTTCTTTCATAAGCTTACCTGCTAAATATTGAAATAAGTCTTGTGTTTGTGGCGTTACACAAGAAGGTTTTGGCATGCCGGGAGGAGCTGATTGCTCACATTTAAATATATAAAATGCTGGTTGAGGAATTCCCATATAATTTATCCTTATTATTTTGATGCAATTATAGCAAAAATTTTACGAGATAATCTCATGGATAAAAACAAGTTTCTAATTTTAAGTTACAGTGCAACTTTTTAGCTATAATTCACTTTATAAATTAAAGGCAAAACTTGAAAAAAATTATACTTTTAGCACTAATATTAACATCTTTATACTCAAATCAAACTGCAGATAAATCAAAGGTTTATGTTGGTCTAAGTGGTGGGTATATGAATGAAGCATTTAGCGATGATGCAAAAACAACTGGCTCAGCAAAAATGGCAAAATTCAAAATCGGTTACGGAATAAGAACAGCTTATGCTATTGAATTTTCTATTGATTATCTAAAAAACACATCAAATGTATTTTCCACTCTTCCAGCTAAAGATGGTGACAAATATGGACTAAATGTTGAGCTTATAAAAGGATTTAATTGGGACATATTTATAAACCCTTATTTTAAAGCTGGTATTGGTACTGGTATATTTGATATAAAATATTACTCTTCAAATCAAAATTCATTAAACTATAGTTCTTTTAATCTTGGTTTAGGTTTTTTCATTCCTATAAATGAGCATCTAGACTTTGAAGTTGGTTATGACTATAAATATGTGTCTTATAGAAAACTCATAAGTAGTAATCAAGAAATACTTAAAGATTTAAACTCTAATATAAATGGTGTTTACATTGGTATAAATGCAAGATTTTAATCACCTTAATTAATATTTAATAGTTCCCTTACAATTTCTCTATCATCAAAAGGGAATTTTTTATCGTAAATAATTTGAAAAACTTCATCGCCCTTTCCAAGTATCACAACAACTTGATTCCCATCTTGATCGTCAAGTGCCATCTCAATAGCTTTTTTTCTATTTAACTCAACACTTACTATACTTTTATCTTCTATACCAGCTAAGATATCATTGATTATTTCTTGGGGGTCTTCATTTCTAGGATTATCACTTGTAACATATACTTTTTTTGCTAAACTTGCTGCAATGCGTCCCATCAATGGTCTTTTTTCTTTATCTCTATCTCCACCTGCTCCAAAGACAACAAGTAACTCTTTTTCTTTTAAAGCATTTAGAACCTGCTGCATTCCATCTGGAGTATGAGCAAAATCTACTATAACATTTGGAGATTCACAAACCTGCTCCATTCTCCCACTTACACCAGCAAAATTATCAACGACTTCTACTATCTCTTCTAATTTTTTGCCAACTAAAATATCAACTGCACCTATAGCTGCCATTAGATTATACAGATTGAAAAAACCATGAAGAGAGGATGTAAAGGGAACTATATTTTGAAAATGTTGGATTATCCCGCTTGAGGCATCATTTAAAGAATAAGCCATTAACTTGTAAGTTGCTGGATTTTCTATGCCATAAGTAAACGTATTCTTTATATTAAAAGCCACTCTTGGTTCATCTTTATTTATAAGTTTTTTACTCTCATCTTGAAAAAAACTATTTTTTACAGATATGTACTCACCAATTGTTTTATGGAAGTCTAAATGGTCTTGAGTAATATTTGTCAATATTTTAAGTTCAAAATCAAGCCCTTCAATTCGTTCTTGAACAATAGAATGAGAACTAACTTCCATTATAAAAAATTCACATCCAGCTTCTACTGCCTGATAAATATGTTTATAGGTATTTAAAACACTTGGTGTAGTCAAAGATTTTCCTTCAACTACTTCATCATTCATAAAAAAACCTCGAGTACCCTGCATAGCTGTTTTATAACCTAAGTCCAACAAAAAAGAGTATATTGCACTGGCTGTGGTAGTTTTGCCATTTGTACCGGTAATACCTATTATTTTTATTCTATCTACGCCAAAGATATTTGCTATTGATTTTATATTTAAAATAGAGTGCGCATAATTCTCTTTTGCATTTTGAAGATATTTTTTGTTTTGAGCAGTTAATACAAAAGCTGTTTGACTATCGCACTCAGATGAATTTTCACTAACAAACTTATATTCTTGATTTGGTAATTCAATCTTCACTATCTAAACTCTATTTTTAATTTTTGAAATAGCTTTGTAAGTAGTTCATCACTCGGGTAAATACTAAGTGCATTTTCTAAATATGTAAGTGCCATTTCTGCAAATCCATGCTCTATTAAATTATCTAAAAAGTCTATGAAATCCTCTTTTTGAGTGATAATTACACGAGTTGAAAACATTATATTTTCAAAAGTTTCTTTAAAATCCGCACCATTCTCGATAAGGTCTTTAAAATCCTTGTAAAGAATTCCATCTTCAAACTCTAATCTATCTTTTAAAGGTTCTGCAAATATTTCACCAAGCTTATCTAATGTTCCGTCCATTGTTTGTAAAATATCACTAATAATTTTATCTGCTTGCTCTTTGTCTTCATCTTTCAATATTTCATAATAATCAAAAAGAGCCTCTGCTCCACCTTCGCCACTAAGTGCCATCTCTGATAATATTACGCCATTGTAAGCTTCCTTTGAATTTGGAAAATCTTGCAAAACAATCGCAAATTTTTCCAAAGCATTTTTATAATTTGACTTAGAAAAACTATCTTTTGCTTGTGTTAATGTTTTATGTTTACTTACTACATTCATGTTTACTACTTATAAATTATCTATATCATTTTCCATACCAGCTGGTACATTAATTACTACTAATTCTGGGTGAATATCCATTTTCAATTGTCTTTCAACACCATATTTCAATGTATTTCCACTACTTGCACAACCAATGCATGCACCTTTTAGTTGCACATATACATTTGCATTTTTAACAGTTATAAAGTCTATATCTCCACCATCAAGTGCTAAAGATGGACGAATCTTATCAATCGCAGTTTTTACTGGATTCATCAGCTCTTCATCAGTAAATGGAATCATATATTTTCCTTTTTAATTATTTATACATAAAATATGACAAAATCGCTTAACAAGTCATAAAAGTTTTAACTTAACGCCAATACTTCATGCATATATCTAGGTTTACGCATTCCAACCAAGATATAATCTATACTTTCTCTTTGTTTTAAAAAATTCAATGCAAAATCTTGCATAGATAAATCACTTTTTTCAAATAAATCTTTAAACTTTAATCTTGTATTTTTAGAACACTCAAAAGCTACCATCTTTCTATATTCTATAAAAAATAGGTCTATAAAATTTAGCATCGTTTCTTTATTTTTTTCATCAACAACCTCTAAAGCTGTTCTAACATGAGGTAAAATTTCTGCAAAGAAAAATGAGTCATAATCTCCAATCCAGCCAAATTTATGTTTCGATACATCTAACTCTTCAAAAAGATTATATATTGGTTGCAACATATCATTATCACAAACTTCAAGTAATTCATTTAAATGATGATAATATTCTTGTGGCTCATTATAATCAGCTAATCGATACATCAAGTTATCTAGTTGTGCATTTAAAGGTCTATTAACCAAAACTCTCAAGCCATTTTCTTTAGCCCATGAAGCACACTTTAAACCTTCTTGCTCAAGTATATTTATTGGAAGCTGTATGGTGCTAAAACTATGAGTATCATTCCCAACATCTTCACTAGCTCTATCTGCTATTGTGATTAAATCTTCATATGGTAAAAATTCATTACTGTTTTGTGCTTTAGAAAAATTATTTGAGCTGATTCCATACGAAAGAATTCTTCCTTTTCTAACCTCTTCTTCTAGCGCAAAAAAAGCTCTATATAGCCTTAAATACATCTCGTCCAATCTCTCATCTTCATCAACGCCTTTATTTATAGCATCTAGAAGATAATATTCTGGATTATGAATAAGATAACAGCTTATTTGCTTCATTTCTAAGCGTTTTAATGATTGCGTTAGCTGATCTTGTAAAAAAGATTTTGAGATTGAGTGATAACAATCAGGGGCAAACTCTACAACTTCTTCAAAAGCTTGTTCCTTATGTCTTTTAAGATTTTCACCTTGAATATAGCCAAATTTACTTACTATCTCTACTTTTGATTTCGTATTTTCATCAAACTCTCTAAATGCTAAAGCAATAGCACGCTCTGCTCCTCCATCCATGTAGTTTGAGGATGTGTCAATCATGCTTATACCCAAGGTAATTGCTTCTTTTAAGCTTTGGATGTGTTGCGGATTATAATCACTTATTCTATAAGTTCCAAATGCGAAATTACTCATGTAAAGTCCTAATATTTAAAGTATTTTAGAATTGGGAAGTTGTATTTTTTAAATCAATGCGGTTTATGCGCGTAGGCTCTCTGTCGAAGAGAACCAAGCGTTAGTGTACGTTATACTAACTCTATAAACGCCATTGTCGTAGCATCACCACGACGAATTCTTGTTCTAGTAATTCTTGTGTATCCACCAGTACGATCAACATACTTAGGAGCAATTTCATTTACTAAAGTTTTTGTAGCTTCTTTACTTTGAAGCGCCGCGAATACTGATCTGTGAGCATTAGAGTCATTCTTACCAGCGATTGTGATAAGTTTTTCAACGTATGAACGTAACTCTTTAGCTTTAATAGCAGTAGTTTCAATTTTACCATGTTCTATTAACGAAATACTAAGATTCTTAAGTAAAGCAGCACGATGTGCACTTGTACGACTTAGTTTACGGTATCCATGACGATGTCTCATCTATTATTCCTCTTCTTAAGCCTGTGCGGCTTCTATTTTCTTTTTTAATGCACTAATTACATCATCAGCTAAGTCAGCGCCAACTGCAAAACCAAATTCTTGTAATTTATCTACGATTTCATCATATGACTTTTTACCAAGGTTTTTAACATTTTTTAAATCATTTTGACTCATTAATGCTATCTCACCTATTAGTTTTATGCTTGAGCGGTCAAGACAGTTAAAACTTCTTGCGCTCAAACCTAAACTATCAATATGAGTTGACAATTTTTTAAGATCAGGATTTTCTTCAACACGCTCTATTGTTGTTGCAGTTTTAATACTAATCTCTGAATTAAATACAGCTAATTGAGCATACATAACTTCTAAAGAGTTTTTAAACGCATCTAATGGAGTTATTTGTCCATCAGTTCTAATGTTCATGATAACTCTTTCAAAGTTAGGATTGTCTTCTACAAGCACATTCTCAATTTTATAAGTTGCACTACGAACAGGAGTGAAATAAGCATCTAATGCTATATATCCATCTTCTAGTTCATCGTGTGTATCTTCACTCGCTACATACCCAATACCCTGAGCAATTTTAATAGTAAAATTAAGAGTAGAGTCTTCATTTAGTGTTGCTAATGGAGCATCTGGTGTCACAACCTCAACTTCATCATTAATAAGGTCATTTCCTTTAACACTGCAAGGACCAACAAAGCTATAACTAATTTCTGATTCAGTGGCATCATCTTTAAGTCTAAAACGAATTTCTTTAAGATTTAAAATGAAATCAGAAATATCTTCAAGCATACCACGTACAGAGTCAAACTCGTGCTTAGCACCTTCTATTTTAATAGCTATTGGTGCATAACCAACTGAGCTACTTAACAGAAAACGGCGAAGTGGATGAGCTAAAGAAATAGCATAACCTGTTTCAAAAGGGTACGCCATAATATTTGCTTCATTATCACTAATTTGTTCTACCTCAAACTCTTGTGGAGCAAGGGGAGTAGTTTTAATTTTTTTCATTTAACGCCTTTTAATAACTATTATTTAGAGTAAAGCTCAACGATTAAACGCTCTTCAACAGGAATAACAACTTCTTCACGCTCTGGTAAACGAGTATAAATACCAAATACTTTCTCAGCATCTATATCAACCCATGGAGCTATACCAGTTTGATTAGTAAGTTCTATAGCGCGTACAACTTGTACATTTTTCTTGCTTGCTTCACGAACTTCAATTTTCTGACCAGGCTTAACACGGTAAGAAGGAATATCAAGTTTTTTACCATCTACTAAAAGATGACCATGAGTTACAAGTTGACGAGCGAAACGACGAGTTGATGCAAAACCCATACGATAAACAACATTATCAAGTCTACTTTCAATTAATGAAATAAGGTTTGTACCTGTATTTCCATCTTTTCTTTTTGCTTCAACAAATAATGCACGGAATTGCTTTTCAGAAACACCATACATGAATTTTGCTTTTTGCTTTTCATTAAGTTGTAAACCATACTCAGAAACTTTCTTGCGACGCTGACCATGTTGACCAGGACCGTAAGGTCTTTTTTCTAATGCAGATTTACCTGCTAAACGACGCTCACCTTTAAGGTTAAGACTTACACCAAATCTTCTTTCGATTTTTTCTACTGGACCTCTATATCTTGCCATCAGTAATCTCCTTAAACTCTACGACGCTTAGGTGCGCGACAACCATTGTGTGGTAATGGAGTAACATCTTTCATAAATGTAACACGAATACCTTCAATAGCACCAACAGCTTTAACAGCTGTCTCACGACCTGAACCTGGACCTTGAACTTTAATACCAAGTTCTTTAATCCCATGAATTTGAGCTTTTGCTACTGCATCTTCAACAGCTGCTTGAGCCGCGAATGGAGTAGATTTTTTGCTACCTTTAAAACCAAGACTACCAGCAGAAGACCAAGCAACCATGTTACCCATCTCATCTGTAATAGTTACAAGAGTATTGTTAAACGATGCAGCTATATGGCAAATACCACGTGCAATATTTTTCTTTACTACTTTTTTTCTAACAGCTTTTCTTTTTGCCATCTATAATCCCTTACGCTGCGCCGACAGTTTTACGTTTACCCTTACGAGTACGCGCATTTGTCTTAGTTTTTTGACCACGACATGGAAGACCACGACGGTGACGAAGACCTCTATATGAACCTAAATCCATAAGTGCCTTAATATCCATTGCAACTTTTTTACGCAAATCACCTTCAACCATATGGCTGGCACGGATCTCTTTTGTAATCGCTGCTACATCGTCTTCGCTTAATTCGAAAACTCTTTTACTATAGTCTATACTTGTCGCATCTAAAATTTTACGAGAAGCATGTAAACCAATTCCATAGACATACGTTAAACCGTATTCTATTCTTTTTTTCTTAGGTAAATCAACACCAGAAATACGAGCCATGGTTATCCTTGTCTCTGTTTATGTTTTTTAACTTTGCAGATTACTCTTACAATGCCTTTTCTCTTAACAACTTTACAGTCATCACACATCTTCTTAACTGAAGCTCTTACTTTCATAAGTAGTCCTTTGTTTATACATCTTTGCTGCTTTTAGGCAGGTATATTATTCTCACAAAATGAGAATATTTTCCTTGCCAATACTTGTATCTAGTTATATATAGTATATAAAGATAGAAATACTCTTTTGTTTTTGTTAAAACAGCAAAGCGGAGGAGGATTGTACCCAAATCAATGTAAAAGTTTTATTAATCCCATACTACACTAACGCCATATTCAGAATTTAATATAATCTGTTTATTGTAGTAAACCTTTTTATTATACTTTTTGCTAAGTAACTCAACTTCTAATGATTCTCGAGTTAGAAGTTCTCTTATCTCTTTATATGAAAGCCATTTTCCATATCTTGATAGTGAGTTTTGCCATATCTTAAAATCACAAGTAGAATTTTGAGTTAGTTCAAACATCTCTCCATCTTCAGTTTTCCATTTCGCGTTAGAACAAGCATATAGTTTTACTTTTTTTCCACTTACCTCTTTATCTCTAACTTCTATCTCTCCATCATCACAATATGGACATTTTCCTAAAATCATCTTTTGCCTCATCATCTTTTATTTAATGCATAATATGAAAAAAAAATTCTTAATTTAATAAATATGACATTTTGTAAGATTTTTGATAGAATTTCATCTATGAATACATATTTAAACAAATTTAACGACTCTATAAAAAATACACTTTTTTCAAAACTACCCTTAAATGAACAAAAATTTATACAAAACAAGTCACTTAAATTAAAATTTTCTTTTCAAGAAATAAAACAGATCATAGACATTGCACGCGACTTAAAAACTTGGAATGAACCAGGCATTATAAATATATTTCCTGAACATGAACAAAAAAAAGTTGTTTTTAGCAGGCTCCGTAAAACTTATGAAGATATTCGTTCCAAGCCAAATTCTTATGTAAATTTTAAACTGAAAAATATTTCTCAAGAACAAAAATATACTTTTAAAACACAAGCTAAAGATGGTTTCGGACTTGGACTTTGCCCTGTAGCATCTGAGAAAACAAGATGCTGTAATCTTTTGACTTTGGATGCTGTTGAGAGCTGTGGTTTTGACTGTTCATACTGTTCTATTCAATCATTTTACAATCAAAACACTATTACTTTTGATAGTAATTTTGCAGACAAACTAAAAAACCTTAATCTTGATAAAAATAAAACATATCATATTGGAACTGGTCAAGCATCTGATTCTTTGATGTGGGGAAATCGTGAGGGTATCTTAGACGCTCTTTTTCTTTTTGCAAAAGAAAATCCAAATGTAATTTTAGAGTTTAAAACTAAGTCAGATAATATAAAGTATTTCTTACAAAATGAGGTTCCTAAAAATATACTTTGTACTTGGTCACTTAACACTCCAACAATAATACAAAACGAAGAGCATCTAACAACTTCACTTGACAAACGCTTAAATGTTGCAAGAAAACTAGCTGACAAAGGCGTAAAAGTAGGTTTTCATTTCCACCCAATAGTACAGTATGAAAATTATCTCGATGAATATGCAAAAGTTTATGATAGACTTACACAAATGTTTAACCCACAAGAAGTTGCACTAGTTAGTTTTGGAACACTTACCTTCATAAAACCAGTTATAAAACAACTTAGAAGTAGAGAATTTAAAAGTAAAATAACGCAGATGCCATTTGAAAATGCTAGCGGGAAAAGTTCTTATCCAGATGCCACAAAAGTTGAAATGTTTAAACATGCTTATGAGAGTTTTAATTCTTGGCACCCCAAAGGCACTTCCTTTGGGGCGTACTCTAAGAGTGAAAGTAATACTGTTTTTTTCTACTTATGTATGGAAGGACACGATATGTGGAACAAAACATTTGGTTACCAATACTCAACAAATAACGACTTTGAAAGAGCTATGCTTAGTTCTTACGCAAAAAAATTAAATATGGAGTTTCTTATATGAACTTATTAAAAATAACACTAGTTTTATCATTACTGATATTTTCAACACAACTTGCAGCTAAAAGCCAAAAAAAAATGACAGTACAAGAAAAAAAGGCTAATTTTAGAAAACTAATAGCACCTGCAGTTGATAATGTATATAAAGAGCTAGATGCTCAATATAAAGATATTAATGCTAATATTAATAATCCAAGTTATGCCAAAAAAATATCTTCTCTTAAAAAAACTTATAAGGTTAAATCAAATGAAAAATTGCTTCTTGCATTAAAACCTCATCCTAGAAGTATAGCTGTTGCACAAGCTGCAATGGAAAGTGCATGGGCAACTTCAAGATTTTTTCGTGAGGGTACAAATATTTTTGGTGTTTGGTCTTTTAATAAAAAAGAACCTAGAATTGCTGCTGGAGAAAAAAGAGGAAAGAAAACAATTTGGTTAAAAAAATATGCTTCTATTGAAGACTCTGTTCGAGATTACTACAAAACACTTGCTCGTTCACATGCATTTTCAGAATTTAGAGCATTAAAAATGAAAACTGATGACCCTTATAAACTAGTAAAAAAGCTAGACCGCTACTCTGAGATGGGAGCTAAATATGGCAAAGAATTAGCGTCTATGATTAGGTTCAATAAATTTTATCTATATGATAAATAATTCTTTGAGTCACTATAGGCTATACGAAATCAAATAATAAACTTAACCAAAATCATACCAGCGAACTTCTCTTTAGCGTAGTACTCTATTCTATAAATACTTCCTCTTTTATCGATTGAGAAACGCTTAGGTATGTTGGATTTTTTTATTTTTATCTCTGTTTCTTTTCTACCTCTAGTTGTAAAACCGATAACATTGACACGATATTTTTTGTTTTCTTTTACTAAAAAGTTACCCTTTACCTCAACAAGAGTTCCAAATTTTACTTTTATTAAAATTCCATCTATTTTCAATTCAACACTTTGATTGTTTTTTTCATATACTTGATAATCAGCTTTTAGCCTTGTTAGTCGTCTATTTCCATATTGGATTGTATAACTATTATCTTTTTTAATAATAGTAAGAAGTGGATTACTAGCTTTAAAATTTAACTCTCCATCTTTTTTTATAGGAAAATACTTTAGTATATTTCTGATCTGTGAAAGTGGCAATCTTATTTTCTCATCATATAAAGATATATAGATATCATTATTTATAGCAGCATAAACACCTTGTGGATTTAATACAAACTTTCTTTTATACTCAATGCCCATAATATCCATGTACTTTTCTAAGGCAAGAAGATGATAGTAAACTCTTTTATTGGTCGGTAAATTTTTACTCGCTTCATTACCAAAAGCTGCTTTTCCTTGATTTATAGCGAAATAAGTAAGAGTTTTTTCCATCTCTTTATCGCCCTCTTTTGTTCTTGTGTTGTGTAAGCTATAAAAATCTTCTGCTTTTATAAGATTTTTATTTACATGTTCTACAATTTGCAATGATATTTTTTCAAGATTTCCATAAACTGGTACATCTATTGATGACTGGTCTATGATAGAGCATTGTCCCCAGCGAGAAGGAGAATGTAAGCTATCAACATAAGTTTTTCTATAATAACCACTGCCATCATGAAGATTCACAATAAGCTTTACATTTTCATCTTTTATGTAGTTTTTAATTCTCTCTACTGTTTCATATTCAGGGTCATTTTTTGAAAGATGTGCAAACTTTCTATTCATATCTCCATATGGACCTCTACTCCTTTTGATGATGCTATAAAAATTCAAATTTGGAACAATCCACACAGATCCTTTTGTAATTTCGTAGTGAGTTGAAAGCAGAGATGCTGAGATAAAACCACCCGGTTCATCTCCTTGAATACCACCAATTATTAAAAGAGTATTGTTGTCTTGTTTACCTTTTTTTATAAGGTTAAAATTAAAATTATTTTGAGCATTTAACAACAATGGCATTAAAAGTAAAAAAAGTAACCTAAATAACTTCAACATGCCACGGTTCAAACCGCACTCCATCGTTATTATTTTTGTTATATCGCATACTTATATAATCAAGCTTTTTCATTTTTTCAAACTCAAAAGTTAAAGCAAAATCAGAAGTAAAATTTTTATATCCCCAACCCTTTCTTCCAACATCAAAATCACTTATAGTATGGTAAGAGTAAGCAGGAGGTGCTATATCTAAAGTAGCTCTTGTTATATTTCCACCATTTCTATACAACTTATTGCAGTAAAGGCTTAGTTGTTTAAAAACATTTCTCACACCTGATGTTAAAACCAAAGTACTTCCAACATCTTTTCTCAATTTTGTATAATCTTCTAATGCCTTACCTTTAAAAAGATAGTGACCTGTTCGCGGTATTTTAACAACTGTTTTTTTAGATATTTTATTTTCTATATTAAAGCATGTTTTTTGGCCGAAAAAACCATATTGTTCTGTACTTTCATAAAACAATTTATCAATTAAAGACAATTCATCATTTGTAAAAGAACCTACCGCTGAGTAGTTTCGTCCATAATATAAAGCTTCTGAGTAAGAAACTAAATTAAAATTTGCAAAACCTACAAATTTTCTCAATCTTTTTAGTCTAGAATTTAAATTATTCAGAATTTGATACTCACTATATGATAAATATATATCTTTAGGGTTTTTAGTAAAATCATTTGCAAAAAGTGGCGTTAATGCCATAGTTGTTAAAAAAAATCTTCTGTCCATAATCATTATTATATCAGATTTTTGTATAATACGTATTTATAAAATATACATATGGGTTATGAAGACCCTAATAGGAAAAACCACTCAGCTTTTGAAGAAACTTTCAAACTTATTAAAATGGAACTTATACCTATTATAAGAATAGAATTATTATGATGTTAAACTTAATCATAACAACAAAATAAGCAAATATTTATCTATTATTAAGAACTATTAAACACAAATATTGCTATACTTTCCCACAAAGAAAAGGAAAGAAATGAGAAAAAGTTTAATAGTAACTAGTTTACTAGCATTTATAGCGACATCAGTCTTTGCAATTGAAGCAAAAAATGGTACATTCATTAGTTTAGAGGTGGGTTCTACTTCTTATGATGTGAAAGTAGAATATAAAACATTTCCATTTAGTTACACATTATCTGAGTCAGGTGGTTCTCAAGCATTAAAAGCTGGTAAATATTTAGGCGAAGTAGGTCGTGTCTATGCTACGATAGGCAGAGTTAATGCAGAGGATAGTATACTTAATTATGGTCTTGGTTATGATTACCTTATTTATAATAGCAGTGATTTTACACCATTCCTAGGAGCTACATTAGGATATCAACAAGTTGATATTGATAATACAAGTCTTAATTTATCTGGTTTAACATATGGTTTAGAACTAGGTGTTGATTACTCTATTAATAAAAACTTTGATATAGAGCTAGGTTATAGAATGAACTTTAACTCTAATAGTGATGCTATAACAACATCATATGGATCTGTTGAACTTACTATAGAAAATACTAAAATGTGGTACATCGGTGCTAACTATAACTTTTAATTGAACCCTCTGAACAAGCCAGATGATTCTTCTTTATACTAATATTCTATCATTTTAAAAATTCTCTTTCAATTTTGAAGTGAGTTTCTGTCTTGTTTTTCTATATTTCTACTATTTATTAGCATGTTAGAACCTTATTTTGTTCCTTTTGTATCAGTTCCTAGCCCTTACCAGTGCAGGTGTCCGTCTCAGATTATAACAAGCAGCCAACATAAAAAAGTGTTGTTGATTTTTATCTATTCCCCGATTATAATGCCCCTAAAATCTAAGACACCAATTCAGTAGGATTTATTTTCAAAAAAGCTAAAATAAGTAAGAATTATGGAGATAAATTATGAGTAGAAAACAAGGGCAAACTTATACGGCAAAACAGAAGACTAAAATAGTCTTAGAAATGTTAAAAGAAGATATGACAATAAGTCAGTTAGCAACTAAGTATAAAATCACTTCTCAATCATTAGGAAAATGGAAGACTCAATTTTTAGAAAATGCATCTTTAGCATTTGACTTGGGTGGAGCGACGAAAGCTTATAGAGATGAAATAGAAGAGTTAAAAACTGAGAATGATGGCTTAGCTAAGGCACTAGGAAAAGCAACTGTAAGAGCAGGTTTCGTTGAAAAAAAGCTAAAGAGCTTGGACTTATGTAATAAAAAAGCTTTGATCGAGTCCAAGCATAAAAAATTATCAATTTCAGAGCAATGTGAGATATTTGGTATTAGTAGAAGCCACTATTACTATCAACCAGTACCAATGAGTCAAAAAAACATCAAACTACTTCATAAAATTGATGAGATAGCTACAGAGAACTCAGAGTATGGTTATAGGTTTATCTACGAGCAACTCAAAGAAGATGGCTATGCCATTGGCAGAAATAGAGTCTTGAAATATATGGCAATACTTGGCATACAAGCAATATACCCAACTAAAAAGAAACTAACAAGTATTAAAAATAAAGAACATAAAATATATGAGTACCTCCTCAAGAAGTATTGGACTAGAGTTGGTAAGAAAAATACTGTCTATGTGCCTACTCCAAACGAAGTATGGAGTGGTGACATTACCTATATTCGTATTAACGGAGGTTTTATGTATCTGGCAGCAGTTATAGACTGGCATTCTAAAGCTATACTCTCCTATAAAATATTATCATGCCCTTGTGGTACTAATTCTATGGATGCAACACTTGCAACCGATGTGCTAGAAAAGGCACTTGCAAAGTATCCTAAGCCTAAGATATTTAATAGTGATCAAGGAAGTCAATATACAAGCAATGAGCATACTCAGATACTTAAAAGATATAATATTCAAATATCAATGAATGGGAAAGCTAGAAGTATTCACAATATAGTAATTGAGAGATTTTTTAGAACCCTTAAACATGGTAATATTTACATAAATGATTATCAAACTATTAGAAATTTAAAAGAAGGAGTTAAAGCTTATATCTATAAATACAACTTTAAGAGATTTCACTCAAGTTTAGATTATAGAAAACCGATGAATGTTTATCTTGAATATCTAAAAAATGTAGGGTAAGGTAACAGTTGCTTATGAAATTAAATCTTTAGGAAAGTTGTCTTGATTTTTAGGGGCATTATAGTGTTAACTTTCTTTTTTAGTTAACAAAATTTCTAAAATAACCTTCCTGTTTTGATTATTTAAATTTACACAAAAACACTCATAGCTTTAAGTAGCTATGGTTACCTTCATGCTTTTTTTTCTTAAAAAATATTACAAAAAGTTTCTATAATAATTTTATATTCATCCGTAGTTATTTTTGATATTTTTGAAGTTACTCTTTTTTTTGATATTGTTCTAATATGATTTAGTACAATATCTGAATCTTTATCTAAATTTTCTCGTTTTTTTAGTCGCATTCTAAATGGTAGCATATCTTCTATTAAGTGCGTAGATAGTGGAACTACTATAATGGTATCTAAAATCTCATTGGAATCATCATCTGATAAAATAATACAAGGTCTGACTTTTCCAACCTCATCGCCTTTTTTTGGGTTTAAATTTATTCCCACTATATCTCTTCTAAGCAAGTCCATCATCAACTCCAAGTTCTAAAAACTCCATATCTTGATGTTTTTTTAACTGCTTAAGTTTTGCTATTTTTTCTTTTTTCTCTATCTCCATTAATACAGAAGAAATCATATCTTTGTATTTTGCAGATATAAAATAACCTATATCTTGATGTTTTCTTTTATCTACTATCTTAGAAATAGTCATCTCTTTAAATAATGATGGTTTTGTTTGGAGAGCTGTTATACCATATTCTATCATTTTCAATCCTTGTATTTCAATACTTATAGATTATATCATATATATAGTATTTTGTACTTTTAAATCATAAAGTAGTGTATAATTCCATATAAATTTAAAATACGGAAAAACCAATGAAACAAAACGAATACTTAGAACTAGGTAAAATTAATACTCTCTATATAGATAGACTCACAACTCCAGGTGCTTATCTGATGGCATATGATGGAAACGATGTACTTTTGCCAGGACAATACTTGACTCCCCAGATGAAAGAGAGAACTCTTATAGATGTATTTTTATATACAGACTCAGAAGATAGACTTGTAGCTACAACACTCACTCCTACTGCAAAACTTGATGAAATGGCACTGTTTGAAGTTATAGATACGGTACCTTTTGGAGCATTTATGGACTGGGGGTTAAGTAAAGACCTTTTAGTACCAAATATGTTTCAAAAAACACCTTTTAAAGTTGGCGAAAAAAGATTTATAAAAGTAATTTATGATGAAAGAACCCATCGCCTTGTAGGGACAGAAAAGCTTGGTGATTTTTTAGAAAAAAGTGTACAAGGTATAAAACCTGCCCAAGAAGTTAGCATCTTAATAATCGCTAAAACTCCACTAGGATTTAAGTGTATTGTAGAAGATAAATACGAAGGCTTAATTTATCACAATGAAATATTTGAAACTATCAACATTGGTAACAAAACAAAAGCCTTTGTAAAAAATATCCGCAAAGATGGACATATTGACCTAAATCTTAGAAAAGCAGGAAGCAAAAAAAGTGGTAGTTCTGCCGATAAAGTTCTCTCACTATTAAAAGAGAACAATGGTATCATGCCATACAATTATAAAAGTGATTCCCAGCTTATAAAAGATAAATTTGCACTTAGTAAAAAAGATTTTAAACGCTCTCTTACAGCTTTAGTAGATGCTAAAAAAATAGAAGTTAAAGATACTGGCATCTACTTAAAGGACTTGAGCAATGGCTAAAAAGAAAAAAAGCATAGAGTTATCAAGTAAAAAAATAAGCTTTATTGTTGAAAAAGTATCATATAAAGTTATTCGTTACTATCCAACCGCAATGACTCTTGATGTTATGGTTACAGATGCAGATGGAAACAAAAAAGGCATGCAAAATATAGCTTTTGCACATATTCCTAAAGAAATAAAGAAACTTGTCAAGCCAAATTAACTATAATTATCCAAAATATAAAATAAGGTAAAAAACTATGTCTAAATCTTACTTAGATTCAACTCCTGATGAAAATGGATATTTTGGAAAATTTGGAGGATCCTTTATACCTCCGATGCTAGAAGCTCCCTTTGAGGAAATAAAAAAAGCATACAAAGAACTAAAAAAATCCCCAGCATTTATAGAAGAGCTTAAATATGTTAGAAAACATTATCAAGGACGACCAACTCCTATATCTTTTGCAAAAAACCTTACAAATTTATGTGGTGGAGCAAAAATTTACTTAAAAAGAGAAGATTTAAATCACACTGGCGCTCATAAGCTTAACCATTGTATGGCTGAAGTAATTTTAGCTAAGCATCTAGGCAAGAAAAAAGTTATAGCTGAAACTGGAGCAGGACAACATGGTGTTGCACTTGCTACTGCAGCAGCTTATTTTGGCTTAGAATGTGAGATTCATATGGGTGAAGTAGATATTATCAAAGAGCATCCAAATGTTGTTCGTATGAAAATACTTGGTGCTAAAGTTGTACCCGCCACTCACGGATTGAAAACTCTAAAAGAAGCAGTTGATAGTGCTTTTGAAAAATATATCGAAACTTATGAAGATACTTTATATTGTATCGGTTCTGTTGTTGGTCCGCATCCATTCCCGCTGATGGTTAGAGATTTTCAGTCTATTGTAGGACATGAATCTAAAGAGCAATTTTTAGAACATGAAAGCAAAGCACCAGATGCCGTAGTGGCTTGTGTTGGTGGTGGCTCAAACGCTATGGGTATTTTTGCTGGTTTTATTGATGATAAAGATGTTGAACTTCATAGTGTTGAGCCTATGGGTAGAGGCGATAAACTTGGTGATCATGCAGCAAGTTTAACTTATGGAGAAGAAGGTGTTATGCATGGTTTCAACTCCATAATGCTTAAAGATGCTGACGGGGAACCTGCTCCTGTTTATTCTATCGGTTCTGGTATTGATTATCCATCTGTTGGTCCTGAACACGCTCACTTAAAAGAGATAGGTAGAACAATAGTTGGTCTTTGTAACGATGAAGAAGCCGTAGATGCTTTTTACAAACTATCTCAACTAGAAGGGATTATCCCCGCTTTAGAAACAGCTCACGCTATCGCTTATGCAATGAAGTTAGCAAAAACTCTAAGTAAAGATAAAACTATTTTAGTAAATCTTAGTGGTAGAGGCGATAAAGATATAGACTTTGTAGTTGATAACCACCCTATTCCAAACGCTAAGTTTTAAGATTAACTCTTAATATGTAGATGCTCTACTCTTTTTGCAATAAGTAAGAAGAGTATGCCCATAAAAACTATTGACGCTGTTAGATACAGCGTTGTGTTGTAGTTTCCAAATTTCTCTATCAAAGCAACACTATATAATGGTGCGCTTATTTGACCGATGCCATAAGCCGCTGTCATAGAACCCATCAAAACAACTGGATTTTTCTCAGCTAGTTTTCCACCTAGATGCATAAATAAAGCGACTAATCCAACAAAAGTACCTCCATATAAAGCACCACTAAACAGGTTCATATACATATTTGAAGTGAAAGTCGGGATTAAAATACCTATGATTTGCAAAGCCATTGCAAGGATAATTATATTTACACTTCCATGTTTATGTGCTAACCTCATCCAAAGAATAGAAGATGGAATACCTGCTATACCAACTATAAGCCATCCTAAATTTCCATAACCATTTAAACCCTCTAAGGAGTTTATAATATCTGGTAAAAAAGTTCCTTGAACGACAAAACCAACACCCTCTGTAAAGTATGCTAATATAAGAAGAATTACGAAAGGAGAAAAGATTGATTTTGAAAGTTTATGTTTTTGAGCATCTTGCTTTAGGGATTCATCAAACGATAAAATATATATAGCGTATATAGAAATAAAAAAAGCAATAATTGTTAAAGTCATCCAAGCATCTGAGAATGTTCCTTCTTTAAGCACGAACTGACTAACTAATTCACAAAATACAATAGCAACACCGATGCCACTAAAGTAAATACCCATAGCTTTTGTTTTATCTTCATAGTCTAGTTTTACCATAACCAAAGCACCACCAACTATCAGCACCATAGCTGCACCAAATCCTGCAACTATTCTAGAGATTAACCAAACAGTATCATTTGTAGTTGTTGCTAAAATAAGAGTAGTTAAAATACTAATAAACATACCAATTCTAAAAAATTTCTCTTTTGTTATGATATCTCTAATAGTTATAGAAAAGAGTGCTCCACTAAAATAACCCATGAAATTTACAGATGCTAAAACTCCAGCATAAGATAGCGATAGGTGTTCTTCAAGCATTGGGGGGAGTAGTGATGTAAAAGCAAATCTAGCCACTCCTACACCAACAACAATAGCTAATATACCAGCTAATAATATTGCTACATTATCATTTCTATCTAGTAAATTAATATTTATTTTTCTCATGCAGTTATTATAACAAAATCACTTAAAACTAAGCGAATTTATAGAAAGTATCGTCGATAAAAGTTTGTAAGTATAGCCTTTGAGTTAAGTCAAGGCTATACATGAAGAATCGTAAATACATTATATATTTAAATAGTTACTAAAGTGTTAACAAAGTCTAATATAATTTTGGATAAGATTACTTATTAAAGGAAATTAAAATGGTTAAATGCAACACACTAGAAGAAGTAAGAGTTGAAATAGACAAACTTGATGATAAGCTTGTAGATTTAATATCCGAAAGAACTCATATAATAAGCCAAGCAGCAGCATTTAAAAATAGTGTTGAAGAAGTAAAAGCTGATGAGCGCATAGACTTTATCTTACAAAAAGCTCGTAAAAGAGCAATAGAGTTAAATATATCTCCAAATATGGTTTCAGAACTCTTTAGAATTATGATTGATGAGATGGTTGAAACAGAAATATCAGAATTTAGAAATAAACAAATATTTTAAAGTAAAATATGAAATATATTTTAATCTTAATCTTAGGCTTTTTTAATCTAATAGCATCTACTGCTTTTATAAGTCCAAGTCAATTGAAAAATTCTTTAACCGATAAGAAAACTATTATTATTGATGTAGCTGATTATAGTATTTATAAATCAGCTCACATAAAAGGTGCAATTAACGCCAATATTTCTAACTTTATAAAAGAAGATAGTTTATACTCTGAGTTAAACTCTAATGAAATTTTAGAAAATGAAATAAAAAATCTTGGTATTAGTTACGATTCAAATGTTATAATATATGCTCATAACACACAAATAGGTATTCTTAATTCTAGTTACCTTGCTTTTGTACTTATCTATGCAGGCTTTGAAAATATTAGTATCTTAGATGGCGGTTATCTATCTTGGGTTTTTGAAAATGAACTTCTTGTATCTTCACTAAAAGAAAGTAGCGTAAAAGAAACAAATTTTACAATCAAAACAAATAAAAATATCCTCTCAACAAACAAATACCTAAGCAAAAACCTAAAGTCTGCTACTATCATAGATGCCAGATCTCCAGAACTGTATTACGGTATAAAACGCTCAGATAAAACTAAAAGAACAGGTCATATCTCTTACGCAAAGAGTAGTTTTTATTTACATAAGTTTTTAGCAGATACAACTCTTAGAAAAATGGATGAACTTAAAAAAATTTATATAGATGGTTATGGACTCAAAAAAACTGATAATATTATAGTGTGTAGTGATGATATCTTTTCAGCTTCTATGGAATGGTATATCTTATATAAAGAGATGGGATTTAAAAATACTAAGATTTATTATAACTCAATTCAAGAGTGGGCTAATGACCCTGAGTTACCTATGACAAGATTTAAATGGGAGTAACAGAGAAAAGCCTCTGACATAAATGCCAGAAGGCTTTTTTTTATTTATAACGGTAAGTAATTCGCCCTTTATCAAGACTATATGGAGTTAGTTCCAATTTAACTGTATCCCCTGGTAATATTTTTATATAGTGCATACGCATTTTACCTGCTATATGACATAAAATTATATGTCCATTTTCTAACTCAACACGGAAAGTTGCATTTGGTAATGCTTCAATAATCTTGCCGTCAACTTCTATAACGTCAGCTTTAGCCATTTATAAGTCCTTTTTCTCTACTCTAAGCAAGAGATAATATTTCAGCTTTACCGTTGATAACTGCAACAGTATGCTCGTAGTGTGAACCGCGTAAATTATCGGTACTAACAACATCCCACTTATTTTCTAAAATAATTGGTTTAGATTCTTTTTGACAAATCATCGGTTCAAGACAAAAAACCATTCCATCTTTTATCTTTGGACCAGCTTTTGGATTTTTACCTTCAAGGTAATTTGGTATCTCTGGAGCCTCATGAGGCTTTTTACCAATACCATGTCCACAAAAATCATATAGAGGAACAAAACCTCGCCCTCTAATGAACGCTTCTATTAAAAAAGATAACTCTTTAAATCTCATACCTACTTTAATCTCAGTAATGGCATGATAAAGAGTATCTTTAGAACAAGCTATCAATTTCTCATCTTGTATGTCAATTTTACCAACTGGCATAGTTATAGCAGCATCACCAAACCAACCATCAAGTTCTGTTCCAATGTCGTAACCTATTATATCTCCCTCTTGGAGTTTATAATCTGTTGGAATACCATGAATGATTACTTGATTTAGGGAAGTGCAGACTGCATTTGGGAAGCCGTAAAGACCTTTAAAAGAAGGTTTAGCACCATGACTTCGAATATAATCCTCTGCCTGTGCATCTAAGTCTTTTAAAGAAGCCCCTACTTTAGTATTTGCTCTTAAAAGTTCTAAAGCTCCACCAACAATTTTGTTAGCGGCTCTTAATTTTTCAATTTCTAAAGGCTTTCTTAGCGCTATGGCCATTATTTATAGACCAACCGCACTTAGTGTTTCATACTTGCTCATATAAACTTGAGCTTCAATTTTTCTCATAGTATCAAGTGCAACTTGAACAACAATTAAAACTGCTGTTCCACCAAAGAAGAAAGGAACACCCATCCCTTTGATAATCATAAATGGTAAAGTTGCAACAAGACCAAGATATAAGGCACCTGTAAAAGTCAATCTACTAGCAGTTTCTGTTAAAAATTCTGATGTTGCATTACCGGTACGAATACCTGGAATAAATCCACCTTGTCTTTTTAAATTATCTGCAATATCTTTTGCATTAAATGTAATCGATGCATAAAAGAATGCAAAGAAAATAACAAAAGCAAATGTTAAAAAGTTGAAAAAGTAACTATTTGGATTTAAATAGTCAGCTATCATCTGTACAGTTGGATTAGTACTACTAGACATAACAGTCATAGGAAACATCAAAATCGCTGATGCAAAAATTACTGGAATAACACCAGCTAAATTCACTTTGATAGGAATGTAATTCATAACTCTTTTATTTTGATTTTGCATCATAACTTTTTTAGCATAAGTAATAGGTACACGACGCTCACCAAGTTCAACATATATTATTACAGCGACTGTTCCTAAGATAAGTACAAGAATTGCGATTACAGTTAAAAAACTCATAGCACCTGAATTCACCATTGTAATAGTTTGACCTATTGCAGATGGAATTGCAGAAACTATACCAGCGAAAATAATAAGTGAGATACCGTTACCGATACCACTCTGAGTAATTTGCTCACCAATCCACATAAGTAACATAGTTCCTGCTAACATTGAGACAGCAGAAAGGATTATAAATGTATTATGGTCAGCAAGTATTGCACTATTTCCATTTGGACCAGTTAAACTTTGAAGTCCAACACTAATACCAATTGCTTGAATGATTGTAATTACAATAGTCGCATAACGAATAATTTGCATATATTTTACCATTCCGTCACGCTCTTTTTTCATTTGACCTAAAGGAGCAAAAGTAGCAGCTAGAAGTTCCATGATAATTGAAGCAGTGATATAAGGCATAATTCCAAGAGCGATAATAGACATTCTTTCAACAGCATTTCCACTAAACATATTAAATAAACCTAATGCGTCAGCTTGATGTGAGTCGAAAAATGAAGCGATAACAGCAGTATCTACGCCTGGCACTGGTACATAAGCCAGTAGGCGGTAGATAAATAAAAACCCGACAGTAATAAGTATCTTATTTACTAGATTTTTATTCACAACTATTTACCTGTTGTAGTAACGTTGTCGTCTTTAATTTTTGATGCTAAATCTTTAGCAGATGCACCAACTAATTTAACTTTAGAAACAGAAGCACCCATCTTGTGAACACCACGGATAGATTCCATAGTAATTTCAGCTAACTCAGCAACAGCTTTGATTTTTTCTACATTAATAACATAAGGCTTTACATTACGAGAAAAGAATCCAATTTTAGGAAGACGCTTTGCAAGCTGCATTTGTCCACCTTCAAAGTTTCTTTTTCTTTTGTAACCTGAACGAGATTTCTGACCTTTTTGACCACGAGCTGCAGTCTTACCAGTTCCAGAACCTTGTCCACGACCAACTCTTTTACGGTTACTTGTTGAACCTTCTGCTGGTAATAAGTTTTCAATACCCATTTTCTATCCTTTTATACGAGTTAATGCTTCAACTGTAGCACGAACAAGTGTTCCTGGATTGTTTGAGCCAATTGACTTTGTAAGTATATCTTGAATACCTGCAAGCTCAAGAACAGGACGAGCTGCTCCACCTGCAATAACACCCGTACCTTCAGATGCTGGTTTTAACAAGATACGACTTGCATTGTATTTATGCTCAATATCATGTGCTATTGTTGTACCTTTGATACTTACAGTAGTTAAGTTTTTAAAAGCATTATCTACAGCTTTACGGATAGCATCTGGAACTTCCTTCGCTTTACCCATACCATAACCAACAGTACCATTTTTGTTACCAACAACGATAAGTGCAGTAAAACGAAATCTTCTACCACCTTTAACAACTTTAGTAACACGACCGATATTTACGATTGATTCTTCAAAATCTTCTCTATTAATTTCCATCATATCCCCTCTAGAACTTAATTTCGTTTGCACGAAGTGCATCACCAAATTCAGCAATTACGCCGTGATATTGGTAACCATTACGATCAAATACAACTTCAGAAATCTTAGCTTCATTTAAAGCAGCAGCAAATGCAGCTCCAAATGCAGCAGCACCTTCTTTATTTGCTTTATGACCCGTTTCTTTCGAGTTTAGTCCACACAAAGTTGTTGCAGTAACATCATCTATAGCTTGTACGCTTATATAACGGTTTGATCTAAATACAGAAACACGAGGAAGTGAAGCACAACCAGATATTTTTGCACGAATACGACGCTTACGCTTTAAACGATTAGCTACTTTATTTTTTAATACTTTTGCATTCATTTTTTAATATCCTCCCTTACTTCTTAGCAGTTTTACCGGCTTTACGCACGATATGTTCTTCCATGTATTTAACACCTTTACCTTTATACGGCTCTGGTGGACGGAAACTTCTTATTTTTGCAGCGGCTGAACCTAAAAGTTGTTTGTCATGACTCTTAAGAGTTATAACATTTTTCTCAACACTAGCTTCTAAACCATCAACTAAATCAAAGTTAATGTCATGAGAATGTCCAAGTTGAAGATTCAGAACTTTACCTTTAACAGCAGCTCTATAACCAACACCATTAATCTCTAGTTGTTTAGTATAACCAGTAGTTAAACCAACAACAATATTTTGAGATAATGCTCTGTATGTTCCCCAAAAAGCTCTATGAGCTTTCTCTTGTGACTTAGCTGAAAAAGTTAAAATATTACCATCAATTGCGAAGTCAACATTTCCTTTTGTATCTAAATCTACACTTTTTTTGCCTTTAGCAAAAGTTAAAATATCCCCATTTGAACTAACTTTAATATCAGCTGCAAATTCTACCGGTTTTTTACCAATTCTTGACATTTTATCTCCCTACCAAATCGTACACAAAACTTCACCACCAATGCCAAGCTCATAAGCTTTGTCATTTGGTAGAACGCCGTGTGATGTACTAACAATAATAGTTCCGTAACCATTTTTGAATCTTTTGATATCTTCTTTACCTTTGTAAACGCGTCTACCAGGTTTAGAAACTCTTTTCATTTCATTGATTACAGTGTTACCTTCTTCATTATACTTAAGTACAACTTTAATAGTTTTTTTAACGCCATTTTCAATAACATTACAACTTTCAACATAACCTTTATCAACTAAAATATTTGCTACAGCTTCAACACTCTTAGAATGAACTAAAGTTGTAACTGGTAATTTTCTCATACCAGCATTACGAACACGAGTTAACGCATCAGAAATTAAATCATTAATCATTAATTATTTCCTTTGTTTGCAAACCACTATTTTATAAGTGATTGCTAATTATTAGAAGTTTCTACTTGGAGGCAATGCCTACCAAGAAGACTTTCTAACACCTGGGATTAATCCCTCATTTGCCATTTTTCTAAAGCAAACACGACAGATTCCAAAGTCACGAAGGACAGAGTGTGGACGACCACAAATCTGACATCTTGTATAACCACGAACTTTGAACTTTGGAGTTCTTGCTGCTTTAGCAATCATTGATTTTTTAGCCATTAGTTACTCACTTTTGTAAAAGGCATACCCATTTTCTCTAAAAGAGCTAATCCTGCCTTATCTGAATCAGCAGTTGTAACAACTGTGATATTCATACCATGAATTTGCATGATTGAATCGTAGCTAATTTCTGGGAAAATTAATTGTTCGTCAAGACCGAAGTTATAATTACCACGACCATCAAAACCATTTCTTGGAACACCACGGAAATCTTTTACACGAGGAAGTGCAATAGAAACCAAGCGATCTAAAAAGTTATACATATTTTCACCACGAAGTGTAACACGAATACCAACTGGCATACCTTCACGAACTTTAAAACCAGCAACTGATTTTTTAGCTATTACTGTTGTTGCTTTTTGACCAGCAATTGTAGTAATTGTATCTTCAATGTTTTTAATAAGTTTATTATCTTTCATTGCAAAACCAGCACCAACAGAGATAATTATTTTATCTACTTTTGGTGTTTGCATAGGGTTTTTGATCCCTAAATCAGCTTGTAATTCAGATTTTAAACCTAAATATTTTTCTTTTAAACGAGCCATCTATTATGCCTCCACTTTACGAACATTTGAAATATCTATTGGCATCTCTTTATTGATATGTCCGCCTTTAGTATTTTCTTCAGTAGGTTTGATAGCTTTCTTAGCTACTTTACAACCTTCAACTATTACCTTATTTTTCTTTGGTAATACTTCAAGTATAGTAGCTTTAGTCCCTCTATCATCACCAGCGATAATTTCTACTGTATCGCCTTTTTTGAAATTAAACTTTGCCATTAAACAACCTCCGGTGCAAGAGATACAATTTTCATAAATCCAGCATAACGAACTTCACGACCAACAGGTCCAAAAATACGAGTACCGATTGGCTCTCTCTTGTCATCAAGTATAACAGCTGCATTATCATCAAAACGAATAAGAGAACCATTTTCACGGTGAATCTCTTTAGCAGTTCTAACGATAACAGCTTTTACAACTTTACCTTTTTTAACTTTTGCAGTTGGAGTCGCTTTTTTAACAGAAGCAACGATAACATCACCTATTGTTGCATAACGACGCTTAGAACCGCCAAGTACCTTAATACACATAATCTCTTTTGCACCTGTATTATCAGCTACAACCAAACGAGTAAAACCTTGGATCATTATTTAGCTCCTGATACTACTGTTTGAAGTCTAAAAGATTTAGTCTTAGAAAGTGGACGACATTCTCTTGCGATAATCTCATCACCAACTTTTACTTCATTACGCTCATCATGTACTAAGTACTTTTTGAATCGTTTTACAACTTTATGGTAACGAGGATGCATTACTCGACGTTCAACAACAATACTTACTGTTTTGTCGCCTGCAATTTTAACTACTTTACCTTGAATTTCACGTTTATGTGTCATTGCTAAGCCCCTAGTTTGGCACTGCTGTAATAGCAGTGTTGATTTTAGCAATATCTTTTTTAGCAATACGAAGTTCGCTAGTGTTATTTAATTGCATCATCTTTTGTTTGATTTTTAAAGTAAACAATTCTGTTTTCTTTTCTTTTAGCATTGCATTTAGCTCAGCTACTGTTTTATCTGCTAAATCAGAATATTTCATTGCTCATCTCCGCAGTAATTATTTTTGTTTTGAATGGTAACTTGTGCATAGCAAGAGTTAATGCTTCACGAGCAATATCTTCTGGAATACCAGCCATTTCAAAAATGATACGACCTGGTTTAATATTCATTACCCATTGATCAACTGCACCTTTACCTTTACCCATACGAGTTTCAAGAGGCTTAGCAGTTAATGGTTTAGCAGGGAATACACGAATCCAAATCTTACCATTTCTTTTTATGTGACGAGTTGCAGAAATACGCGCAGCTTCAATCTGACGAGAGTTGATACGACCAGCTTCTACAGCTTTAAAAGCGATGTCACCAAACGCTAATTTATAACCTGAACGAGCGTAACCACGGTTACGACCTTTCATTACCTTACGGTATTTTGTTCTTTTTGGCATCAACATAACTATTCAGCCTTTTCACGTCTAGGAGCTCTCTTACGAGGACGCTCTTTTTTCTCTTCTGCTACTTCAATAGGAACGCCTTTAGTAAGAACTTCCCCTTTGAATATCCATACTTTAACACCGATAATACCGTATGTAGTATGAGCTTCAGCAAAACCATAATCAATTTTTGCACGTAAAGTATGAAGTGGAACGCGTCCCTCTAAATACCACTCAGTACGAGCCATTTCAGCTCCACCAAGACGACCAGCAACTGCTACTTTAATACCTTTAGCACCAGAACGCTGTGCACCTTGCATAACTTTCTTCATAGCTCTTCTAAATGCTACACGACGCTCAAGCTGAGTTGCTACATTTTCAGCAACTAATTGTGCTGATGTTTGAGCTTTTTTCTCTTCTTTAATATTAACAGATACTGCTTTACCAATAAGCTTTTGAAGATTAGTTTTTAACTTCTCAATGTCTGCACCCTTTTTACCAATAATGATACCAGGACGAGCTGCAACTATAGTCACACGAAGTCTTTTAATTGTTCTTTCTATAATGATGTTAGCAACACCAGCATAGTATAGCTCTTTCTTCAAATATGTACGAATCTTGTAATCTTCACCTAAAGCTGCTGCTGCAGTTTTAAAATTAGGGAACCAACGGCTCTCCCAATTGCGATTGATACCAAGACGTAAACCAATAGGATTGACTTTATGACCCATATTATTTACCCTCCACTTCTACTAAGATATGTGCAGTTGGCTTACGGATTCCCGATGCCATACCGCGTGCTCTTGGGCGAAAACGCTTAAGAACAGGACCGTTATCAACACGACATGATGTTACAGTACAATCTTCAGCTTCCATACCACTATTAGCTACTGCAGATGCAAGAACCTTAGAAATAATTTTAGCTGCTTTGTTTGGTGTGAATTCTAAAGCTGCTAAAGCCTCTTCAGCATTCATACCTTGAATCTCTCTTGCGATAAGACGAGATTTAATTGGCGAAACACGGATAAACTTTAATAATGCTCTAGCCATGATTACACCTTCTTCTGAACAGAGCCCTTATGGCCCTTAAATGTACGAGTTGGTGCAAATTCACCAAGTTTATATCCAATGTGATTCTCTGAAATAAATACAGGAATAAATTGGCGTCCGTTATGAACATTCATAGTTAGTCCAACCATATCTGGGCTAATCATAGATCTTCTTGACCATGTTTTTATAGGTTTTTTGTTCCCTTCAGCCTTAGCTTTAAGAACTTTTTTCATTAAATGATCATCAATGAATGGACCTTTTTTTACTGAACGAGCCATATTAACCTACCCTTTTAGCATTTGGTTTACGGCGAGTAATAATTAATTTATCACTAGCTTTCTTACGACGAGTTTTAGCACCCTTCGTTGGTTTACCCCATGGAGTAACTGGATGACGACCTGAGTTCGTTTTACCTTCACCACCACCATGTGGGTGATCAATTGGGTTCATTGCAGAACCACGAGTTTGAGGACGAATTCCTAAATGTCTTTGACGACCAGCTTTTGCGATAACAATGTTACCAAACTCTTCGTTACCAACTGAACCAATAGTAGCTAGACATTCGCCTAATACTAAACGCATTTCAGATGAAGGCATACGAAGAGAAACATACTTGCCATCACGACCCATAATTTGAGCAGAAGTTCCAGCAGCACGACACATTTGTCCGCCCTTACCAGTTTTAAGCTCAATATTGTGAATCAATGTACCAACAGGTATATTTTTCAACTTCATTGTATTACCAGATTTAACATCTAAGCCATCTTCAGAAGAAGAGATAATATCACCAACAACTAAACCTTTTGGTTGAAGAATATATTTCTTCTCACCATCAGCATAAGTAACAAGAGCGATTCGACAGTTTCTGTACGGATCATACTCAATAGCACTTACAGTTGCAGGAATATCAAATTTATTTCTTTTGAAATCAATGATACGGTAAAGTTTTTTAGCACCAGCTTGACGGTGACGAGATGTAATACGACCATTAGAATTACGACCAGCATGAGCAGGAAGTTTCTTTAATAATGAACGAACACTTGCTTTAGCAGTAATATCACTACTATCAACATTTGTGTAAAAACGACGCGATGGAGTTATTGGTCTATAAGTTTTAATTGCCATCTTATACCGCCAAACTTTCTATTTGTGCACCCTCTGGTAACTTAACATAAAACTTTTTAAAGTCATTTTGTTTACCAGCAACACCACGGAATTTTTTAACTTTTCCGTTTTGATTAAGTGAGTTAATTTTTATTGGAACAATTCCAAAATACTCACGAAAAACCTCTTTAAGACCACTTTTAGTCATTCTAGGAGATGTTTGTACAACGATTACATTATCTTCTTGAAGTCCAAGTGTCTTTTCTGTATATAGTATAGATCTAATATCTGTAATATCTGCCATTATTTAGCCTCACCTACAAGATTTTCCCATACCGCTTTTTCGATCACTAATGAACGATAATTAGCAGCTAAATAAGCATTTAATTCATTTGATTCAATTACATAAGTACTTGAAAGATTCTCAAACGCTAAAAAAGTTTTTTCATCTAAAAGAGATTTAACTATTAGTACATCTCTTTGATTTAGTGCTTTAAACAAAGACGCAGCATCTTTAGTTTTACCAGATGCTATCTCAATGCTATCAACGATGAAAAGACTACCGCGAAGTGCATGCTCGTTAAGAGCAAAGTTAAGAGCAAGTTTCTTTTGCTTTCTATTAACTTTAAGGTCATAATTACGATTGTTTTTAGAACCAAATGCTTTACCACCACCCACAAAGATTGGAGAACGACGTGAACCAGCACGAGCGCGACCGCCACCTTTTTGAGCCCATGGTTTTTTACCACCACCACTTACTTCACTTCTACCTTTAGTAGTTGCTGTATTTGCACGCTGTGCAGCTTGAGCAGACTTAACATATAGATATAAGTTATGTGGGTTAATACCAGAAAAACTCTCTGGTAGTGCTAACTCAGATGCTTTTTCCATTTTATCATTTAAAATAATTGCGCTCATTATTTAGCTACCTTTACACGACCTAATGAACCATTAGCTCCAGAAACTGAACCAGATACCGCAATGATATTGTTTTCAGCATCAAAAGATACGATTTCATTTTTTACACTATTTTGTACATTTCCGTAATGTCCTGGCATTTTCTTACCTTTCATTACACGACCTGGCCACTCTGCATTACCAATAGAACCTGTTCTACGACCCATTCTATGACCGTGAGATGCAGGACCACCACCGAAATTCCAGCGTTTCATTACTCCAGCAAAACCGCGACCTTTAGTTGTAAAAGTAGATCTTAAAACTTTAGCATCTGCTAAAGGAGTTAAATCTAAATCTCCAGCTTCAGTGTTTGCAACTTCTAGAGTAGCAAAACGGTTAAACTCAGATGAAAGGTTATATTTCTTTTGCTGACCTTCAATTGTTTTATTCATTTTTTTACCACTGTTGTAAGAAACAATAGCGATACCTTCATTAACTTCACATACTTTAGACTCTAAGACTCTTAATAGAGTAACAGCTTGACTTGGTACTGTGATTGTACGGCTCATACCGATTTTTTCAACAATATATTCCATAACCTACTCCTACTTATCCATAGAGCGAACTTCAACGTCCACTTCAGGTGCAAGATCAAGCTTCATTAGAGAATCAACAGTTTCTGGTGTAGCAGAAACAATATCTATAACTCTAGCGTGAATACGAATTTCAAATTGCTCACGCGCTTTTTTGTTAACATGCGGAGATTTAAGAACAGTATATTTACGAATCTTTGTTGGTAAAGGGATTGGACCACGAATTTGGGCACCTGTACGCTTTACAGCCTCAACTATTGATGCTACTGATCTATCTAATACACGATGATCGTATGCTTTCAATTTTAAACGAATTTTTTCCATGTTTTTCCTTCTAAAGAACTCGTTAGGTCTTGCCTAACTATTTTAAGGGAGCGGAATTTTACCAAAATAAGTTCTTATATTCAAGTATATTAGGGGCAAAAACTATAATTTATTGAAATTTACTTCCTTTAAGGAAGGAAATGATAAAATTGTCTTATGCAAAATCTACTTCAAGAATTATATAAAACTGATATTCATTTAGAAAAATTTCATTTTAGAAAAGCATTTATTGAAAATAAAAGTTATCAAATTAATGGAATTTCTCAATGTGGAAAGAGTAATTTAGTTAAAAATTATCTCTTAGGACTTAAAAAAAACTCCTACTTATATATAGATTGTAATGATATAAGAATAGATATAGATGATTTAAATGCAGAACTTGCTAGATTTTGCAATCTAAATAAAATAGATATTTTAGTCTTAAATAACTACAAAACAGAAATAAAAATTGTTAATGTTACTCAGTTGATTATTTGTTGTGAAACTCATCTAAAACTAGATTTTCTTCAAACTATAACACTTTATCCTCTTGACTATGAAGAATTTTTGGCATATGAGCATAAATACGACTCAACAGCACTAAATCATTTCTTTCAACTTGGAGGCTTTCCGTCAATGCATAAACTCCACAATGATGAGAGAAACCTTCATATACAAAAGATACTCAAGCTTTCTTTAGATGCGATGGAGTTTGATATACTTGTATTTTGTGCAAAAATGATGGCTCAAAAACTATCTCCATTTTCTATATATGAACGCTTAAAACAAAGTAGAAAGATATCAAAAGACAAACTATATAAATCTTTTGATACTCTGCATAAAAAAAACTATATACATCTTTTAGAAAAAGCGAACCATCCAAAAGCTACAAAAAAAGTATACCTTTGTGACATCTCTTTAAAATCTGCTCTTAGTCTTGATAAACACTTTGGAAGACTCTTTGAAAATATGATTTATTTAGAATTACTAAAGTCAGGAGTTAAATCCTTTTATGAAGATGGCATAGATTTTTATCTTCCTTCAAGTGATGAAGTGATTTTAGGAATGCCTTTTACAGATGAGAGAGCTTTGTTTAAAAAGATGGAAGCCATCGAAGCTTTTATATTTTCTTATGGCATAAAAAAAGTAACCGCAGTAACAATGAATACAGAAGGAAGTGTAAGTCACCCTTTTTCAAAGGTTGAGATGCTACCATTTGATATCTGGGTATTAGGAGATTAAATGCTATGTGGCATCGATGAGGCAGGTCGTGGACCTATTGCTGGTGATTTAGTTATGGCGGGTTGTATCTTAAACTCTCCCGTAGATGGATTGAATGATTCTAAAAAATTGACTGAAAAAAAAAGAGAATCTCTTTTTGAGTTAATCATCAAAGCATCTAGCTACCATATAGTAAAGTTTTCTGCACAAGCAATAGATGCTGATGGCATCTCAAAGTGTTTAGCATCTGGACTTAGAGAAATTATGCAAAATTTAAAGTGTGATGAGTATCTATTTGATGGCAATACAACTTTTGGAGTTGATGGCTTAACTACGATGGTAAAAGCAGATGGAAAAGTTGCAGAGGTTAGTGCAGCATCTATACTTGCAAAAGTTACACATGATAGAGATATTTTAAAAGAAGCTTTAAAATATCCCCAGTATCATTTTGAAAAACATAAAGGTTATGGAACTAAACTTCATGTTGAGATGATAAAAAAATATGGATATTGTGAAATACACAGAAGAAGCTACAAGCTAAAAGCATTGCAAGGGACTCTGTTTTAAGCAACAGCTCCTGCATTAAGAGCTAGTATAGCCATTTTTTGCATGTGTTCAGTTATGTTTACTTTAGCATCTATAGCTTTTTTAAGCTCACCTAAAAAGTACTCTTTGGTTTTTTCATCTGCAATGTTAAATACATATAAAACCCATTCGCTATTAAGTTTTATATCTTCTTGCTCTTTTGTAACTTCAAAGACTCTGTATAGGTTAATATTACTATGTTTTAGTAATTTTAAGGCACTAATGTAAAAAGATGGTACATCATAGTTTATAAGTGTTTCTAGTTCATTTTTTGGTATCGTTATTTCATTATCAAAAGAATCCTTCTGACCAAGAACAAGGGCATCTCCAATTATAAGTTGCTCTCCTAAAAAGAAAGGCTCTTTTTCATTTGAGATAGCATCTGAATCACTATATATAGTATGCTTATCGATAATAGAAAAATCATCAATAGAGATAGAATTAAAAAAACTATAAACAGTATTTGCCTGTATTTCTATATCTATCTCTTTTGCTTCTTTATTTTTCGGACTAATACTATATGCTTTCATTTAAAAACTCTCCAATAAAATAACACTTACGAAAGTACCTTTTTCAAGGTCCCCATCATCTTGACTTGTAATCATTAAAGCACTAGAGTTTAAAAGATTTGTAAGTATTGCGGAGCTTCCAACTTTTTTATCTTTAAAGTTTACGAAGTACTCTCCATCTATAAGTTCAACATTACAAGCACTAAACTCGCTAAGACGACTTCGTTTTGTAAAATCTTCACTAAGTTTTGCTTCTATCTTTTTATATGCTTCTTTAGTTCCAAGCATTTTTGAAACAAGAGGAAGTCCATAAAGTATAGAAGTAACTGTTGAAGAATATGCAAATCCAGGAAGAGCTAAAATAAACTTTCCATTTCTCTGTGCCACTATAATATGTTTACCTGGTTTTATCGCTACACCTTTGTAAACAATCTCCGCTCCAAGACGCGGAATAATATCTTTTACAAAATCATAATCTCCAACACTTACTCCACCTGTACTTATAAGAATATCAGCCGAGCTAAGAGCATTTTCAAATGTTTGCATAATTGAGTCTTTATCATCAGGGGCAACACCAAGTTGAATAGAATCTGCTCCAGCTTGTTCAAACAAAGCACAAAGTGTATAATTGTTTGAGCTTCTTATTTGTGCAGGATTATCACTTTGCTCTCCAAGGTCTAAAATTTCACTACCTGTTGAGATAACTGCAACTCTTGGTTTTAATGCAACTTTTACCATTACACAGTTTAAACCAGCCATAACACCTATCTCAGCAAAGCCTATCTTTGTACCTTTTTGTATAAGAATATCTCCGCTACTGTAAGCTTCAGCAATTGGACGAACAGAAGAGGCAAAAGAAACCTTTTCATCAATGATGATTTTTCCATCATTCACACTTACATTTTCTATTTGTATAAGTGTATCTGTTCCTTCTGGCATTTTTGAACCTGTAAAAGTTTTAATACATTCGCCACTATTTACTATTCTAGTTTCATTATGTCCTGCTGGATTATCTCCAAGAATCAAGATGCTATCTTCATCTAAATCTTCATGCTTAAGTGCATAACCATCCATAGATGCTGTTGGAAATTGAGGATCGTGAAACTCTGCTACTATATCCTCAGCTAAAATACGCCCTAGAGAAGAGCTAAGAGGTAAATTTTGAGTTCTTAAATTTCCAACATCCAATAAATCCAACATTGTTTGACTTGTTTCATACGATAATAATTTCATTTTAAAATGCCACTCCCTTTTATAGCTGTTGATCTATCTTTGGCATAGATGCGTTGCCCATCTTTTAAATCATATTTCCAAATAGGAGCAGATGCTTTAAAGTCTTCTACAAATTCATCTATAAACTCTAAGGCAACTCTTCTTTTTGGAGAAAAAACTGCTGCTATATAAGATGATTCATGAAGCATTACATCTCCACGAGAGTGAGCCATTTTTATAATCGCACCTTTTACTTTTGCTTTTTTTTGCCAAGAATTAAACCATTTTTGTAAAATAGGCTCGTATATATCAAAACTAAGTCCCTCTATTTCATCTTCACTTCTAACAGTTCCAACAAAAGGTATATAAGCCCCATAATTACTTGTTACTTCTTGCTCATACCAATCCTTTAAAATTGTTGGTACATCTAAAGAGCCATCATAAAGATTCAGCATCTATTAGCCTCCACAAACGGGAGGAAGAAGTGCTACTCTATCTCCATCTTTTAAAACAAAATCTCTTGTGCTTACAAGTGTATCATTTACTGCAACCGCAGAAGTCTCTAACCACTCTTTCATCTGTGCATCATCTTGAAGTATATTTGCTAATTCATTTAAATTTGTAATATCTAACTCTAAAGGTTCTTTTTGTATCGGTCCTAAAAATTCAACTCTTACCAAGAATGACTCCCCAATATCTATTTATTTTAAGTGATTATATCAAAATAAGCTAAGGGGTGTATAATTTCGCATGGTTTTTGGAAAAATAGAATATTTAAATCTTTTACCTTTTCATGTGTTTATGAAACGCTTTACGAAAAGCAATCAGCAAAGTATGAGTATGCATTATAAAAGAGGAGTTCCTGCAAAGATAAACAAAGAATTTTTATCTCATAGAGTAGATGCTGCTTTTATCTCTAGCATAAGTGCAAAAAATCATAACCACGTAAACTTGGGAATAATCGCAAAAAAAGAAGTTCTTAGTGTCTTAGTTGTCCCAAATGTAAAAAATGAAGCCGATATAGAGTCAGCTAGTTCTAATGTACTTGCAAAAATTTTAGATATCAAAGGTAAAGTTCTAATAGGTGATAAAGCTCTTAAGCATTACCTCGATAAAAAACCTTATATAGACTTAGCATCTCAGTGGAATTCTAGATACAAACTACCATTTGTTTTTGCTCTACTTTGCTATCACAAAGATAAGCGTTTATATAAAAATATTGAAGCACAATTCTTAAAACAAAAAATAAAAATCCCACAATATCTTTTAAAATCAGCATCTATAAGAACAGGTATTTCAAAAGAAAATATACTTAACTATCTTTCATACATTTCGTATGACTTGGATTTTAAAGCAAAAAAAGGTCTTTCACTTTTTTATAAAAAAAGTTCCTATTAAATATTGTTTAGATAAAATGATATTATGAAGACAACATTATTACTTTTGTTTCCTATTGTTCTCTTCGCCTCTGAACCTATATTACCAATTCCTATAGATATAAAAGTAGATTTAAAAAAAGCGAAACTTGGTCAAAAACTATTTTTTGATACTACTCTTTCTAGAGATAATTCAACCTCCTGCTTTAGCTGTCATGATGTTTTTAATGGTGGAGCTGACCCTGATATAGTCTCTAAAGGTTTCGCAAATAAAAAAGGCAATGTCCAATCCCCTACAGTATTAAACGCTAGATACAACTTTAAACAATTTTGGAATGGTCGAGCAGAAGACCTAACACAACAAGCTGATGGTCCCATAAACAACCCAGTTGAACATAACATGAATCCAAGAATTATTGAAGATAGACTAAATAATTCATCACAATACAAAAAAATATTTAAACTTGTTTATGGAACTTCAGTAATTTCCTACAAACAAGTCCTAGATGCTATAGTAGAATTTGAGAATGCTCTAACCACACCAAACTCCAAGTTTGACAAATTTTTAAGAGGCGAAATTAGCCTAAGTAAAAATGAAAAAGATGGTTATATTCTTTTTAAAAAAAATGGCTGTATTACTTGTCATAATGGAATTAATATTGGTGGTAATGCATTTCAAAAAATGGGAACATTTTTAGAGTATGAAACAAAAAATGACTATCCTGACAGAAGTAAAATTACACATAATCCAAATCATAAAAATGTTTTTAAAGTTCCTACACTTAGAAACATAAATAAAACAGCTCCTTACTTTCATGATGGCAGTGCTAAGACACTAAAAGAAGCTTTGAGTGTAATGACTAAACATAACTTAGGAATTAAACTTGATGATAGAGAAGTTAAAAAAATTATTTCATTTTTGAAAACACTCGATGGTGAACTACCTAAAATACTGAGGGGAAAATGAAACTAAAACAAGTAATGTTCTTAGTGCTAGGACTTGGAATTATTTCGTCTATTGCTATTATTTATTTTTACATTATTCAAAAAAACTTCACCAAACAACACAGAGAATTTATTCTATCTGTAAGTGCATTAGAAAATGCCCATATTGACCTAGAACATCGAATACTAAAAAGTTCAATATATGCTTACCATAATCAAGATGAAATGGCAGCGACCATAAAAAGGGTTAAAAAAAATTATAAAAACCTAATTGAATCAAGAATATTAAAAGACACCACATATCTACAAACTAAAAAAAATCTATTATTACTTCAAAAAGATATCACTATTAATATGCAAAATATAGAAGAATATATTATGTTAAATGCAGGGATCAAGAACTCTTTAGTATTTTTAAGTAGGTATATAGATGAAGCGACATTTTTACAAAATGAAGATGAACATCTTTTTATAGATGCTATACAAATTTTAAAGAACTTCAACGATGCAAAAAAAATGCAAGATAGTGACTATATAAATAATACAAGTTTTTCACTAACATCTAACTCTAGAGATGCTAAAACTCAAATCTTTCTTTATAACTTTAACCTTCACTCTAAATACCTTCTAAACAAATATCCAATATATTTACAAACAACAAAAACTATTCTTAATGATAATTTTCACAAACATATAGAGGCACTAAAAAAGGAATTCTCAAGCAAAGCTTTAAATGATTTCAAAGCACTTGATAAATTTGCATTTATATTATTTAGTGTATTTGTCTTTTCTCTTTTTCTTATAATTCTTCTTTTCATAAAATATATGCGAGAGAACAAAAAACTTCTTAAAACTAAATCTTCATTAGAGCATTCTCTTGTATATGACCAGTTAACTGAGCTTAATAATAGAAGAGCATTTGAGATTCACCTTAAAACAATTAAAAAACCACATCTTCTAATTGTTAATATTGACGATTTTAAATATATTAATGATATATATGGAAATGATGTAGGTAATTTAATACTGCAAAAATTAGCAAAAATTTTAAAAGATGAGTTTTCAGGTCGCTCAAATACTTATATCTATCGTATTGATGGGGATGAGTTTGGAATATTGTTTGATAATATTTCAGATAAGAAAGCATATAAAATTGCCAAAGCGCTAGAAAATAAGATATCAAACTATAACTTTATAGTTTATGATTTAACTCTGCATCTGCTAGTTAGTATTGCAAGTAACTCGGTAGTCCCTATTTTAGAAAATACTGATCTTGCTCTAAAACTACTTAAAAAAGATTACACAAAAAGAGTTTTAGAGTACACTGATTCTCTTAAGCTTAAAACAAATGTTAAAAAGAATATGAATACGATTGAACAGATAAAAAGTGCTGTACAAAACGATAGAATAATTCCATTTTTTCAACCAATAATTAACCTCAACACATCTAAAATAGAAAAGTATGAAGCTCTAGTTAGACTAAAACTTAAAGATGGAGCTTTCTTGCCACCATCTAAGTTTTTAGATATCGCCAAAAAAAGTTCTTACTATCACTTTATAACTAAGACAATGATAGAAAAAACTTTAAAAATAGCACAAGAATTTCCTCAATATAGATTTTCAATAAATATTTCTATGATAGATATACTAGATGCAAAGCTTACTCATATGTTGTTTAAAACTTTAGATACCAACCTTGATGTAGCAGGACGAATAGACATTGAATTGCTAGAGTCAGAAAACCTTCAAAATTTAGAAATTGTTCAAGAGTTCATAAATAAACTTCATACTTTTGGCTCAAAAATCCTTATAGATGATTTTGGTACAGGCTACTCTAACTTCTCATACTTTTCAAGTTTGGACATAGATATAGTAAAAATTGATGGTTCCATAGTTAAAGAAATAGCAACTGATAAGAAAAAACTCCATATGCTCACAAGTATTCATAAATTTTCAAATGGAATGAATATGGAAAATGTTGCTGAGTTTGTTGAAACAAAAGAAGTGGCAGAACTACTTAGAGAAATAGGCGTAAAATATGCGCAAGGATATTATTTTAGTCAGCCAATAGAGAGACCTCTAGAGGATGACAGAGTGACTATATAAACTATTTTAGAATCTTAGATAACTCTTTTTTATATGCTTTAATTTCAAAATCTTTTATTTGTGCTACACCACTATCTACAGCAGCTTGTGCAACAGCACTAGAAACCTCAACTATAAGTCTTTTGTCAAAAGGAGACGGTATAAGATAGTTTTTGCCAAATTTAATGTCACTTGAATAAAGTTCTTTTATCTCTTTTGTTACTTCTTTTCTAGCAAGGTCAGCTAAGGCTTTTGCCGCTGCAATTTTCATCTCAAGGTTAATCTTTGTAGCACGAACATCCATAGCCCCTCTAAAGATAAATGGGAAACCTAAAACATTGTTAACTTGGTTATCAAAGTCACTTCTTCCTGTTGCAACAAGGGCATCTGGTCTTGCCGCCATAACCTCATCTGGGAAAACTTCTGGAACTGGATTTGCCAAAGTGAAAACTATTGGTTCGTTTGCCATACTTTTAATATCTTCTATTGTGAATGAGCCTGGACGAGAAAGTCCTACAACAACATCAGCAGATTCAAATACTTCAGAGTGAGTCATATAACCTGAAGCACAAAACTCTCTTTTAAAATCATTTAAATCACTTCTTCCATTGTGGATAACACCTTTAGAGTCAAGCATATATATTTCTCTAACTCCCAAACTTCGGTAAAGTCTTGCACAAGAGATTGCTGCCGCACCTGCACCAACAACAACAATTTTTAAATTATCTATCTTTCTATGTGTTACTTCACAAGCATTAATTATAGCTGCTGCTGAAATAACTGCTGTTCCATGTTGGTCATCATGCATAACAGGAATATCTAACTCTTCAACTAAACGGCGTTCTATTTCAAAACACTCTGGAGCTTTTATATCTTCTAAGTTTATACCGCCAAAAGTAGGAGCAATTGCTGTAACAACTGAACAAAATCTATCTACACTTTCTGAATCAACTTCTATATCAAAACAATCAAGTCCAGCAAAATTTTTAAATAAAACCGCTTTCCCTTCCATAACAGGCTTAGATGCTAAAGCACCAATATTTCCAAGTCCTAATACTGCTGTACCATTTGTAATAACTGCTACTAAATTCTTTTTAGCAGTATAACGATAAGCATTTTCTGGATTTTTTTCAATTTCTAAACATGGAACTGCCACACCTGGTGTGTAAGCTAATGACAAATCTCTTTGTGTTTGAACTGGTTTAGTAGTTTCTACTGAGATTTTTCCTGGTTGAGGAAATTCATGATAATCAAGCGCTTCTTGGTCTGTTGTTGGTGTTTTTGACATATTGCAAACCTCTATGTATAATTTTTTCGGAATTATATCATAATTTCTTTTTATATTACTATATCAATTTAATAATAAAAACTATTCTGACTCGATTAACTTTACTTTTTAAATTTTTGCTTTTTTTAACTCCAAGAAGTTTTTTTGTGCCATTTTAAAGCGTAAAGAAGTATAAAAACATAACAAACAATTCCTACTAAATAAGAAGACTGCATATCCCCGCTAACTTGTGCAACTTTACCAAAAACAAGAGGTAAAATCGCTCCACCTGCTATTGCCATGATAAGCAAAGCACTTCCTTGAGCGGTGAACTTCCCAAGACCTTCAAGAGCTAATGGCCAAATAGTAGGCCAAACTAGAGCATTTGTAAAACCTAAAAGTGCTACAAAAGCAACACTGTTTGGTAAAGTAGCGATGCCGCTCCAACCCCATAAAATCTCAGAAACCAAATGTGAAGTTGTTGAGCTAAAAGCGACACCTAAAAGTAGTAAAATTCCACCAAGTGCAGAAACTATAAGTGCTTTTTCTTGTGAGAGTTTTTTTGGTATAAAAAAGACTCCAACTAAATAACCAAAAACCATAAAAACCATAGTATATGAAGTTAAAGCAGTTGCATTTACTACATCTAAACTTTGGGCATAAAGTCCTATGGTATCTCCAGCAATCACTTCAATACCTACATAAAAAAACAAAGCAACAGCACCTAAAATAACTCTAGGAAATGCAAAAATATTTCCCTTTGTATTTTCATCTGTTTTTTCAAACTCCAACTCTGGAATAGATGAAAATTTCACTAATGCGATAAGTCCACTTAAAACAATCGCCATGATAATATAAGGAACAATTAGTCTAGATGCCAACTCCTTAGTATCAATAGTATCTGCCGTTAAAGAGCCAATATCAGAGAGTATAAGAGTAGTAAAAAGAAGCGGAACTAAAACCCCTGCACTTTTGTTTATAAGCCCCATAATGCTTATACGCATCGCGGCACTTTCTATGGGACCAACTAAAACAACATAAGGGTTAGATGCTGTTTGGAGGATTGTAAGTCCTGTTCCTAGTGTAAAAAGAGCTAGTAAAAATAGTAAATAGTTCGCACTAAAAGCTGCGGGGATAAAAACTAAACTACCAACAACCATAACCGCTAGACCTATTGCCATACCATTCTTGTAGCCAGTACGCTCTAAAACTATAGCCATTGGAAAAGCCATAACAGTATAAGCTATATAAAAAGCAAAAGTTACAAAAAGTGCTTCAAACTCATTTAACTCACAGACTACTTTTAAAAATGGAATAAGTGAGCCATTTAACCAAGTTACAAAACCAAATATAAAAAATAAAATACCAATAATTATCATCGGTAACATACTTGATTTATTTTGCATTTTTTAATTCCTCTAAATACTTAGCAACTCCATCTTCATCATTGTTATACTTTAAAATAACATCAGCTTCTTGTTTAACTTTCTCCTGTGCATTTGCCATTGCAACAGAAATTTTAGCTAAATTAAACATTCCTAAATCATTATAGTTATCACCAAAAACAGTAAGTTTTGAAAGGTCAAACCCACTATATTCACTAAGAGTTTTAATACCATGAGACTTATCTGCATCTGGATGTAAGATAGTTAAAAAATGACATCCTGTGTAAGCTTCAGGAGCTAAAATATACTTTAAATTATCTCCAAAGCTATCCTCTACCTGTTTTGCTAAATCTTTTAAAAGTTTCTCTTCTCCCATATATACAACTTTAAAGTTATCATCCATGGCGCGGATATTTTTCAAAGCTTGTAGATTATCATCTCGTTTGTATCGAGTTAAAACATTTTTTTGATGATTATTTAGAATATTTGAATGTAAAAAGACTTCATTTAGATTTTGGTCTGCTAAGGCTAAAACAAAAGGATATATGCCAAACTTTGCGCCCTCATCAATAACAGCATCTGCTAAATCTTTTTTTATAAACTTTGTATCAATTATCTTTTTATCAACTGTTGCTATTAAGGCTCCATCTAAAAGAATCATGGGAGCGTTTATGTGGATGCCACCCAAAAACTGCATCGTTTTTTTGTATGTTCTTGCGGTTGCAACACTTAAAATCGAGGCATCTTTATATGAGTTCCAAATATTTTTAGTATAATCGCTAATAGATAAATCATTTCTCAAAAATGTATGGTCTAGGTCTGTAATGTATATGTTTTTCATAAAGAGATTATAGCAAAAAGGTTTAAAATGCAAATTGTGGTAGTAACGGGTGCGAGTAGTGGAATAGGCAAAGAAATCAGTCTAAGACTTCTAAAGCTTGGGTATAGAGTTCTTGGAGTTAGCAGAAGTATAACAGACAAAGGTTTTGAAAGTGAAAATTTTACTCCCTTTCAAGCCGATTTATCAGATGAAAAATCCACTTCTAAAGTTTGTGAATTGTTAAAAAAAGAGAATGTTTCTATACTTATAAATTCTGCTGGTTTTGGAAGATTTGAGCCTCATGAAGAGTTAAGTGCTAGAGTTATAAAAGATATGACTTTTTTAAACCTTACCGCACCGATGCTTTTAGCAAATGCCCTACTTCGAAGTTTGAAAAAAAACGATGGTTACCTGATAAATATAAATAGTATAGAAGCCATAAAAACTAGTAAATTTGCAGGTGTTTACAGTGCAACAAAAGCTGGTTTAAAAGCCTTTGGTGACTCACTATTTGAAGAGAGTAGAAAAAGTGGACTAAGTGTAACTAATATAAACCCTGATATGACGCAAAGTAACTTTTATGAAGAACTTAGATTTACAACAAGCGACAAAGAAGAAGAAAAACTATTTAGCTCTGATATAGCAGATGCAGTTGAGCATATTCTCACCATGAGAAAAGGTGCTGTTGTAAGTGAATATACTATAAGAAGCTTGAGGTTTGGGATTAAAAAGAAATAGTTATGATTTTAAATCTAATTTATGTGTAGGTCTTGCTTGAGTTGCTTGTAAAAATTCTAAATTTTTTTTCATCTTATTCATAGTTACTTTTGTTTCATCTTGAAGTGTATAGATTAACTCAGCGGCTTCTCTTAAAAGATATGAAGCTGATTCCATATCTTTGAGATTATCAAATTTTGGCATATCATCAATAAGCTCACCTAAGGCTTGTGTATTTTTTTCAACTATTGCAATTTTTAAGCTAGTTAACCACATTTGTGCTTTCTCTCCACGCTTCAAGTAAGCCTTTAAAGACATTACTTACTTCATCAAGTTTTTCACTGTCTTTATAAATAGAGGCATCTGTTAGAAGTTGTATTTCATAATTGTAAAGTCCTTCTAGGTACAAAGAGATATCTCCTTGTGTTCTATCAAGTGTAACTAACAACTCTGTAATTATAGCTATTGAACGATTTATCCAATTAACTCTTTTTTCTACATCACCATCTTTTATAGCTTTTTTTGCTTGTGCGTTAAAACGAAGTACCCCCTCATACAGCATCTCAATAAGCTTCGCTGGAGATTCGATACCGATATTGTTTTGTGCATAAATATTATGAGCTAAATTACCATACATTTTAAATCCTTTTTCATCATTGTTAGTTTCTTCCATGTGAGATATATCGACACGAAATTAATTTTCTTAATAGAAAATTTAATATTTAATATTATTACTTTTTTGTCGATAATAGTGTTACACTTTATATATAAAAGGATTTATTATGGCTTCTGCAATAACCTCATTGGGTATTGGGTCGGGTGTTTTAACTTCTGATGTAATAGACAAGTTAAAAAATGTTGATACATCAAGAATTATTAAACCAATAGAGAGAAAAATTACTCTTAACAATCAAAAACAAGATGCACAAAAGTTGCTAACTTCGTTAATTAAAACATTTAAAGCTAGTGCTTCTGCTCTTAGTTATAATACAATATTTGACAATAAAAGTGTAGAAATAAGCGGTAAATCTGAAATAAAAGTGGATGCTGGTGCAACGGTAGAATCATTTACTTTAGAAACTACTACTTTAGCTAAAAAAGACATAACAAAATTAGGTGCAGTTGCAAGTAAAGTCTCAGATATTGCTTCAGCTGATGGCAGATTAGAAATAAAGATTGGCTCTGATCCAGCCAATCCTAAAAAAACATTAAGCATTGCTTACACAGCAGGAATGACGCTAAATGATTTAACTCAAGCCATTACAGAGGCAGCAGGTGATGATATTTCAGCATCTGTCCTTCAAACTGGAGATGGTGAGTATAGTTTAGTTCTTTCTTCTAAGTCAACAGGTGAAAATTCTACTTTAACAATTAATGATGTTAATGGTAACTTGGATGCTTCTCTTTTTGCAGCATTTGATGCCACTACAAACCCAACTGGTTATGAAAAAGTACAAGCGGCTACAGATGCAAAGTTTAAATACAATGGTATCGCAATGACAAGATCAACTAACGAGATAAAAGATATTATTTTGGGTGTAAATATTACACTTAAAAAAGAGGGTGATTTTTCAAGAGTTGATATTTCACAAGATACATCAAAAATAACAGGGGAATTAAAACAGTTTGTCGATAGCTATAACACACTGATTACAAATATCCACGATATGACATTAAAAAATAAAGAAACTGGAGCAGAAGGTGTATTTAATAGTAATAACTTTGTTAAATCTATATCTAGAGAGTTAACAAAAGCAATTACAGTTCTAAGCAGTAGTAATAATTCCCTTCTCAACTATGGTATTGACTTAAATAGACAGGGTAGAATGAGTTTTGATTCTGCTGATTTTGAGAAAAAACTAAGTAATGATCCAGATTCCATAAAAGTGTTTTTTTCAGGAGGAACAGACAAAGATGGAAATAAAACAACAGGTATATTTGAAACTATTGATGAGAGAATAAAAGAATATACAGGTTATGGTAAACTTTTGAGTACTTTTGAGTCAGACTTAAAAACAGAAGGTAGAAATCTTTCTAAAAATCATCTAAATGCACAAAAGTCACTAGATGCCCGCTATGAAATCATGTCTAAAAGATTTATGGCTTATGATGCAATCATAAGCAGAATTAATGCTCAATTTTCATCGCTAAAAATGATAATAGATTCTGAGTCGAATTCTAAATAATGAACGAAACAAGTATTTACTTTTTTAATTCATTAGTTGCACTTGAGGCGGCTAAAGGGTGTCAAGATGATAAGTATTTATTTTTTTATGATGGAACTCTTTTGGAAGATGCTCCATCAAACTGCATAAATGTACCAATAGCTTCATTTTATGATTTTTTCCTGCAGACAACATATCCACAAATAGCACAACTGAATTTTGACAATGTTAATTTTTCCGATACAATAAAATCTCAAATAACTCAGAACATAACTCAAACTATTACAGCTATAAAAAATCAAAAAATTGAAATTATAAACTCTCTTCTTCCTGCTAAAATAGATGATAAAAATATTGGCGTAATGATATTTTCATTTTTAAAACACCTCATAGAAGGTGCTGAGGAAGAAGCAACTGTTGAATTAATTATAAAATTATTAAATATAATAACTTACTTACAAACACATCAATATGAACAGACTCAACAAATACTTGATCTACAGATGCAACTATTTACATCAATAAATATACAAGAAACAAGTATGAATAATATCTTCATATCATTTGTTTTAAAGCAACTTCAAGATAAAAAAGAGTTTGATAAGAATAGAGAAGAGTGCCTACAAAAGATAAGTAACTATAGCGCGATACATGATATCTTCACTAATTTTCATTTTGTAAAGTATATTTATACGCCAAAAGAGTTTAAAAAATTTATACATATACAGGCAAAAATTATATTTAAATCTGATTTTTTTGACCTTGGCACAATAAAACAAAAAGAACAAGTGTATCGGTTCTTTTATATCACTAACTATACTTTTGATTTTTTTGAAGATTTTAAAGAGATGTATAACATCTTACTTCCTATATATCTTGAAGCTATCAAAAAAGACCTAGATGAACTGGTGATGTTTATATACTATCCACTTCAGTTTTCATGGAACGGAGTTGCTCAGACTCAAAAGGAACATAAAAATTTTAACGATACGGTCGAGCGTCCATTTGAATCATATGTAAAAAATATACTTATAGATAAATACAAGCTCAAAGCAAATAAGAAAAAAATAAGTCCTAATCAAAAAAAAATAAAAGTGGCTCTACTTGTTCATAGAATTCTTGACCTTTCTGTAAATCATGTAATGATGTCCTTACTTGAAGCTATAAAAAAAGACCCAGATAAACAATATGAGTTTATAGTTTACGATATGAACTTAATGGAAATGATGGGAAGTGATGACAAAAAAGTTGATGAGTTAAAGAAACTTGGGTTTAAATATGTTGACTTACATCATGAATTTTTCGAAGGTACTTATGCATTTTATCCAATATTAGAAAAAACTTTAAAAACTAGAAAATTACTTATAAAAGATAAGATAGATATACTCATAGGTTATCATAACCGTTCTGAGTATAACTTTCTTTTTACTAGTAGAACTGCTCCTAAACAAATTTATTGGAGTCATGGAAATGATGAGTATGATTTAGATGCTATTGATAGTAAAATTTCTCACTTCAATACTACGGATAAAAGGTTTAAACACTTTGAAATCCCTATAGATTTAGAAATATATAACCCTGATGTTGATATAAATGAAATTAACAAGATCAGAGATTCATACCCAAAAGATAGTTTTATACTTGGTAGCATCGGGAGGCTTATAAAGCTAGATAGTGATGAGTACTTACAAACTGTTGCTGCTATCATGAAAAAAAATCCACATACTATTTACTTAGCTTGTGGTGGAAAGAATAGCGAAGTTAAACGCAAAGTCGAAGCACTAGGCTTATCTGATAGGTTTTATTTTCCAGGTCACATAGATGCTCATGTATATGCCCATGTTATAGACTTATGGTTAACACCTTTTCCTTTTGGTGGAGGTATGGCACTTGAAGAGTATAGATCTAAAGGGAAACCTTATGTTGTAATATATGACTATAAAGGTGAAAAATTAAATTTAGCTCTATCTTTTGCAAAAGATAAAAATGACTATATATTAATTGCCAATAAGTTCATTCATGATAAAAATTTACTACAAAGAGTAACTAAGAGTTACCTTGAGCATGCATCTAAACAATTAGAAAAACACACTATAAATGATTTTAGAAATATTCTGAAGATCTCTATATGAGAAATGAAGCTGGTTGGAGTTTTTTATTTGATGATAATGAACCTGCTATCAATTTCAAAAATGAGTTAAAATATAATTTTAAAAGATATATAGTTGATTTACTTATTATAGTACCATTTTTATTAAGCCTTATTATCCTTTTTATATACAAGAAACTACGTACTCCTAATCTTGAGAAAAAAATACTATTAGGAACAGTGCCTATCGTAACTTTTTACTTACTAACTAAACTACTTAAACAAAACGGTTTTAATACTACGCTTTTTGTCTTTGATGATTGGTCAAATGGAAATTTTCATAATGATATCTCTTTTAGTGATATATGCAAAAATAAATTTTTAAATAAAGAGTCTTATCTTTTTGGTCCATATATATCATTTCTTTGGGCTTTAAATAAATTTGACATTTATACTCTTTACTTCAACAGTGGCTTTTTAGAAAGAACTATTTTTTGGCGAATTGAACCAATTATATATCAACTTTTCAATAAAAAAGTCATCCTTTTCCCTTATGGAAGTGATGTATGGTCCATAAAACAAAACTCAAATCGTGTACAAAAGTTAGGTCATATGATGAGTTTAAAAAAATACTTTCATCTAGATAAAAAAATAGAATCTAGAGTATACCATTGGTCTAAGTATGTGAATTTAATAATTGCTACTGTCAACTACATAGACTTCTTACAAAAAATAGATATTTTAGTTTATCATGGACATATTATAGATGATATTAATAATAAAAAATATACTTACAATTTTAAAAATACGGATGATATAAAGATAATTCATTATGCTAATGACAAAGTAAGAAAAGGTAGTAACTACATAGAGAACAGTTTAAAAAAGTCCAATAATCATATAAATAATTTAGAATTTTACTACGCCGAGAAAAGAGATGTAATCCTCTCAAAACTAGATAGCTCACATTTTTATATAGAACAATTAACTGATGGCTTTTTTAGTTACTCAGCGCTTGAAGCAATGATAAAAGGTAAAATAGTATTTTTGTATTTAGATGAAAGTATCAATGATATGTATAAGATTGTAAATAGTAATTACTACATAGACTTTTTTGACAACTCTCCCATAGTAAATATCAACCTATACAATTTAGAAGATAGACTCATAGAGTATCAAAATAAAAATTTTAATGAACTAAAAGAGATAAGTTTAAAATCAAGAGAATTTGCCATAAAACTTTTACAAGAAAATGAAAAAATGTATCTAAAAATATTTGACAGACTAGTAAAATAGATGTGCGGTATAGTTGGTTTTGTAGCACATCAAAACAATAAACTACTCAAAGACATGAACGATGCCTTAGTTCACAGAGGACCTGATTCATTAGGTAGTTTTAATTCTAAGACTGTCTCATTAGCAATGAGAAGATTATCTATAGTAGATATAGAGTCTGGTTCTCAACCTTATTATTCAAAAGACAAATCAATCGTTGTTGTGTTTAATGGTGAGATATACAATCATAAAGAACTTCGTAATGAGCTTATTTCTAAAGGCTACTGTTTTTCTTCTTCACATAGTGATGGAGAGATTATTCCAAATATGTATTTAGAATATGGAGTAGATTTCGTAAATAAACTTAACGGTATGTTTGCAATAGCTTTATATGATGTAGATAAACAAAAGCTACTTTTATATAGAGATAGACTTGGAAAAAAACCACTTTATTATACCTCAATAAATAAAGAGTTCTATTTTGCATCAGAGATAAAAGCACTTCTAAAGATCAAAAATGATTTTAAAATAGATAAACACTCTTTAATAAACTATCTTCAACTAAAAAATACTTCTGCACCAGATACAATCTATGAAGATATAAAACAAGTAAATAGTGCATCTTATATTGAGTATGATTTAAGGTTAAAAACTTATGTAGAAAATAAATATTGGGATTTAGATTTTTCTAAAAAAACAAATTTATCTGAACATGAGATATCTAAGAAATTGATAACTCTCTTAGAAGATGCCGTGAAAATAAGAACAGAGTGTGATGTTGAGTATGGAGCATTTTTAAGTGGTGGTTTGGACTCTAGTTTAGTTTGTTCTATCATTACCCAAACTCATAACAAAAATCTTATGACTTTTTCTCTTGGTTATAAAGACGATTTTAAAAATAAACAAAGTGATTTGTATCATGCCAGAAAATTATCTGAAAAACTTGGAACAAATCATTATGAATATATACTAGATTCAAAAGAAGTTTTTGATGAATTATCAGATGCACTTCGAGCTTTTGATGAGCCATTTTCAGGGACTATAAGCACTTATTTTTTAACTAAACTAATCTCGAAAAATGTAAAAGTAGCACTATGCGGTGATGGGGCTGATGAACTTTTTGGAAGTTACTTAACTCATAGACTTTCAACTCCGATAGAGAACTATCTTAACAATACTCAACATATAAAACCTTTTGATTCAAAAGAAGAATTTGAGTTTTTAAAACATATAGCAGATGAAGATATAGCTGTTTGGAGAAATAAGTTGAATGTTTTTAGTGATGATGAATTAAACTCTTTATTTCTAAGTAACATAGATATCCCAAATCCTTATAAAAATATCACCACTACGGCTAAGACTATGCTCGATAAATGTTTAGAGATAGATGAAAAAGAACTACTAGTAAATCAAATACTTCCATTTACAGATAGACTCTCAATGGCACATTCTCTAGAGGTTCGCTCACCTTTTTTAGATTACCGTATCGTCGAGTTTGCCGCACAAATTCCATCATCACTTAAAATAAAAGATACTGTTAATAAATATATACTCAAAAAAAGTGCATCTAAGTATCTTGATGATGAAATCATAAACAGACCTAAAGAGGGTTTTGTACTTCCTGTATATCAATGGATAGAAGAAGAGTATTTTGATGAAGTTTATACTACAATACTTCATTCTAATATGATAGATGATTTTGAATTTAATAAAATATATATAAAAAATTTACTAGACACTTTTAAGATACAAAAAAAACAACACGCAAAAATTTGGAATTTATATACACTAGCAGTTTGGTACGAGGGAATAAAATGAAAATAACTGATGAAACAAAAGATAGACTACTTAAAATTGAAGGAAAACTTCAAGAGTGGGAGTTCCCACCTCAGATAATTATAGAGAGTACCTCTGTGTGTAACCAAGCCTGCATCCACTGTAACCACCGCATCATGGAGAGAACTAAACAACATATGGATACAGATCTTTTTAAAAAGATAGTTGATGAAATAGCCAAAGAGGAACCAAATACTGAGATATGGCCAACTTTTTATGGGGAGGCTACAACTCTTCGTGAGACACTATATGAACTACTTAGGTACGGTAGAGATGCAGGGCTTACAAACATGGTTTTAAATTCTAATGGAGTTTTACTAGAACGACATGACTGGATAGACCAAATTCTTACATCTGGGCTTAAAAGATTTATACTCTCGCTTGATGGTTTCACTTGTGAAACTTTTAACAAGATAAGAGTTGGGGGAGATAGAGATAGAGTTTATGCATCTGTAGAGAAACTCCTAAAAAGAAGAGATGAGTTAGGCTTAGAGTTTCCAGTTATTCAGTGTCAGTTTTCAGTTATGGATGAGAATAGACACGAAGTTGAAGCTTTTAGAGAGCACTGGGAACCTCTTGGTGCTGAAGTAAAAACTAGAAATATGCTCTCGTGGACAAACTCTGGTGATGTAGTAGCAAATAACTTAGACTATGATACAAAATTTAGAGTAGCTTGTCCGTGGGCGATGAATACCATGGCTATACATGAAAATGGAAATGTAGTAACTTGTGCAGTTGATTATGAGGGTAAGACCATCATAGGTAATGCAAAGGACACATCTTTAAAAGAGTTATGGCAAAAACATACAAGAGTAGTAAAAAAACCACATATAGAAAATAGATGGGAAGAAATACCAGATATCTGTAAAACTTGTCCAGACTGGCAAGTAGCTGGTGCAACATATCATGAAAATAAAAATATAGAACTCAAAAAAGAAGCTAGACCTTTTTGGTGGAAAGAAGATGAGAATGAAGATTGATATTGTTGATTTAAAAAAGAATTTACAATATTTAGACCAATATATAGTACTTAGAAATAATTACAAAGATGACCTTTTTACGGAGATTGTAACTTATCAAGAGACAAGAAATTGGCTGCAAAACAACTCTATAGTAAATATGATAGCTACTCAAAACAAGATGCTTTTAGGAGTAGTTATTTTATATATAGACAAAAAAAATGAAGTAACTATTTTTGTAAAAGAAAAAAACAAAGGTATAGGAACTTTGCTACTTAAAGAGATTGAAAAACATGCAATTAAAAATGGACTAACATATCTTCTCTCTTGGATAGAAGCATCAAATAAAGCTTCTAAAACACTATTTATAAAAGAAAAATATACTTTAATTCATGAAAAAATAAAGAAATATAACAATATAAACTATAATGGAAATATATTTAAAAAGGACTTATATATATGAAACATACACAAAACAACTATGCTATCAGGGATGAAGCAGAAGAGTTTCCAATGATGTCGGTTTTATCATTTTCATATGTATGTAATGCTTTGTGTCCAAACTGTCCATACACTAACTCAGACATCCGTTCAGACTATAAAGATGCAAAGTATATGTCTAATGAGATTTTTAAAAAGATTGCCGATGAAGTTGGAGAGCATAATGCTTGGCTTAGAATAAGTGGTGGCGGTGAACCAACAATGCATCCAGAGTTTTTAGAACTTATGATATATGCAAAAGAAAAAGGCTGTAAACTAGGCATCATAACAAATGGCTCACTGATGAATGAAACTCTTGCTAAGAGTTTGTTAGAGATAGATGTGGAAATGCTAGAATTTTCAGTAGATGCTTCAAAGCAAAGTGATTATGACATAGTAAGAAAAGGTCTTAATTTTGATGAACTTGTCCAAAATCTAAAAACTGTATATAAACTAAGAAATGAGATGAATTCAAATACAAAAATCATTGCATCTGCAATAAACCAAAATAATATAGATGTAGATGAAGTAGAAAAGTTTTGGTTACCATATGTGGATAATTTTCAAAAAAGAAAATATCTAACTTGGGGTATAAATGATTCTAGTGAATCTGCTGATGACACACCTTACTTGCCACCAGAGGAGAGAATTCCATGTCCTTTTCTCTTTGAAAGATTAAATATAGATTCTCGTGGTCAAATTATGATGTGTGGTTACGATATAGCAGCAAATACAAATATGGGAAATATCAATAACGCATCTATAAAAGATATCTGGCATGGTGATAAATTTAACAGTTATAGAGATAAACATCTTCAAAAAAAAGGTGATGAAATTGACTTGTGTAAAAACTGCCCAGATTGGAAATATAGATCTTGGAAACATAACTATTGGAAACTTGTGGAGAATGCTCAAAAAAATAAAGACTCTTCTCTTGGTCTTTCAGATAGTGAAGGTGCTGTAGAAGTTGACTAAAGTAGCTATACTCCAACCATCATATATTCCATGGATTGGATACTTTGAGCAAATAATAAATGTTGATATATTTGTTTTTTATGATGATGTTCAATACACAAAAAATGATTGGCGAAATAGAAATAAAATCAAAGTACTCAATGGCAGCTCTTGGCTTAGCATCCCTGTAAATTCATCAACAAGTAAAAATATAAACGAAGTATTAGTTGACGATACTAAAAATTGGCGAGTCAAACATCTAAAATCTTTAAAGCAATTTTACTCAAAATCAAAATACTTTGATGAGATATATCCAATTCTTCAAAACAATATAAACTCAGATAACAACTCACTTAGTAACATATCTATAAACATTATAAAAGATATCTCAAAATACTTAAAATTAGATACAAAATTTTATCTATCATCCGATTTAGGTATTGGTGGAGATAAAAACGATAGACTCATAAATATTTGCAAACACTTTAATGCGTCAAGTTATTATAGTGGTAAAGCTGCAAAAAATTATATCAATAAAAAGTTATTTGATAACAATAAAATAGAATTAGTATTTCAAGAATATGAGCATCCATCCTACAAGCAATTACATGGAGACTTTTTACCATATTTGTCTATAATAGATTTATTGTTTAACTATGGGAAAAATAGCAAAAAAATTATAACTAAAGAGAGTTCAGATGTCTAAAACATACCTTATAACAGGTGGAGCTGGCTTTATCGGTTCTAACTTTGTAAATTATATTTACAATAAATATCCTGATTCTAAAATAATAGTCTTAGACCTACTTACTTATGCTGGAAGTGTAGAAAATTTTCCAGTAAATGTAAATAATATAAATGATAGGTTTGAGTTTTGGTATGGAAATGTGACTAATTCTGCCCTAGTAGATGCTCTCGTTTGTAAAGCTGACTATGTGATTCACTTCGCTGCGGAGACTCATGTTACAAGGTCTATATTTGACAATAGAGACTTTTTTGAAACAGATGTTATAGGTACTCAAACAGTATCAAATGCTGTACTGCAAAATAAAAATACAGTTGAGAAATTTATCCATATATCTACTTCTGAAGTTTATGGAACTGCATCTGGATGTGAACTAATGGATGAACATCATCCACTAAATCCTATGTCACCTTATGCTGCTGCAAAAGTTGGTGCAGATAGGTTGGTTTACTCTTATGTAGAAACTTATGACATACCAGCTACTATCATCAGACCATTTAACAACTATGGAGCTTCTCAACATTTAGAAAAAGCTATACCTCGTTTTATAACAAGTACCTTACTTGATGAAGATTTAACAGTTCACGGCCAAGGCTTGGCTTCAAGGGATTGGATAAATGTACACGATACTTGTTTAGGAATAGACAAGATTTTAAACAGCCCCCTTTCAAAAGTTCAAGGCGAAGTTTTTAATCTTGGTACAGGAAGGACTATATCTATAAAAGATATAGCCCTAGAAGTTGTAAAAGCAATGGGAATTGATAAATCAAAAATAAAATATATAGACGATAGACCCGGTCAAGTTGACTGTCATATAGCAAATATACAAAAAATTAAAGATATTTTAAATTGGCAACCTAGCATAAAGTTTGAGGATGGTTTAAAAAGTACCATTGAGTGGTACAAAAACAACCACCATAAATGGGAAAAACAGATTTGGATGAGACAAGTTCCAATAGTTTTAAAAGATGGTAAGAAAGTAATTCATTAGATGCAAAAAATAGAATTCTTTAAACACAATATTGATGAAGAAGATATAAGTAGAGTTACTAGCGTTCTTAAATCGATATTTTTAACAAACGCAAATGTAACTAAAGAATTTGAAGAAAAATTTGCAACTTATTTAGATGCTACGCATTGTGTAGCTGTAAGTTCTTGTACAGCGGCCTTGCATCTAAGCTTACTTGCTCTTGGTATCAAAGATGGTGATGAAGTGATAACTACACCTATGAGCTTTGTAGCTACTTCAAATGCTATCCTCCATGCGGGGGCTATTCCTGTCTTTGTAGATATAGAAGAATCTACTGGAAACATAGATTTCACACTTATAGAAGCTGCAATAACGCCAAAAACAAAAGCTATCATGCCCGTACATCTTTATGGAAATATGTGCGATATGAAAGCAATCAAAAAGATAGCTAATAAACATAAACTTAAAATCATCGAAGATGCTGCTCACTGCATCGAGGGCGAGAGAGATGGGGTTAGAGTTGGGGAGTTAGGTGATGTTGCTTGTTTTTCTTTTTATGCGACTAAGAATATTACTAGTGGTGAAGGTGGAGCAATAACAACTAACAATGATGAAGTAGCCAAACTTCTTTATCAGTTAAGACTTCATGGTATCAATAAAGATGCATCTTCAAGATATACAGATAAATTTGCCCATTGGGATATGAAGGTCCTTGGCTGGAAATATAATATCTCAGATATACAATCAGCTTTGCTGATAGGACAGTTAGAGAAGATAGAAGATAGGCTCTCTAAAAGAGAAGAGATAGCTAGGTACTACGAAGTGGCTCTAAATAAACTAGGTGTCGAGTATATAAAAGTTCCTGAAAATACTAAATCAGCAAGACATCTTTTTATTATAAAAATTAAAAATAGAGATAAAGTAGTTAGCAAGCTTCAAAGTAACGGCATCGGTGTTGCTGTAAATTATAGAGCTATTCATATACTTAATTATTACAAAAATAGTTTCTCTTTTCAAGATAGTGATTTCCCAATCGCAAAAAAGTTTGGAGATGAAGTTTTATCATTACCGCTATATACGAAACTTGAACTATCGCAACTAGCGTATATAATATCTAACTTAGCAAAGATATAAAATGAATAAAAAATACATAGATTATCTAATCTGTATTAAATGTAATAATAACTTAGAATATCAAAATATAATCGAAAAAGGGGATAAGGTAATAAGTGGAACTCTTGCTTGTGTAAATTGTAGTAGTAATTATCCTATAATCAACTATATCCCAAGATTTGTACCTATGACAAACTATGCAGACAGCTTTGGTATGCAATGGAATATCCACCATAGTGATCAACATGATAAATTTAGTAGTGTGAATTCTTCTGAAGAAAGATTTAAAAATGAAACAAAGTGGGGCGAGAACCTAAAAGGTGAAGTTATTATTGAAGCAGGATGTGGAGCAGGTAGATTTACTCAATTTGCAGCAAATACTGGGGCTATGGTACTCTCTTTTGATTATAGCAGTGCTGTTGAAGCTAGTTATCAGCATCACAGTGACAAAGAAAATGTATTAATTGTTCAAGCTGATATTTATAATATGCCTTTTAAAAATGATATTGCAGATAAAATTTATTGTTTTGGAGTACTACAACATACTCCTGACTCAAGAGAAGCACTAAAGTCATTAACTACTAAACTAAAAAGTGAAGGTAAAATAGCTGCTGATAATTATCCTTTTTTAAGTACAACATGGTTTCATACTAAATATTGGGTAAGACCAATTACCAAGAGGTTAAATCATAAATTATTATATTGGTGGTGTAAGCAACATGTTAAAATAATGTGGCCTATATTTAAATTAAATAGAAAATTATTTTCTGCAAAAAGAGCGAATAGAATTAACTGGAGATTACTAGTACCAGATTATACTTCGACAGGACTATCAGAAGACAAACTGAAACAATGGGCGGTAATGGATTTATTTGATATGCTTTCACCTATGTATGATAACCCTGTAAGGATAGAAACATTTAAAAGATGGTTTGAAGAACTTGGATATAAAGATATTGATGTACATATGGGATATAATGGATGTGAAGGAAGAGGTATAAAAATCTAATGATCAAGAAAGTTATGGATTATATTTCACATAAGCTCATACCCATTTTAACAGGTGAAAATAAAGCACCACATATATATATATCAAATATGGGATATTTAAATCATAAGCATCTTCATAATTCTTTTATCAAATCGTTACCATATTTAAATGGTATATGTACAGATATTGGTTCAGGTAATGCAATATATAAAAAATTAATATTGCCACATGTAGACAAATATATTGCAGTTGATAAGAGTGAAATTCACCGACATATGTTTCAAACTTCAAAAGAAAAATTTATAGATGCAGATATAAAAAACCTACCATTTGATAGTAACTCCATTGATAGTGTTATTTTGACGCAAGTGTTAGAGCATATTGATGAGCCATATAAAGCACTATGTGAGGTGCAAAGAGTTCTTAAAAAGGGTGGAATACTCATTCTTTCCGTACCATTTATATATCAAGCCCATGCTACTCCATATGACTTTTTTAGATTTAGTGAATATGGGTTAAAGGAGCTATGTAAAAAGTATGACTTTGAGATTTTAGAGTTCCATTATCAAGGTTATTTTGGAACAGCTATAGTATCTATGTTAAACGGTTTTATTTGGAACCTAGCAAGTAAATATAAAATACTTAGAAATACTATTTTTTTACCAATACTCTTAATTATGTTTACAATAAATAATATTATTGGATTATGCTTAGATCTAATAAAACTAAAAGAGTTTACACCAAACTTTTTTCTAGTAGCGAAAAAGCTATGAAAAATATAATCCTATTTACCCAAAACTTAGAAACAGGTGGCATACAAAAAGTTGTTTCAAATCTAGCAAACTATCTGTATAAAGACTATTCTATTTTTATTGTTTTATCAGAAAATGATAAAAAAGTAGCCTATCACTTAAATAATGGTATTACAATAAAAATGATAAAAACTATTAAAGTAGATGTATCTAAGCCAAGTACTGCCTCGTTTTTACTAGAATATAGAGTAAAAAAACTTAATAAAATCATAGATAGAATAAAACCTATTCTAATTTTTTCATTTGGAGAATACAGCAATATCATATCTCTAAAAACAAGCTATAAATGCAAAAAAATCGTAAGCCAAAGAGCAGTTTTTGAGAGTATGAAAGCAAAAAATATTCATCTTTTCAGCTTTGATGAGTACAAAGATATGATGATAAAATACTATCCACTTGCAGAGCAAATAGTTTGTGTAAGTGATTATATAGCAAATGAAATTTTACAACTAAATCATAATTTAAAATCTAAGTTACAAACTGTGTATAATGGCGTAGATAAAGTAGAAAAATATTATAAAAAGATAAGTGAAAAATATATTTTAAATATTGGGCGACTACATCCACAAAAAGGCCAATTGGACATAATACTTGCTTTTGAAAAAATTGCAGATAAAATTGAGCATAACTTAATTATAATAGGTGAAGGTGAACTAAGAGAAGTCCTTGAAAACAAAATTTTAGAATTAAACTTATCCAAACGGGTTCATCTTCTAGGCGAAGTACAATTACCTTATGATTATTTACATGAATGTGAATTATTTGTTTTTGCTTCTTATTATGAAGGGTTTCCTAATATTTTATTGGAAGCTATGAGTGCTAATACGGCGGTAATCTCTTATAAGTTTGAGGGGTATAATGAAATTTTAGATGAAAAAGGAACAAATCTTTGTAAAATTAATGATGTAGCGTGTTTAAGTAAAAATATATTAAATATCTTAAAAGATAAAAATAAAAAAGTTACTCTTGCAAAAAAAATGTTTGAGATATCTAAGAAATTTACTTTAAAAAAATCTTTAGACAAATATAAAAAAATAATAATTCAAAGTATTGGAAGTTAATATGTTAGATATATTTAAGTGCGTCGAATGTACTCAGGATATAAAGTATCAAAGTGGTGATATTATTTGTAGTTCATGTAAAAGAGTTTATAAAAAAAATAATGGTATTTTAGATTTTTCCATTATCTCTGATAAAACAGAAAGTATAAAAGAAGAGGTAGCACATACAACAAAAGCCTTTGGTTGGCAATGGAAAAACTCTAATATGGGACACAATGAAGGTTCTAAAGTATATTCAAAAAATCTTTTTTTCGATAGGTATGGTATAGATGAACTAGAATTAAAAAAGTATATAGCTGATAAGATAGTTTACGATCCAGCTATTGGAAGCGGAAGAGTCGAGTATATATTTGCAAAATATACAAAAGAAATTTACGCAACAGATCTTAGTGATGCTGTATATGAGGCAAAAGATAAACTAAAAAACCTGTTTAACAATATCCATTACTTCAAAGGTAATTTAATTACACCTCCATTTAGACAAAACTCTTTTGATGCCGTTGTATGTCATGCTATATTACAACATACAGGCAATACTTTTGAAGGTATAAAATCATTAACTAATGTTTTAAAACCAGGTGGAATTATACTGTTTGATGTATATAGAAAAGCAGCCCCTATTCGAGACTTTACTGATGATTTTATACGAAGCTTAGTATGTGACTTAAAACCACAAGATGCCTGGGACAAATTACTTCCAATAACAAAATTAGCACAAGATTTATATATAAAAAAGATTACTATCTCCCAAGAGATACAAGAACTCGACATTGAAAAAGGAGAATATAACTTACAGAGGTTTATATATTATAAATTTTTAAAAACTTTTTGGAATGAGAACATGAGTTTTGAAGATAATCATATGGTTGTTTTTGATTGGTTTTATCCAAAAATATCTGAGAGATATACCGTAGAAGAGGTAAAAAATTGGCTTAGTAAGCTAAACTTAGAAGTCATAAAATTTCATGTGTTAGAAGGTGGAATAGGAGTGATAGCTAAAAAATGTGCGGAATAATTGGCTCAAACAAAAACTCCTTTAATCATAAAGATGTTTTAGACTCCATCAAACATAGAGGTTACGACAACCAATCATTTATATTAAATGATGGAGCATATTTTGGGCACTCTAGGCTTAGCATCATCGACTTAGATGCTGAAGCAAATCAACCGATGATATTTGATAATATTATTTTAGTATTTAATGGTGAAATATATAATTATAAAACACTAATCAAAGAGCATAATCTAGATGTAAAGACTGCGAGTGACAGTGAAGTTATAATTCGCTTATACCAAAAATACAACTTAGAATTTCTAAATATGCTCGAGGGAATGTTTTCATTTTGTATATATGATAAAAAAAAAGAGCTGTATTTTTGTGCAAGAGATCGTTTTGGAAAAAAGCCTTTTTACTACTATGAAGAAGATGGCTCCTTTTACTTTGCATCTGAGATAAAAGCCATTTTGAAAATGCTAAAAAAATTACCTGAGTTTAACGAAGAAGCACTATGGCAATACCTAGCATTCCAGTCACCCCAAGGTGACAATACTTTTTATAAAGGTCTTAAAAAACTTCCTGCGTCATCTTTCCTGACATATCAAAACGATAACTTAACAATAGATAGCTACTATAATATTGACAATATACCAATCATACATACTGATGAAAAACAAATTATTACTAAAGTAGATACTTTACTTCACGAAGCTGTAGAAAAGCGTCTTGTCGGAGATGTAGAGGTTGCGACATTACTCTCTGGTGGACTAGACTCTTCATTTATAACCGCTCTTTATGCACAAAAATCTAAACATGATGTACATAGCTTTTCTATTGGTTATGATGAACATAAACATTATTGTGAACTTGATTTTGCTAAGGTTGCATCTGAGTATATTGGAACCATTCATCACGAGTACACAATATCTAGAAATGACTACTTAGATACTATAGATAAAGTTTTATATCACCTTGATGAACCTATGGCTGATTCTGCTACCATCCCAACATATATCTTATCTGAGCATATTCACAATGCAGGCATAAAAGTTTGTCTAAGTGGTGAGGGAAGTGATGAGAGTTTTTTAGGTTATGACAACTACTTTAAAATGCTAGACTATTACAACAATGAACCTAAAGAACAAAAAGAATTCAAACTCACAAAAGAGTGGGAATATAATAATCGCAGACTAAAGAACAAACAAGTATACCAATCAAGTGGGGAGACCTTTTCTTATGCCCAACTACAACAACTCTCATCAAGAAAAATAAACTATCCACTGCATCCATATAGTTCATCTTACCAACCTATTCAATGGATGACATATATAGACTTTAACATTTGGATTAGCGAAGTTTTAATGACTAAGGTTGACCGTATGTCTATGGCTCATTCTGTTGAGTTAAGAGCCCCTTTTTTAGATCACAAACTTGTTGAGTACCTTCTTGGTGTAAAGAGTAGTATTAAAATAGGGACTACCAACAAAGAAATATTAAAAAAAGTAGCTAAGCCTTATTTACCTGACTCAATAATTAACAGACAAAAAAAAGGTTTTAGCTCACCTTTTATAGAATGGTTGTATAGTGGTTTTGGCATTGAAATACTAAAGCTAATCCAAGAAGTAAACTCTGAAATAGGAGTTTTTAATGATAATTTCATTATATTTTTATACGAAGAAGGTAAGAGTGGTAGATTTAAACAACATCTTTACTCTATATTTTTATTTTGTAAATGGTATAAAAAGGTTTATATGTAATGCAAAAATACCTACATATTCTTGATGACAATGATTTTAATATTTTTAAAGAGATAGAGTCTTTAAGAGAAAAAATTATATTAGAAGATATAAACATAGAAGTAATGGACTTCGGTGCTGGTAATCCTGATGAAAATAGAAGTGCTAAACAGATGCATAATGGTGTAACTAAAAATGTAAGCACAAAAGATTTATGTAAAATCGGTTTAAAAAATGACTTTGCACATCTTATATATGCAATCATTAAAAAACATCAGCCATCAACTGTTCTTGAACTTGGAACTTGTTGTGGATTTTCATCTATATATATGTCAAAAGCATTAAAAGATGGAGCTTGCATACATACCATAGAAGGCTCACCTAAAACAGCAATAATTGCACAAAAGAACTTCAAAGATATAGATTCTTTAAATGTTAACTCATATGTGGGAAGATTTAGCGATGTACTACCAGAAATTTTACCAAACATAAAAGCAATAGATTTTGCCTTTATAGATGGACATCATGATAGAGATGCAACGCTTGAATACTTTGAAATTATAAAACCATATCTAAGTAAAGATGCAATTGTACTTTTTGATGATATATCTTGGTCAAAAGGAATGACAGAAGCATGGGAGACTATAAAAAAAGATGATTCTATATGTAGTTATAAAGATTATCAAAAAGTTGGACTTTGTTTTATGGGTGATAACTAAATGATATGGTTTGACCTAGTTACCCCAAAGTCAGTTCTATTTTTTGAACCAATCATAAAAAATATTCAAGACAAAAACTTGGAAGTATTTATAACAACTAGAGGTGGAGAGGGATATAAAGAGACTATCGAGCTTTTAGATTTATATAATTTAAAGTACACAAACATAGGTAACTTTGGTGGTAGCACTTTAAAGTCAAAGTTTGAAGCGTCTATAGATAGACAAGTTAAATTTATGGAGTTTATAGGTAAACACCATATAGATAGACTTGTTTGTCTCTCTTCAGTTGATGCATGTCGTGTTGCTTTTGGATTAGGTATACCCATCATCAATTTTTACGATATTCCACTCTCTGACCATACTACAAACTTTACAAAAGCTCTACCACAAGCTAGACTTACCATTCCTCTCGCTACAAAGATGTTTAAACCCTTTGTAGTGCCAAACAATGTCATAGAGAGGTTTGGGCTAGATAAGACACAAATCTTTGAATACAACTTCATAGACCCACTAATATGGCTAAATAAATTTAAGTATGATATATCTTATGTAAAAAAGATTTTAAAAAATTATACTATGGATTACTCTAAACCTACAATTATAATCAGAGAAGAAGAATACAAATCAAGCTATGTTGATAAAAAATACCCTATTATCTATGAAGCGCTACAAGAGATAAAAGATTTAACTAATTCAAATATTATTATTATCCCAAGATATGAGAGTGACTATCTAAAAAAGGAGTTCCCTTATGCTGTCATATTAGAAGAAAAAGTAGAGATTCAACACTTACTTGTATTTTGTGACTTGTTCATCGGTGGTGGTGGAACTATAAATACAGAAGCATGTTTTTTAGGAACTCCTACTATCTCAACTAGAAGTTTTATAAGTCATTATGACAAATATCAAATTGATAATAACCTTATGATTTGGGTTGAAACTAAAGAAGAGTTAATCTCAAAAACTAAACTGATGATAGGCACGAAGGTAAATACGCAACCTATAAAACAGATGAGTATAGACCTTGATAATATTATTAAAGAGATACTATCTTAAAATAATATCTACAAACTCTCTAACTGCACCATCTCCTCCACGAAGAGAGAGTTCTATTATATTTGGTATGCTTTTAATACTAGGCAGTGCATTTTTGGGACATGCACATACACCTACAGCCTCTAAAAGTTCCTTGCAGTTAACATCATCACCAATATAAGCCACTTCATCTAAAGAGATACCTTCCTTAGAACAAATCTCTTTAACAATATCTAGCTTACCCTTATGCTCTAGCCCTTGGTAAAGATAATCAACTTTCAATTTTTTGGCTCTATTTCTTACTATTTTAGTATCTTCACTTGTAATTATTCCAGTTTTTATTCCTACTTTTCTAAGCAACTCAAAACCTTTTCCATCATGAGTATTAAACTTTTTCAGCTCCTCAGAGTTTTCTCCATAGTACATGCCAGCATCTGTAAGTGTTCCATCTACATCTGATAAAAAGAGCTTTATATTTCTCTCTTTGACATATCTGTAAAGTACATTTTCTTTCATATATTCTTCAGCTATTTTCCAGTCATGCTTTTCATCTATCTCTATAGATGTATAGTCATGCATTTCATAAAAAGCTATTTCTGCACTTAGACGATTATTATCTCTTAAAATATTACTCACGCGGTTAATATAAAATGCACCATTTTCAAGTAAATAGCCATCAAAATCTTGTCTTCTAGGTCTGTTTTTATAGTCATAATTTAGTGCGTTACCATCATTATTCCAAAAAAATCTTTTCTCTCTTACTACGCTTAACAAAGAATCTTTTTTAGATTTTAAAAGTTCTTTTATCCCTCCATCAAAGTCATGACTTTGAGTTGTTGGGGAAGTTGCTTGAACAAGCATAAATAACGCATCTTTACTAAAGCTATTTTTATTTAAGAATTCCAACATTACATCTTCAGTTGATGATTCATCTTGAGCATTAACTCTATCACGCATATATATTTTTACTTTATCAAATCCAAAGCTCTCTACAACTTCACTTATCTCGATACAATCAGTTGCAACGAAAACTTCATCTACAAGAGTTGCATTTTCTAAAGCAAGTAGATTCCAATATATTAATGGTTTTCCACAAAACTCTTTTATATTTTTAAAGCGAATAGCCTTACTTCCACAACGAGCTGGTATAAATGCTATATTCATTGTTTAAGTCCTTAAATCTTTGATATTTGAGCTATTAAAGTATCTGTTTTACCCAGAGATGCTAAAGAGTTTTCATAAGCATCACTTAATGCATCTGAGTCTAAAAACTTACCCCATTTTTGATGTCCAGCAGGTTTATCTTTGCTTAACCAGTAAAGATGATTTGAGAGAGGGTAACGCTGAATATGCTTAATATAATCTACTTTAAGAGCACATTGATGTACTAGCTCTTGTAATGTTTTTTCATTAAACAAAAACAAATGACAAGACCAGTATGTAAACTTAGAAAAAGATTCACTCTCATACAGAGTAAGCAAAGCATCATCAGAGTTTGGAACTTCTATGATGATTTTTCCACCCTCCTTTAAGTTTGAGGAGAGTTGTTTTATCATCTCTTTAGGATTAGGTAAATGCTCCATTACATGAAACATTGTTATAACATCATACTTCTTGACTAAGTCTTTTATATCTCTAAACAACTCTATACCATACTCTTTATATTGTTCAGATATTGCTGTTTCTAACTCCAAAGCAGAGATACTTTTTGCCTTCTTAGATGCATAATTTAGATACCCACCATTTCCACTTCCAAAGTCTAGTATTTCTTTGTTTTTTATAAGCTCTCTTGTAAATTCATATCGTCTTTTATCATCAGCATCTGTCTCTTTGTTCCACCTAGCCAAATCAAAACTCTTATGCATGTTTGAGTCTTCATAAAAGCCCTCATCTACATGTGAAAAATCAGACAAATAAACTAACGAACACTCTTGACACTCTTTTATTTTTAACTCTTTGTTATCTCGTACTTCGCCATCTCTATATTTAAACTCTGATGAACCACAAAGATAACAACTCATTTTATTTTCTACTTTTTAATTTGTCACGCTGAACTTTTTCTATTGGCAGGATTTCATCACTCTTATATGTAAGTGCTTTGTGAACTGCTGACAAGTCTCTAGTTAGTCTTCTCATACCATCAGCCATAAGTGATGCCCCATGGTCAGTTCCCTTCCAAGTTATATCTTTAGTAAAATGTCTTTCTATCCATCTTGCACCCAAAGTATACGCAGCGATATCAACAGATATTCCTAAATGATGTCCTGAAAAACCTATCTCATTTACTCTATCGCCATAGTTTTCATAAAGCCAGTTTATCTCTAATAGCGACACATCTTCAAATGGAACAGGGTAACCAGATGTACATGAGTATATAAGTAGTCTTGTCTTAGCTTGTGAAGTCTCTTCAAAAAAGCTGATAATTTCCTCAACTTCCTCTCTTGTAGTCATACCTATGGAAAGTTGTACTTGACCTTTAAATTCATCACGAAGAACTTTTAACATTTTAAAGTTATTATTGCATGCTGAAGGGACTTTTAAAAACTCAGGCTCAAAACTTATCATCTCTTTTGCACTAGTTACATCCCACACAGAAGTAGAATAGACTACGCCAAACTCATCGCAATACTCTTTTAACTCTTTATGTTGAGCTACATTAAACTCTAAAAATTCTCTATGAGCCCCATAGGTATCTCCATAAGAATTTTCAGGAACTGGATGCGGTGTATCATATTGAGCTTGTGTTAAAAGCTCTCTATTGTTTCTTTTTTGAAATTTTATGTACTTAGCTCCGCTACTATGTGCCAAAGAGATTAGCTCTTTAGCTATTTTCATCTCACCCATATGGTTACAACCAATCTCCGCTATAACTTTTGGTTCTTCGTAATTAAAATCAAACTTCATATTTATATCCTATTGTACTTATCTTTGTATCTGATAATATCATCTTCACCGAAGTATTCACCTAGTTGAACTTCTGCAAAAATTAAATTCTCATTCTTGCTTAGATTCACTATCTGATGCTTTACGCCCTTTGGAATATATACATATTTTCCAGCATTTAAAAGTAACTCTGAGTCACCTAAGACAACTTTTGCCTTACCTTTTATGATTACCCAGTGTTCTTCTCTTTTTTTATGCTCTTGAAGACTTAACTCTTCATTTGGGAATACTGTTATAACCTTTGACTGGGCTAACTCTGTAAAAAGTGTACTTTTGTAAAAACCCCAAGGTTTATTATATATTTCATGCTCCAGATTTTTTTCATCATATAAAGAAAAATCTTTTAGTAAATCTATCTTCATATCTTCAAGAAGCATGATATGAAATTGCTTTTTTGTTAAAATATTTTTTAACTTTTTATTCTTAAGTATTGGAAGAAACTGAATTTTTCGTGATTTAAATTTTTCTGCTATATCTCTAAAAGTATCATCTGTATCCAAAGATTCAAAGTTTTTTGACATAACATCTGCTACATTAGCATCTAAATTTTTACTTTTAACAATATAACGACGAATATCTCCATCTGTTAAGGTACCATCTAAAAGACCACCCTTATTAATACATAACAAAAAGCTCTCTTTGTTAACATCTATTTTTTGCATAGCCGATAAAATAGATGCATTTGAGTCTATTATAAATTTACTATTCATAGGCATTATTTAGCAAGTTTCATACCATAAAACAGAATATATTTGATATAATTCATATCAAATCTTTAGGAGTTTTTATGCAAAACATAGAAGAAAAAGCTGTTTCAAACTATCAAGTAAATATGGAATTTTTTAAACTCCATCATGAGACACTTTATAATAAGCTCATGGCACTAGACACTCTTATCAACGATGGAAGATACCCTCAAAAATATGATTTAGAATATAAAGATGGCTACTTTGATGTAATAGAATTATCTAATGGGGCATATTTATATAATCAAAATTCTGAAAAATTTTCAGAAGAATTAACAAAAAAAATAAACTTTAAAAAGAATAATCAATCTTTTAAAAGTGGTTATTGTTTTTCATTTACACAAAAAGCCCTTGACAAACTAAAGAATGAAGATGCACTTACAACATACGCACTAATAGCACCAATCATGCATTACCATGACGCAGCTGTTGATAACTCTATGCAACTGCTTGATATGCAGAAATTTATATTTTTAGGTGTTGGCTTAGGCTTACATATACCTAAAATCATAAAAAAAACAGGTGCAAAACTTCTTCTTATTGTTGAAGAAAATATAGAGCTTTTTAGACTTTCCCTTTTTAGTATAAACTATCAAGAAATACTAAGCGAAAAAATCGCATATTTTTCAGTTGCTCAAAATAAAGATGAATTTAACGATGAATTCAATACTTTTTATTCAAAATCATTTATACATAACTACCATCTAAAATTCTCACTATTCTCTCATTTTAGTGAACAAAAAATAAAAGAAATTCAAACTCTACTTGTTTCAAGACCTGAAACGAGTTATCCTGTTGAGTATCTTTTACATAAAAATATATTAATTTTATCTAGATTAAAGAATAACTATAAATTTTTAGAACTAAGTAAAAAAAATAATGAGGAATTTTTTTCAGATAAACCAATTCTTATAATCGGTGCTGGTCCATCACTTCATACAAACATAGTTTGGTTAAAAGAAAATAGAAACAAGTTTGTATTGATAGCTGTTTTTGCTGCATTAAAAACACTTAATAAGGCTAATATAAAACCAGATATAGTTACACAAATAGATGAAAAGATCAATGAAACTGTAAACCTTATAAATTCATTTGATAACTTAGATTTTTTAAACAATTCTATCTTTATATTTACTGCTTCAGTTCCAGATATACTTTTTGAAAAATTTGATAAAGATAAGATATATCTAACTGAAGATAGAACAGCATATAGGCTTTTTAATACCAGACTTGTTTCTTCAAGTGTTGGAGAGTTTGCTTACGCTATCTCTCTCATTTTTAATGCTGCACAAACTTATTTACTTGGGCTAGATTTTGCACTCTCTGACGATGGTTCAACGCATGCTAAAGATCATCACAGGTCAAACTCAATTGATATATCAAAAGCAGATGAAATTCAGACAAGTGTTTCTATCTCTAAAACAGTACTTCATGTAAAGGGCAATTTTAAAGATATAGTCTTTACAACTCCATTACTTGAGTCATCAATCCCAAGAATGAATAGTTTCACAAATAAGTTTAAATCTGATAAACAAAATATCTATAATCTAAGCGATGGTGCTTTCTTTGAACAAACTATTTCACTAAATACTAAAGATATTAATCTAACTGATTTAAATAAAAATCAGTTAAAATCACAACTTTTAGATATTTTTAATAGCTATTCTTTTACAGAACTATCATCAGATGAATCAAATGAATTAGAAAAAAAATCAAACCAAATTAAAGAATTTTATATTCTAATAGTGAACTTTTCTCAAAGTGCTTCTTCAAACATAGATGCTTTTTTACAAAACTATATAACTTTAATGCAAAATATTTTGAACTCTTATGAAAGTGAATTAAGAGAAATCTTGACCATATACTTTTTAAGTATAGCATCTACTGTTATAGATATGTTTAATACAAAAGAGTTGACCAATCACAAAAAACATACTAAAAAGATGAAAAAAATTATTTCTACACAGCTCTATAGACTAATAGAACCGTATGAAAAAAAATTAGACAATACTATAAACGAAAAAGTTTAAAACTACTGAAGTAGTTTAAGTACATTTTGTTGAACAGCATTAGCTTGACTCATAGCATATGAACCAGACTGAGCTAAAATATTTAGTTTTGCAAAGTTTGCACTTTCAGACGCAAAGTCAACATCACGAATCTGAGATTCCGCTGCTTGAACATTAACTTGAGTAACAGAAATATTTCTGATTGTTGATTCAAGTTGATTTTGAACAGAACCTATATCTGAACGAGTTTTATCAAGTTGTTTTAAAGCATAATCAGAAATGATTATCGCTAGTTCTGCTTTTTCTCGAGTCCTAACATCAATAGTACCAAAGTTATTAGTAAGATCAGCATCTGCATCATCATTATCTCCAGAATTCGTCTGAATTCCTATAGTAAAGTCAGCTCCAGAATCTAATCGAATAGCATACTCACCAGCAGTACTTGTTTCAAAAGAAGTAGCTCTAATATCTGCACCTTCTATTTGTGCTTTTGCATTAAATGCATCAACTATTGTTTGAGTCACTTGAGCACTTGTTGCAGCCCCAGAACCAATTGTAATAACACCAGTATCTACAGTTTTAGTAGTTCCATCAGTTCCTGTAACAATAACTTCTAGTTGGTGAAGTGAAAGTCCTTGAGTAGCTGATTTAAGATCAATTCTTACAGTAGATTCATCCATAGAAAATTTAGCCACTTTTGCAGTTTGAGCATCATCGATAGAAATTTTTACAGTTTCTCCTGCATAAGCACCAATATGAAAAGCTTTATTTGTAAAAGCACCATTAAGTAGTGATTGACCATTAAATGAAGTTGTAGCAGCAATATTTTGAGCTTCTTCCATTAATCTACTAATATCTGATTGAATAGCTTTTCTAGTTGCTAGCGTTTGCCCATCAGAAGCCGCTTGAATAGCTTTAGTTCTAATAGTATTAGATATATTAATATACTCATCTAAAGCACCATCTGCTGTTTGAGTAACACCAATACCATCATTTGCGTTTACAATAGCTTGACCTAAGCCTTGAGCTTGTTGACGAAGAGAATCCGCAATAGCCATACCAGATGCATCATCTGCCGCTTTGTTAATTCTTAAACCTGAAGATAGTGAGTTAAGACTCTTGTCAAGTCCTAAGTTTGTCATCGAAGAGTTTCTATGTGCGTTCATCGCCGCAATGTTTGTGTTAATTCTAAATCCCATAATAAATCCTTTAGCCATTGTTATTTAGAATTTTAAGCAATGATTGTTCCAAAAGATTTTGAAGAGAAAAGAGAAAAGTAATTTTATATATATTCCCAAGTATTACTTGGGAATAAGTAGAAGTTAAAGATTAATTACTATTGTAATAATCTTAATACATTTTGTTGAACAGCATTAGCTTGACTCATAGCATATGAACCAGACTGAGCTAAAATATTTAGTTTTGCAAAGTTTGCACTTTCAGACGCAAAGTCAACATCACGAATCTGAGATTCCGCTGCTTGAACATTAACTTGAGTAACAGAAATATTTCTGATTGTTGATTCAAGTTGATTTTGAACAGAACCTATATCTGAACGAGTTTTATCAAGTTGCTTCAAAGCATAATCAGAAATGATTATCGCTTGTTCTGCTTTTTCTCGAGTTGTAACATCAATAGTACTAAAGTTATTAGTAAGACTCGCATCGGTATCAGCATTTGTTCCAGCTAATGTCTGAGTTCCTATAGTAAAGTCAACTCCAGAATCTAATCGTATAGCATACTCTCCAGCAGTACTTGTTTCAAAAGAAGTAGCTCTAATATCTGCACCTTCCTTTTGTGCTTTTGCATTAAATGCATCAACTATTGTTTGAGTCATTTGAGCACTTGTTGCAGCCCCAGAACCAATTGTAATAACACCAGTATCTACAGTTTTAGTAGTTCCATCAGTTCCTGTAACAATAACTTCTAGTTGGTGAAGTGAAAGTCCTTGAGTAGCTGATTTAAGATCAATTCTTACAGTAGATTCATCCATAGAAAATTTAGCCACTTTTGCAGTTTGAGCATCATCGATAGAAATTTTTACAGTTTCTCCTGCATAAGCACCAATATGAAAAGCTTTATTTGTAAAAGCACCATTAAGTAGTGATTGACCATTAAATGAAGTTGTAGCAGCAATATTTTGAGCTTCTTCCATTAATCTACTAATATCTTGTTGAATGGCTTTACGGGTATGTAATGTTTGCCCATCAGAAGCTGCTTGAATAGCTTTAGTTCTAATAGTATTAGCTATATTAATATACTCATCTAAAGCACCATCTGCTGTTTGAGTAACACCAATACCATCATTTGCATTTACAATCGCTTGACCTAAGCCTTGAGCTTGTTGACGAAGAGAATCCGCAATAGCCATACCAGATGCATCATCTGCCGCTTTGTTAATTCTTAAACCTGAAGATAGTGAGTTAAGACTCTTGTCAAGTCCTAAGTTTGTCATCGAAGAGTTTCTATGTGCGTTCATCGCCGCAATGTTTGTGTTAATTCTAAATCCCATAATAAATCCTTTTCTATGGTAGAGCCTTTCGCTCTGTTAATTTTGTATCTTAGCTTCCTTGCCTTGATATATTATGTATATCGGCAATTTTTTTATATATTTAAACTTTTTGTGTTAAACTTCCAAATTCACAAAATCACTATACTATATATAGGAAAACTATTTGAACTTAATTATTGTCGAGTCACCCGCTAAAGCTAGGACTATAAAGAACTTTTTAGGTAAAGGTTATGAAGTTATAGCTTCTAAAGGTCACATACGAGATTTACCAAAATCAAGATTTGGAATAACAATTGATGAAGATACTAATCATCTTATTCCTGCGTATTCTGTTGCTAAAGAAAATGCTGCTATTGTAAAAGAGATTAAAGCACTTGCCAAAAAAGCTGATACTATCTATATCGCAACCGATGAGGACCGCGAGGGTGAAGCTATTGGTTGGCATATAGCTCATGCTATAAAAAAAGATCCTGAGGAACTTCCCCGTATAGTTTTTCATGAAATCACAAAAACAGCTATCAAACATGCACTTGATTCTGCTCGTAAGATAGATATGAATATGGTAAATGCTCAACAAGCAAGAAGAATGTTAGACCGCGTTGTTGGTTATAAACTTTCTCCCTTGCTAGCATCTAAGATTCAAAAAGGTCTTTCAGGTGGTCGTGTTCAATCTTCAACTTTAAAACTTGTAATAGATAGAGAACGAGAGATAAAAGCCTTTGTTCCTGTTGAGTACTGGTCAATAGATACAATCTTTAAAAAAGACATAGATGCTACTCTCATATCTCACATGGGCGATAAACTTACAAAACTTTCTATAAACAATAAAGATAATGCAACTCTTATACACAAGAGCATAGATGCTGATTCTTTTAGCATCTCAAAAATAGAAACAAAACAGAGAAAAAGTTCAACTCCTCCCCCATTTATGACTTCAACTCTTCAGCAAACTGCTTCATCAAAACTTGGATTTACTCCTAAAAAAACTATGATGGTGGCTCAAGCACTTTATGAAGGTGTAAAAACTCCAGATGGCACAAGTGGTGTTATCACTTATATGAGAACAGATTCTTTAAACTTGGCAAGCGAAGCTGTTTATGCTGTTCGTGGAATCATTGAAAATCGTTTTGGAGCTAAGTATCTTCCGCCTGAAGCAAAAACTTATAACAAAAAATCAAAAAACGCACAAGAAGCTCACGAAGCTATCCGTCCAACTATGCTTAACTTTACACCAGAAGTTGCCAAAAGTTTTTTAAAAGCTGATGAAATAAAACTTTATCGTTTAATTTATGAAAGATTTATGGCTTGTCAAATGACAGATGCCCTTTTTGAGCAACAAAGCATAATCTTCAAAGGTAAAGAAAATGAATATAGAGCAAGTGGAAGAAAACTAATTTTTGATGGTTTTTATGCACTTACAGGAACTGAAGATAAAGATAAACTTCTTCCTCTTTTAAAAGAAGGAGACAAAGCAGACATACAAAGTATCAAACCTGAGCAACACTTTACAGAGCCTCCTCCAAGATATTCTGAAGCATCTCTTATCAAAAAACTTGAAAGTGAGGGAGTTGGACGACCTTCAACTTACGCTCCAACTATTGCAACACTTAGTGGCCGAACTTATGTGACTATCGAGAAAAAACAAATCATTCCAACTGAAATAGCTTTTACAGTAACTGAAATTTTAGAGAAAAATTTTGCAAATATTGTAGATATCTCTTTTACTGCAAATATGGAAGAAAAACTTGATGAAATTTCAAATGGCAATAGTGACTGGCAAAAACTTTTAAGTGACTTTTATTTTCCATTTATGCAACAAGTTGCAGATGGTAAAGAAAATATTGTAAGTCTGAAACTTGCAAAACCATTAGGCAGAACTTGTCCAAAATGTGATGAAAATGAACTTCTTCTTCGTTCTGGTCGTTATGGAAATTTTGTCGCATGTAGTGGTTTTCCAAAATGTAAATATACAGAACAAGTAGATGAAGATGGAAATAAAGTAGAAGTAAAAGTTGAAACATCCGATCAAACTTGTGAAAAGTGTGGCAAAGAAATGATTATTAAAAATGGCAGAAATGGCAAGTTCTTAGCGTGTAGCGGCTATCCTGATTGTAAAAACACAAAAAGCATCGATATTGAGAGTCAAGTAAGTGAAACTCCTTGTCCTGATTGTGGGGGAGAAATATCTCTTAAAAATTCTAGACGCGGTCCTTTTTGGGGATGTGGGAACTATCCTGATTGTAAGTTTATATCAAAGTTTGAACCAACTAGAATCAAGTGTAAAGAAAAAGGCTGTAAAGGTGTTGTTGCTGAGAGAACATACAGAAATAAAGATGTTTATGAGTGTGTAAAATGTAAAACTAGGACTCCAAGAGGAGAGTAAGTTATGAAGATAGGAATTATTTCAGACACTCATTCTAAAGTAAAAATGGCGCAAGATGCTCTAAATTTACTTATAGATAATGGTGCTGAGTTTATTATTCATGCAGGTGATATTGTAGAACTAGATACACTCAACCTACTTAAAAACTGTGGACTTAAGTATATAGCAGTGTATGGAAACAATGACGCGCATCTAGCACAGTACCATTCAAAATACAACCTAGTCCAAGAGCCTCATATGTTTAAATTAGCCGATACAAAATTTAAACTTATGCATATGCCTTACTATATGTCTCCAGATGCTGATGTTGTTGTATTTGGACATACTCATCAATTTGAAGTAGATTATAAAGGTAATGCTCTGTTTATAAACTCTGGTGAAGTATGTGCAAGAAGTAAAAATATATCAGAATGTGCAATGCTTAAAATAACAGATGCTACATTTGAAGTGATTCATTACACAAAAAAAACTAAAACAAAAAAAGATGAGAAGTTTAAACAACAAACTTTTTCATACAAAAGAAATAATCATGAATAAAGAAATTTTTTTATGCTCAATATGTAATATAAATAGTGGGACTTGCAAAGAGGACTGCAAATTTTGTTCTCAGAGTGTAAGATATAAAGCAGATATAGAGCGATATAAACAAAAAAAAATTGATAATATTTTAAAAGAGGCAAAAACAGCTAGAGATAATGGAGCCTTAGGCTTTTGTTTAGTTACAGCAGATAAAGGTATAAATGACAAAACCTTAGAATTTGTTTGTACAATCGCTAAACTCTTAACTAAAGAAGTGCCACAACTTAGACTTATTGCTTGTAATGGAACTGCCACTTTAGAGCAACTTCTAACACTAAAAGCATCTGGCATTAAAGCTTACAATCATAACTTAGAAACAAGTGAAGCGTATTATTCTAAAATCTGTACAACTCACCCATGGAGCGAGAGATATGAAACTTGCATAAATATAAATAAATCTGGTTTAACTCTTATAACAGGTGGTATTTTTGGTCTTGGAGAGAGCAAAGAAGATAGACTCTCAATGTTAAAATCTCTAAATTCATTAAATCCAAGTTCGGTTCCTATAAACTTTTATCATCATAATGAAGCTTTAGAGTTATCCTCAAATCCACTTAACATAGATGAAGCTTTTTCACTTATACAACTAACAAGAGATACCCTCCCAAATGCTCAGAGGATTATGGTGGCTGGTGGAAGAGAATTGATGTTTGGAGATAGACAAAGTGAGATTTTTTCTCACGGAGCAAACTCTATTGTCATAGGAAACTACTTAACAACAAGTGGTCGAGTAATGAGCAAAGACTTAGATATGTTACAATCACTAAATCTAAAGATTGCTAAGACTGTAAAATAAGGAGTTCATGTTATGAGTGATAATGTTATTTTAATAATTACCATTTCGCTTATAATAATATTCTCTCCTTTTTTTGCCAAACTATTAAAACTTCCTACTACTCCTATTGAAATTATTTTAGGTTCACTCCTTGGTTACTTTGGTTTTATACATGATGAACATCTTTTTGTTATAGTAGCCGAGCTTGGTTTTTTATACTTAATGTTTATTGCTGGTACCGAAATTAACCTCAAAAAAGTTCTTAAAACACCAAAAAAAGTAATGCGAAATGTAATTTTTTATCTGATAATACTTTATACTTTTTCCATAACCATCTCTATGTATTTAGATCTTAGCAAAATATTCATGGTTCTTCTTCCTCTTATTTCTGTTGGACTTGTCGCGACTCTCTCAAAAGAGTACGGAAAGACTCCTTGGCTAAATCTCTCTATGACAGCAGGAGGGATAGGAGAAGTTGTTAGCATTGGTCTTTTAACTCTAACTTCCTCTGCTCTTGATTCTGGGTTTGGTACAAGTTTAGCTCATACTATCTTAGCTCTTATTCTATTTTTATTATTTATGTTTGTGTTGTTTCGTGCTGTAGAATTACTTTTTTGGTGGTTCCCCTGGGTTTCAACAGCTTTAATGCCTCACGAAGACAACAAAGAGCAAGATATTCGTTTATCTATGGGAATATTTTTCCTTCTAGTTGGGGCTATGTTATATCTTGGTTTAGAACTCGCCTTTGGAGCTTTTTTAGCTGGTATATTTATTCCAACATTTTTTGAACATAAACATGAACTACCTGAAAAACTAGCATCTTATGGTTTTGGTTTTTTAATCCCTATCTTTTTTATCCATATTGGGAGTACATTTAATTTAGAAGCTTTAATGATGGAGGGTTTAATCTCAAAAGCTATCATTATTGCTATGTCTATGGTCGCAATGCGTGTTATAGCATCTTTGGTTTTCATAAAAGATATTGGGTTAACAGACTCTATACTTATGGGACTATCTCACTCTATGCCTCTAACACTACTTATCGCGATGGCAACTCTAGCATATCATGCATCTAGCATCGACACTCTTCACTACTATGCTTTTATCTTAGCGGCTCTATTTCAGGTTATAAGTGTTATGATTGTTATCAAACTCATCAATAATTATAAACTCCAAAAGGAGGAGACATGAGTCGTTCAGTTTTACTTCAACTTGCTCGCGACTCTATACAAGAAGTTTTAGAAGCTAAAAGAACTATTGATAAAACAAAACTATTAATTACTCATCCTCTTTTAAATGAAAAAATAGCAACTACTGTAAACCTCTATATAAATAAAGAACTAAGAGGTTCTTCTGACTCAAAAAATGCTACAAGAACTCTCCTTGATGATATAGTTCACAATGCAAAAATGTCAGCTTTCCAAGACAAAAACTTCTCTCCAATTACAACAAGTGAATATTTGAATTGTGAGATAGAACTACTTTTAAACACGCCAGAAGGGATTTTGAGTGAAAAAGATGCTCCTATATTAAGCACTTTTAAAAAAATTATAACCTAGAATTCAACTCTTCATACATCTTATTCATAAGTGGAGTCTTCACTCCAAAAATTTTAGCTTCATCTACAATGTACTTACTTAAAGTTTCTAACTCTACCTTCTTTTTATTTTTAAAGTCTAGATGCATGGAAGTAGATGAATCAGAGGGAAGTTTACTTGCTATTTCCAAAGCTTTTTGAACCTCTTCTTGAATGTTAATTTTTTTTGCAAAAGCAACACTCGCTATCTCTTGTAAAAGTGCTTTTGCCTCATCAAAATGATTTTCATAAATATAAAACATACTCTTATCATAGTAGCTAGTCAATGTCGCAAAAGCAGAAATAAAAATATACTTTTTCCAGATAGCTTCTTTGATATCTTCAGCTACCTTGGCTCTTAAACCTGCTGTGTCAAATATAGATTTTATTACTTCACCTCCCTTAGCATCTCCCCCGCAAACAAAAGCAAAAATATTTCCTTTTTTTCGTATAACTCCTGCTGTTTGAATATGAGAAATAATATAAACGCATGAGTCTAAAACAATTGACTTACTCCATTTTCTTAACTCATCCCCAGACCCAACTCCGTTTGATAGACTAAAAATTATACTCTTAGCATCTATATGATTTTTCATAGCCTCATAGGATTCTTTCAAGTCATAGCTCTTCACGCAAAAAATGACTACATCAAAATAAGCATCTGTATCTTCTAAACTTTTTGCATCTATAGATGCTATCCACTTTTTTTCATCTTCAATAATCTGTATACCATCTTTTTTAATTTTCTCTAGATGCGCACCTCTTGCAAAACCAACAACATCTAAAGAGCTTTTTGACAACATTGCACATATATAACCGCCTACTCCACCTAAACCTACAATTGCTACTCTCATATTTTTGCCTTATGAAAAAATTATCTTTAAAATTATATAATGTCTTAGCTAAGTTACAGACCATAAAAAAGGAGTCTAGATGCCACGCGTAGATAATAAAAAATTTTACAAATCTGCAATAAATATACATGGCACATCTCCAAAGGGTGTAAACTGGAACTCTAAAAAATCTCAAAATATAAGATTTAAGATGATACTCCAGATGCTACCTCAAAATCTAAAGGACTCAACTGTTGTAGATGCTGGTTGTGGTTTTGGAGATTTTTATACATACGCACTCAAACATCACAAAGAGTTTACTTATATAGGTATAGATTCTCTGAGTGATATGTACTCAATTGCAAGTGAAAAAACAGGCTGTGAAATCTTAATAGCAGATATTTGTATAGATGCCGTTCCAGATGCAACTTATTATATTTGCAGTGGAGCAATGAATGTTTTAAAGAGGTTTGAAACACATCTCTTTATTCGAAAATGTTTTGAAGCTTCTAAGAAAGGTTTTGTTTTTAATATCTTACATGGAAATAAAAAAAGTAAAACTTACAACTACTTCACAAAACAAGATATACAAAGCATAGCAAATGATTTAGGAGTTAAAAAAGTTATCTTTGTCGATGGCTACCTAGATGCAGATATAACAGTAGGTTTTTTTAAATAATGTGTGCAATTTTTGGAATTATAGGAGAGTATGATGAGAAAAAGGCAAAAAATGCTCTTACTCTTTTAACACATAGAGGACCTGACAGTTGTACGATTACTCAAAAACAAAATCTTTTTTTTGCTCACTTAAGACTTGCCATAACAGACTCTAATACTTCTTCAAACAAAGCCTTAGAACATGACAATATTTTTCTATCTTTTAATGGAGAAATATATAACTACAAAGAATTAAGAGAACAACTTTCACAAGATTTTGAGTTTAAAACACAAGGAGAAAGTGAAGTTATAATCGCTTCATATCTTAAATGGGGAACTAGCTTTGTTCAGCATCTAAGAGGTATGTTTGCTATTGCTTTAAAAGATGAAAACACTCTGTATCTCTTTCGTGATAGACTAGGTAAAAAACCACTTTTTTATCTAGATGCTAAAAGCTTTGTTTTTGCATCTGAGATAAAAGCAATTAAACCTTTTTTACAAAAAACTCAAATGAATGAAGATGCACTTTTAAGCTACTTATCTTTTTTAGCACCCTCACCTCCTCATACATTTTTTAAAGGTATCAAAAAGTTAGCTGCTGGAGAGTATTTAACTTATAAAAATGGAGTTTGCAAAGTACAGAGATATTTTGACCTACTAGATGCTAAACCAAATATCATAACAAACACAGATGAAGCAGTGCATACTTTAGAAAAAGTTTTAAAAGAATCTATCTCTATGCGACTTGATACAAAAGAGCCTATAGCATCTCTACTCTCAGGTGGCATCGATAGTGCAACTATAAACTACTATGCTTTACAAGAAGGCTTAAACCTTCAAACATATACCATAGGATATAAAGATTTTGCAAAATATGATGAGAGAGAAAATGCAAAAAAAAGTGCTGAATTTTTAGGTCTTAAAAACAAAGCTATTGAAATATCTGGGGAGGATTTTTTTCAAACAAGTGAGCTTGTTTTAGACACTTTGGATGAACCCCTAAATGACCCAGCATCTATACCTTTATATCTACTTTTTTCACAAATTAAAAAAGATGGATACAAGGTAGTTTTCAGCGGAGAAGGAAGTGATGAGCTTTTTTTAGGATATCGACAATACTTTGAATACTTAGATATTCAGAGTGCGTCTACACTTAAAAATAAAAACTGGTTAAAAAAATATTTTCGTTCAAACTACTCTAAAAATAGAGAATGGGAACATTACAAAAGAATCTTTGATGACACTCTACTTTTTCGCACATCAGGAGAAAGTTTTAGTGACCTTCAAAAAAATGCTCTCATGAAAAAAAATATAAAAGATAATCAAGCACTAAAATATCTAACTAATTATAGAGACAGATTTGAAGCATCTAAGCATTTTGATGAAAGTAGTTGGTACAGTTATATAGATCTAAATCTTTTTCAAGCAGAGCATTTTTTAACAAAACTAGACCGTGTAAGTATGGCTCACTCTATTGAATCACGAACACCTTTTTTAGACCATAAACTAGCATCTACGGTGTTTAGTATAGACCCTAAGCTTCGTTATAAAGATGGCGTCACAAAATCACTTTTAAAAGAAATAATGAAACCTCATCTAAATCAAGAGATACTACAAAGAAAGAAAAAAGGCTTCTCAAACCCCTATATGGAGTATCTTATTAACTCGCAAAAAATATCACTTATAAAAGAAGTCAACCAAGAAACAGGGCTTTTTAAAACAAAAGAGTTAGATGAGTATATAAACAGCGCCTCAACTGGAGGTTTCAAGCAACATATTTGGGGACTATATGTATTAAGCGTTTGGATAAAAAAGAATCTACTTTAGTTTTCTAAGTAATCTTTCTAGCCGTTAAGAAAATATAATCTTTTCCTGTAATTACAACTCTGTGCTTTTTTTGTTGAAGATATTTTTTACAAAAGTGTATATCTTTTAAAACTAAACTCATCTCATTAAATGCATAATTTGGTGCTTTAGCCCCATATATCATCTCTCCATCTATCCATCTACAATTTGGGAAACCGAGAATTATTGCTCCATCTTTTTTTAAATGATTTTGATAGATGCTCATAAAAGTGGAGTTAAAATTTATACCTGAACTTTGTAATGTTCCAATAGAAATAATCAAATCAAATCTGCCTAAATCTAGCTCATCTAAAGTATTAATATCATGGTTAAAAAACTCTACATTTTTATCATCAAAATCATTTTTTGCATACTCTATTGCAGATGCACAGTTGTCAATGCCAGCAAACTGTTTTTCTTTAAACTCATCAACTTCTAGCATCTCTTTTATAACTTTAAACTCATCGCCTCTATTTACTCCGAGATTTAAAACTCTTTTTTTATCTTTAATATTTATAAATTTTAAGGCTTCTTGATAGTGGTACAAAAAACTGAATTGTTGTGTTTTATCAATAGAGAAAAACTCACTATCTGTTCCATATTTTTCTGTACTATTTTGAATTTTGTGAAAAGAGGAATCTCTATCTAATTTGTAGAACCTTAAAATAGTTTTTTTATCTTCATAGATGGGAGAGAGCATTTTCATAAAAAAAAGTTGTGCTAAATCAACAAAAGCTTTGTAGCCAATAGACTCTATTTCTTCATTTAAAAGTTTTACTTCTAAAACCTCTTTTGCTTTTAACTTCGAGTTTTTGAATAACTCTAATAACTCTCTAGCTTTCAATTTTACCTAAAACCATAAGTTTTTTTGCATCAATTACACGCTCTCTTTTATTAGACATAAATTTATCAACTCTAAATAACCACTGACATAATGTGCAAAAAATATCATAAACTTAATATCTTCATTATCAAAACCTCCATCTTTGTTAAGCAACTCTAAAACTCCTATAATTTCTCTTTTAGAGTTAAATATAGGAGCTGTAATTATATTTGTAGTTATATATCCTGTTGCTTTATCTATTTCTGGTAAAAAATGTAAGTGAGTATATGGGTCGTTTGCGATGATTGGTTTTCTCTCTTTAATAGTAAAACCTACTAAACCTTTATCTAATGGAATCACAATCCTACTAACATCATCCGCTAAAGTTGTCCAAAGCTCTTTTTTTTCTATATCATTAATAAAAATAGAACATCTTTGTACGCCAATAACCTCTTTTGCATACTTTGAAATATGAGGTAAAGCACTAGAGTATGAAGGATTCTTTAACAACTCTCGACCAAATTTTGCTAGTTTTTTATAAGTACCTTTATATTTCAAAGTAAACCCCAATAATTTTGTTTAAAATAATTATAGTGTAAAATACACATAAAAGGAAACTATATGCATTTAGTTACAATCTGGCACAATCCAAGATGTTCAAAATCTCGAGAGGCAATGGGTATTTTAGAAGAAATAGGCTGTGAAAAAGAAGTTGTAAAATACTTAGAAATAACTCCAACTAAAGATGAAATCACGACTGCACTAAGTATGCTAGGCATGAACCCTAGAGAGCTTATGAGAACCAAAGAAGATATATACAAAGAACTGCGTCTTCAAAATGAAGATGATTATGATAAATTAGTAGATGCTATGGTTTTAAATCCAAAACTTATAGAGAGACCTGTTATATTTAAAGATAACAAAGCCATCATAGGAAGACCAACTTCCATAATAGCGGAGTTTATAAGGAATTAGTTTCATCTACTTTTGTCACAAAATGACAATCAGTTCCAGAGTAAGGGCATGATTTACTGATATTCATCTCAAACTGCTCTTCAACAACTCCACCTTTTTTTCTCTCTAAGTGACGCAAGGCTGCACGAAAAGAAGTTAAAACCATATTTGCACTATCTTGATATTGCGTTGATATATGTTCTACTTGTTCACCTTCTGGTTTACTTGTATCTACTTTTGGATCAGGTAAGTCGGCGTAAGATTTTTGAAGGTCTTGTTCTAGTTGTAGTGTAGTTTTTAAAACATTTACAATCTCATCTCCCTTAATCATCTCTGTAAAAAGTGAGCCTAAAGTGTTTGTGTCCTGACTTGCATTTGAGCCAAACTTAACATCAAGTATATGAGTATCATCTAAATTTATAAACATAATCACATACGATTGCGTTGCGTTGTCTATACCCATGCCAACACAATGGGCATCTTCTAGTTCCCCATAGTTTTCAGGTTGCATTAGATGTTTGCCTATCTCAGAGCTTAGTTCTTCTTGCGGTGTCATTTTATTTTGTTCCTCTTTTTAACTTTTCTATACTTACGCCATTGTCTTTAATGAACTTTGAAATAGTTTTGGAGTTTGTATGTTCATACTCTTTTGCATAAACTATGCGTTTAATACCACTTGCTATAACATTTTTGCTACACTCACTACAAGGCTCTAAAGTTACATAGATAGTAGCACCTTCAACGCAGATGCCTTTTCTTGCTGCCCAGATTATTGCATTCATTTCTGCATGAATCTCATAAGTTTTACTCCACTCATGATGCTCATCAGTATATTTACCACCCCAATGATCACAGCAGTTTGTAAAACCAGCAGGAGTTCCGTTGTAACCTGTACTAAGAATACGACCATCTTTGACTATAACTGCACCAACTTGCTTAGAAACACACTTTGAAGCAGTAGCTAATTCTATGGCAATATTTATAAAATTTTCATCACTTAGCATCTACACTAAACCCTTATTTAAAAAATTATCATATTATATCGCAAAACTACAAGGCATTTAAAAATTCATCTTTACTTTTGTACCATCTGAAGTATCAAACAAGATAGTTCCCCCAAGCTCATCAACAACAATTGTTTCCACAAAAGAGAGACCAAAGGAATCGTGTTGTTTTTGCTCATAATCAAATCCTTCCCCATTATCTTCTACTGTAAATATATGCTTCTTATCTTTTTTAATAAGCTTAATACTGATAACCCCTTCACCATCTTTAAAGGCATATTTGAAGGAGTTGGTTATAAGCTCATTGAGTATGATGCCACAGTGTATGGAGTTTTGGACATCCAAAGTATCCTTTACCTCTAGATAAATTTTTATCTTTGTTGTGTTAAAGCTTTTTTCTAATTCATCTATTAGATTTGTAAAGTAGCCTTGGGTATCTATATTTTCTAAATCATTTTGATTGTACAAAATCTCATGAGTTTTACTTATGGCTTGAACAGCTCCTTCACTCTCTCTTAGCTTTTGTTCTACATCTTTATTGTTTAGGCTATCAAGCTTTAGCCTATACATAAGAATAATAAATTGCATATTGTTTTTAACTCGATGATGAAGTTCTCTTGTTAGTATTTTATTTGTTTTAACTGCTTTTTGTAGTGCTTTTGTCGTGTTTAGTTTTGAAGATAGTGCAACTGAGAAAAGGATAGCTTCCATGAAAATTGTCAATGCACAAAAATGAGGAAAATAGTCTATTATATTTGGAAGTCCGTACTGCTGAAGGGATATCATCAATACACCCGAAAAATTGAAGCTCCAACCAATTAAAATATACTTTGCTTGAGGATTTTTTTTGTAAAAAGAGAAAGCAGAGATATATAGTATAAATACAAATGTAACCAAAATAATGTAAAGGGAATATTCAATCAGATAACTTCCATTTATATAAATTAGTATATGCATTATATTTAGCACAAGTATCATATTAATAATTATGTTGTGCCTCTTATACTGCTTTATATTCAAAAATACTTTTATAAAAAGAAGTGCAGCAATGTTTGCTAAAGCTAAAGAGTAAAAATCCATAAAAATATCTATCATATTAGAATTTTCTGGAAGTATATAATCTAGCATGATAGAGTAAGAGGCGTAATACAAAGTGGTAAACAATATATACAAAATATAGTATAAATAAGAAAGCTCTCGTGTAAAAAAATATATGAAAACATTATAAAGTACAAGAGCTAACATCGCTCCAAAAAACATAGATAAGATGAGTTGATAGGAGAACTCATCTTCATACAAAGTATTTATATCTTTGATATGTAGTTTGAAGTAGTGCGCGCTATCGATAGAATGAGTTTTGTAGTAAAATTCCTTCATTTCATGTGCCTTAAACTCCACTTTAAAACTTGGGTGTAATATATTATTTCTTTTGTATTGGTTTAGATGCCATAGTCCTTGTGACTCTTTTTTATACTTTTTTTGTATTTTTGTATAAAGTTCTACCGTGTCAAATGTCGGATTTGAAATACTAATGTACCTTGTCATGTCTTGCGGTGAGTCATTTTTTATACTAAATTTTGTCCATAAAGTAGCATCTATATAGCCAAGACGAACATAATCAACAAGAAAAGGTTTAAAGTCTTTTTTTTGTATATCTTTAAAATTAAGAGTTGAACTCTCATCAATATACATGTAAGAGTTTTCTAGTACGCTGATATTTATAGATTTTTCATTTACATGTATAACTGACGAATATAGTGCTGAGAGCATGAGCGAGGTCAATAATATTATTTTTATTAACATATTAACGATTATATCAAAACTTATGTCTACTTATGTTATAAATAAGTATGAATAATTTAAATGTATTGATATTAGAAGATGAACTGATTATATATGTTCATCTAAAAAAGACTCTTCAAAAACTAGGATTTAAACATGTACATATAGCAAGAGATGCACAAAAAGCTTTTGAAATAGCTAGTAAAACAAAAATAGACATACTCTTTTCTGACATAAAAATAAATGGAGATATAGACGGCATAGATGCTGCAAGAACTATGCAAAACTTATATAAGCTTCCCGTTGTCTTTATTACTGCCTATAAAGACCAAGAAATACTACTTCGTGCTAGTGAAGTTGACTTTGTCGGTTATCTGTTAAAACCATACAGAGTAGATGAGCTTGAAGCTATTATAAACTTAACCGTAGCCAAATATAAACTGACAATGAACAAAGATAATATTATCAAAATTAATGGTTATGATTTTGATAAAACAAACAACAAACTTTTTAAAGATAAGCAAGAGATAAAGCTCACAAAAAAAGAGCAACTTTTCATAGCCCTTATATTTAACTCAAAAGGAAGTGTCGTTCCATATACTGTGATTGATGAAGTTATATGGCAAGGGAAACTAGTAACTGACAATACAAGAAGAACATTTTTATATAGGATTAAACACAAGTTAGTTAATCTAGAGTTTTGTGTGCAAAAAAGTCTAGGGATATTATTGTTATAAAAATAAATTTTTATCAAATGTGATTTGAAATGTGATGTTAGCTTTGTAAGATATGAATAAGAGTATTTTACAAAGGTAAATAACATGTATAAAAATTTAATAATTTTAATGTTTAGTTTAAGTATATTAGTTGGAAGTCTTAGTTCTTCTGAAATAAATGATGATGATAATAGTGTTGCAGAGTATAACAATATAAGAGTATATGGTCTTGGATTAAAAGTTGGTACTCCTAACTCAGATGAAAATAACAAAAACTATAATGGTGCTGGTTTAGAGTTTGAAAACAACTTTTCTAAGCTTGTCTTAGAGTATGGTTCAGACTATACTCTAGGTTCGGCAGTTCTAAAAGGCGATATTACTAAAGATTTTTATATTAAAGGTGGTCTTGGGTATTTACAAAGAGGCATGTTAATAGAAGACGCAGATGCTGATGTCACTCAAACTACTGGTGGTGGTTCACTAGGTTATGGTGATGATAAAAGTTATAACATTGAAGCAGGTCACATAATAAGTCAACTTGAAAATGCTGCATCTGCAGATGGTGACTCTAAAATCTCATATCTTGAACTTATAGCAAAACACACCTTTGCTAAGTATGCTACATTTGATATAGTTGGCATCTATAAAAACTCTAATGTATTTGATAAAAACTATGCTGATTATAAAGCTGAACTTGGTTGGTTTGCAACTGATGATGTAAGAGCTTATCTAGCTCATGATAGTGTTAATCACTCTAAAAATGATTATGCAGTTCGTGCAGGAGTACAATACACCTTTGCTACAAGTAAGTTTAGTCCTTATTTAAAAGCATCTTTTAATCCAGATACAAATGTTAAAGCAGGGGTTGAATACTCTGAGGGTATTGCAAACAAATCTCTTAAGATGCGTGATCTATTTGAAAATGCTATAGGCTCTAGTAGTATAGTTGCACAAGCTGTAGCTCCTAAAGTGTTTGCTACTAAGGTTGCGAAACCTAAACCAACTCCAGTTGTAGTCCCTCCTGCTCCAGCTGTTAATCATGCTCCTACTGGGAGGAATTCTTTTACTAATTTTGTGGGGACTACTGGAACTATTGATTTGACCCCACTAATAAACGATCCTGATGGGGACAACATGACAATTAATATAGTAAGAATTCAAAATATTTCTAGGATACCGATTTACTCTTTAATTATAAGTGGTAACACAATTAGTATAGAAGTAGGTGCTTCTACTCCAAGCGAAATTAGCGTTTACTATACTGTTTCCGATGGCACAGCTACTAGTCCAGCATATTGGATTCTTTTTAGTGGTTGATTAGTGCTTTTCTCTCTCGTTGCACCTTTTCAAGGTGGAATGCATAATAATATGTATTGTATTACATATATAATTATGGTATTATAGTACTTTAAAACATTATTAAGGCTATGATATGCTAGAAGAACTTTTTATCAAAAGTAGAGATTTTATAAATATTAACAATCAAGAGTATAAAAGATATTTTGTAAAAACTAAAAAATTAGAACATAGATTATCTGTTATTATTGGTTCACGAGGTATTGGAAAAACAACAACAGTTGCTCAATACATAAATAATAATTATAAAGAAAATGAAGCCTTATATATAAATCTTGATGATATTGAGAATACTTCAAAATATACTATGACTCAAGTTGCAGAGGAGTTTGTTTTAAATGGTGGTAAGCTTCTTTGTTTTGATGAGATTCATAAGTATGAAAACTGGTCGGCTGAACTCAAAAATATCTATGATAGATTTGATAAGTTAAAGATAATAGCCACAGGAAGTTCTGCCTTACAGATAAATAAAGGGAGTCATGATTTAAGTAGGCGTGCTATAGTTTATAACATGGTAGGAATGAGTTTTAGAGAGTTTTTAGAGCTTCATCATGGATATAAATTTGATGAGATTAGTTTAGAAGATGTAGTAATAAATCATATAGAGATAGCTACAAATATTAAAAATATCATAGAAAAAAATGACCAAAAAATCATACCATTATTTAAAAACTATTTAAAGCATGGATATTATCCTTATTTTTTGTCTATGCCAAATGAAGTTTTATTTTTTCAAACATTACAACAAAATATAAATGTATCTATAGAAAGTGATCTTTTAAATATCTATCCAACGCTAAATGGTAACAGCATAAAAAAAATCAAGATGCTTTTATCTGTTATTATTAAAAGTGTGCCATTTGAACCTAAGATGAGTGAGCTTAAAAAAGCAGCAGATATTAAAGACGATAGAACATTAAAGGATTATTTATCTAAGCTTGATGATGCAGGACTTATTAAACTTTTGATGCAAAATTCATTAAGTATGAAAGCCTTTGATAAACCAGAAAAAATATTTTTGGCAAATCCAAACTTGATGTACACAAAAGAGCCAAATATAGGAAACCTAAGAGAGACATTTTTTGTAAATCAATTAGATAATTATTATAAAAACAAACAATCGCTAAATGATGAAGGAATCTTTGCGAGTAAACAAGGTGATTTTTATTGTGAAGAAAAATATACTTTTGAAGTAGGCGGAAAAAATAAAGGTTTTCATCAGATTAAAGATATACCAAACTCCTATGTTGCTAGTGATGATTTAGAAGTTGGTATTGGTAACAAAGTTGCACTTTGGTTATTTGGATTTTTGTATTGATAAGAATAAATTTCTTTAAAAATGTGATTTGAAATGTGATGTTAGCTTTGTAAGATATGAATAAGAGTATTTTACAAAGGTAAATAACATGTATAAAAATTTAATAATTTTAATGTTTAGTTTAAGTATATTAGTTGGAAGTCTTAGTTCTTCTGAAATAAATGATGATGATAATAGTGTTGCAGAGTATAACAATATAAGAGTATATGGTCTTGGATTAAAAGTTGGTACTCCTAACTCAGATGAAAATAACAAAAACTATAATGGTGCTGGTTTAGAGTTTGAAAACAACTTTTCTAAGCTTGTCTTAGAGTATGGTTCAGACTATACTCTAGGTTCGGCAGTTCTAAAAGGCGATATTACTAAAGATTTTTATATTAAAGGTGGTCTTGGGTATTTACAAAGAGGCATGTTAATAGAAGACGCAGATGCTGATGTCACTCAAACTACTGGTGGTGGTTCACTAGGTTATGGTGATGATAAAAGTTATAACATTGAAGCAGGTCACATAATAAGTCAACTTGAAAATGCTGCATCTGCAGATGGTGACTCTAAAATCTCATATCTTGAACTTATAGCAAAACACACCTTTGCTAAGTATGCTACATTTGATATAGTTGGCATCTATAAAAACTCTAATGTATTTGATAAAAACTATGCTGATTATAAAGCTGAACTTGGTTGGTTTGCAACTGATGATGTAAGAGCTTATCTAGCTCATGATAGTGTTAATCACTCTAAAAATGATTATGCAGTTCGTGCAGGAGTACAATACACCTTTGCTACAAGTAAGTTTAGTCCTTATTTAAAAGCATCTTTTAATCCAGATACAAATGTTAAAGCAGGGGTTGAATACTCTGAGGGTATTGCAAACAAATCTCTTAAGATGCGTGATCTATTTGAAAATGCTATAGGCTCTAGTAGTATAGTTGCACAAGCTGTAGCTCCTAAAGTGTTTGCTACTAAGGTTGCGAAACCTAAACCAACTCCAGTTGTAGTCCCTCCTGCTCCAGCTGTTAATCATGCTCCTACTGGTCAAAATATTTTTGTTATTGGGAACAATAGCATTGATTTGACTCCACTAATAAACGATTCTGATGGGGATAACATGACAATTACTATAGTAGAGCAGGTGGCTAGCAACTCAACTAGTTTTATTATTGTTGTGCATGGCTATATAGTTGCTCTAAGTAGTGCTGATGCTAATAATGAGACTTTTTTTGTTAAATATACTATTTCTGATGGAATTAATACTAGTCCAGAATATGTTATTACATTTGCTCCATAACACTTTTCTCAGCCATAAGTTGACATAAAACTACAAGTAAGAGTCTGATTGTTTGAGATTATATATTAAATGAAGTTATCAACAAAAAGGTTCTTGCTATTAAATATGTTTTATAGTAAAATAGAGATTATTATCCTAGATAAAGGTAGATTATGAAACCTATACTACAAAAACTTTCAAAACAATGGTTATCTAAACGAACACCAAATTTTTATAGAACTCTTTATGATGATATAGATTTTAACAGTAAAATAATTGGTATAAAAGGTAGCCGTGGTTCTGGTAAAACTACCCTACTTCATCAATATGCAAAAAATTCTAAATTAAAAGCTAGTCAAACACTATATATAAGTTGTGATAGTCCAGTAATGGCCGGAGAAAATCTATTTGATATTGCCACTGAGTTTGAGCAATATGGTGGAAAATTATTGCTTATTGATGAGATACACAAATCAGTTGATTTTAGTTCACACATTAAATCTATTTATGATTTTTTAACTATTAAAGTCATATTTACTGGTTCCTCAGCAATGATTATTAGTCATGAAACAGCTGACTTATCTCGAAGAGCTTCCATGCATTACCTTCCACCAATGTCACTACGAGAGTTTATATCTTTAAAAGAAAATATAAAACTACCATCATATTCTCTTGAAGATTTAATAGATAATCATGAAGATATAAGCTTTGAGATACTACAAGTTATCAAACCACTTGAACAATATTCAAATTATATAAAATATGGAGCTTACCCATTTTTTAATGAGTCCATCGTTGATTATCCTATGCGATTACAAGAAGTAATCAATACTACAATTGAATCAGACTTAGCAAAAATATTTAATATAGACAACGATAAACAAAGTGTATTAAAACGAGTTTTAGGAATGTTATGCTCAACTTCTCCATATGAAATAAGCAAATCTAAACTTTCTAAAGATACGCAAATATCTTGGTCAACACTTTCAAAATATTTAACATACATGAAAGAAGGTGATTTAATTCATCTCATAGATGCTCCTCAAAATCATAAACGACTAAATAAGGCACAAAAAATGTTGTTAAACAACCCAAACCTATTTCATGTTCTATGTGCAGATCCAAATATCGGATCAATTAGAGAAAGTTATTTCATATCCCAATTAAATCATATACATCAATTACACTATCATGATAAAGGTGATTTTATTGTTGATGAAAAATATATTTTTGAGATAGGTGGAGCAACAAAGGGAGATAAACAATTAGATAATGCTACAAATAGCTTTGTAGTACGAGATGAAATTGAAACTGGTTATTCAAATGTAATCCCGCTTTGGTTATTTGGATTTTTGTATTAAATGATACTACTCTACTTCTCTAATCATCTTTACATCCGCATTATGACGAAGTCTTGCGAAGTAATCACCTAAGACCTGCTCTCTTTGCTCAGCCATAATCATATTTACAATCTGAGTTTGAACATTCTCAAATCCCATCTCTTTTGGAGATTCTGTGCCTTTAATATAAAAAGTCATGTATCCACCTTTTCCATCTGGAACAACAGCCGTATAGTTATTAATAGGTGTTCGCTCTAGTAGAGATGCTAATTCTGGAGATATGTTATCGTATGGAAGAGTTTGATTGCTTGCAGAAATGTCTGGAGAATAGAACATCGGGTCCTTAGTTTTTTGTGTCAATTTATTTTTATCTTTAGCTTGATAAATTACAACTACAAAAGCACTTGGATGATCAAAGGCGTCTTTATGTGACTCGAAGTATGCTTTTATCTCATCTTCTTTTGGCTGGGAAACTCCAGCGTAAGCTATTGCAGAGTAAAGCTTTTGAGATAAAAGTCTCTCTTTTATCTTCTCTTTTAATTGTGCTGAACTTAAACTATTTGCATTTCTAACTGCTTCATAAAAATCATCGACACTCATTTGATTTCTCTTTGCAGTTTGTTTTATATCATCATAAACTTCACCACTACTCACACTAAGTTTTCTCTCTTTTATTTCTTGCTTTTCCAAAACTTTTCTTATTAAAGTATTTGTTGCTTTTTTTTCACTTGTTTTAGATGTTTTCATCTCTTTTTTTATGTCATATGTAGTTATAGCATCGCCTTTTACTACCACTGCAACACCTCCTATAACTTGAGCATTTAGTGTTACTACAAAGAGAAGAGTTAAAAATATTTTTTGCATTAATTATCCTGTGAATTTAAAGACCGTATTTTAACATATTTTAAATGAACTTTATTAATCTTTTCTTTTACCCCAATGTAATTCAAGTTTAAACACTATTCAAAGAAATAGTATTTAGGGTATATAACTTTTAGGTGAAAGCCCAAACTCTTTCATAAAAGCATTAGTAAAATTACTTGCATATTTATAACCAATTAATTTAGCCACTTCATTAATGTTGTACTCCCCTGAATGAAGCATTATTTTTGCTTCATTCATTTTGTACTTTAAGAGTAATTTATATGGACTAGTATGAAATATCTTCTTAAATCCTACCTTTAATTTAAACTCATTCATATGCACTTGTTTGGCTAAGTCTACTATAGAAGGTGGATTTTCCATATTATTTATCAAAATTTCTTTTGCTTTATAGATTGCTGTTTTATCATAGTTATCAAGTAAAATTTTATTTTCTTTAGTTCCAAGTTTTGAAAGTTCTACATGCAGTAGCTCTAAAGATTTACTTTGTAAGTATATTTTCTTTAATTCTCCTTGAAGTTGACAGTCTAATATCTCAGTAATAATAATTTGAGATTGTATTAAAGTAGGAGAAAAACTTATAAGATTTAGATACTTATCGCTATTGATAAAATACTTTTGAAGTAAACTTTTTTGTAAATTTCTTTGTAAAAAATCCTCGTCCAAAATAAGCCTTATTTGTTCTACCTCTTTATCATGAAACTCTCTAAACCCTTGTGTCTTTTCAAAGAGAGATATTGTGGTAAAGCCCTCTTTAAAGGGTACTGTTTTTTTATCTATTGCATTTGTATATGTTGAACTACCTTTTAAGGACATAGTGATTACGAACTTTTTACTATTTTGTTTAGCTTCTATTTGTATAGGTCGCTGGAGTTTATAATTTATTTTTAGTAATAAAAATCCATCTTGTATATTTATTTTATTTGTAATATTGGTTCCTATGTCAATTGGGAAAATATCACCTTTTAGATCATTTAAAGTTAATTTACACATCTTTTTCCTTTGATAATAGGAATTAAACCTTTTAGAATAATTTTGATATTGACTATCAATATATTGAAGTATATACTACAAATAATAAATATATACTAAAAGGAACATCGTGATAAACAAAAAGAAAATGACACTATCGTTAATAACAAGTCTCTTGTTAAATACTCAAATCATTGCAAATGATGTAACAGAAATGGAAAAGTTAACCGTTACAGCTCAAAAAAGTGAAGAAAATGCACAAAAAGTACCTATTAGTATCTCAGTATTTAATGATACTGCAATAGAAGATAAATCAATATCAACACTCGATGATATCGCTAAATATACTCCAGGATTATTACTTTTTAATACAGGACAAGAGGGATTAACCTCTCCATCTATAAGAGGTATTGGAGCGAATATTTTATCTTATTCAAGTCCTGTTAGTCTTTATGTTGATGGTGTACCAACAATGAATAGTTTTGGTTTTACTGATTTATTAGGAGATGTTCAAAGGATTGAAGTTCTAAAAGGTCCACAAGGAACACTTTATGGAAAAAACTCTGAAGTTGGAGTCATTAATGTTATAACAAAAAAACCAGATAATGAAACAAGAGCAAAGGTTTATACAACACTCGGAAATAATGGAAGAGTTAATATTGGTGCTAATTTATCTGGAGCTATCATAAAAGACACATTGTACCTTGGTGTCTCTTTAGCACATAATGAAAAAGATGGTTTCATTAAAAATATAGCCACTGGCAAATATGTAAATCACAAAAAAAATAATTATGGAAAAATATATTTACGATATACACCAACAGACAACTTAGAAATATCAGTAATAGCTTCTAAAAGTAAAAATGATAATGGAGCGCATGACTGGGCTAGTGCTAGAGATGGTGTGCCTGAAGTTTCTTCAAACCTTGAAGGTTCTTCATCTCCTGAGACTGAAAACATGGCCTTAAAAATAGACTACAGTATTAGCAGTTCAAGCAGTATCAAGTCTATTACAACTAAAAGAAAACATACAGATGTGGCGACAGTTGATACAGATTTTACACAACAAACTATTAGGCACTTATATAAAGATTATGAGTTTAACACTATTTCTCAAGAGTTCAGATATGAAGCTAAACTATCAGATATAAAAATGGTTTCAGGGGTCTATTTTGATAAAGAAGATAATGATATTTATATAAAATCAATTACTATGTTTGACCCTACAGGTTCTAGAGGCAAACCTCAGAACTTATCTTCACATAGTATTGGTGTTTTTGGAAATATTATCTATCCTTTTGCTGATAGCTGGTCTCTTAACACTGGAATTAGATATGACAAAGAAGATAAATCTATAGAGGTAAAGAGTACAAATATACAATTAAATAAGAGTTGGAGTCATATTTCACCTAAAATATCACTTCAATACACATTTGATAAAAGCAGTATGACTTATATAACTATTGCCAATGGCTATAGAGCTGGTGGATTTAACCCCCATGCAACACAAAATAAAAAATCCTATGATGAAGAGTCTCTACTCTCTTATGAGTTAGGCTATAAAGGAATGTTTTTTAGTAATACAATCAAGTTTAATGCTAGTGCTTACTACATGAGTATCAATGATATGCAGGTTGAAGAGACTTTAATTCCAGGTATTGTATATATGGTAAACGCAGCAAGTGCGACTTCAAAAGGAGTTGAATTAGAATTTGAAGCATTACTAAATAGTGAATTTACATTTTTTGCTAATGGTGGCTTTAATGATACTACCTTCGATAAATTTACGGACCATACAGGTGATTATAGTGGAAATACAAATCCGTATGCTCCAAAATATAACTTTAACTTAGGTACACAGTATAGAAATAGTTCAGGATACTACGGAAGAGTTGATTTGAATGGCTATGGCAAAACTTACTTTGATAAAGCAAATAAATACTATCAAGATGCCTATGAATTAGTCAATATTAAAATAGGATATGAAGCAGAACATTACGATATATATCTGTATGCAGACAACTTATTTGACAAGGAGCATAATGCACCTGGTGCTTACTTCAGAGGAACAACAACTATCTTTAAACAAGAGAGAGAAGTTGGTATAAAACTGGCATATAGATATTAAGATACGAGGAAATAAAATGGAAAATGGAATAAACAGATATATAAAAATGTTACTTGAACAAAATAAGACAGAGGTTTTAGCTATCGCTTTACAGTTGAAGCTTTTTAACTACTTAGAAAAGCAAGATATGAGTCTGGAGTGTTTAGTAAAAGAGTTAAATACTAATGCTAAAAATACAAATACCCTCTTAAAAGCACTGGCCATGATAGACCTAATATACAAAAAGGATGATTTTTATAAAAACACAGAAGTAACTAAAAAATACTTTATATACGCTGCTTCTACATATTGTGGAGATGTCTTTTTGCACAGAAATGAGATGTTAAATCATGGAAGAAAAGCTATGTCTAGCCTTGTAAGTGAAGGTGCTAAAGATGTGGCAATGGCTAAAAATCCTAAAAAATGGGCAACTGCTTCAAGAAAATTTTTAAAACAAGAACAGACTAATCTTATCTCAAAAAGTGTAGTTGAAATCGTAAAAAACTTAAAAGAGTATCCAAAGATGACTAAGATGTTAGATCTAGGTTGTGCTTCAGGGGTTTTAGGCTTGGAAATAGTAAAGTCACATCCAACTATGAAAGGTGTTCTTTTTGATTTCCCTGATGTTACAGATGTCGTTTCAACTCATATAAAGGAGTATAACTTAGAAGATAAAGTATCCATTTTGTGTGGCGATATTCAAAACGATAATATAGGAAGTAGATATGACTTAATTTGGTGTAGTAATATATTTTATTTTTTAGATAACAAAACAGATGTTTTAGAAAAAATATATAAAGCACTCAATCCAAATGGGATTTTAGTAAGTGCGCATGTAGAGGTTGGAGAAGAACCTCAAGAATATGAAGATAGCTTTTTTTATTTTCTAGGACTCAATCTCCAAGGAAGAACTATTTTTAAACCGATGGAGCTATCTAATATTTTAGAACATACAGGGTTTAGAACTATAAACTCATATACAACATCAGAATTCCCTATGACTCCAACTCAAATACATATAGCAAAAAAATAAGACAATGGATAAAGCATTATTTAAAAAGAATATTTTGTTTGGAACACTTTACACTGCATTTTTAGCTCCTTTCATATTTTTTATGTTAGGGCTACCTATGATACTTCAGATAGAAGGCTTTGAAGCTTCTCTTATTGGGATGTTTCAGATGGTTGGACTCCCTAGTGTAATAAAATTTTCACTCTCCCCTCCCATTGATAAGTTTGTGTTTGAGAAAAATCATTACAAAAAATGGATAATTGGTACTGGTGTTATTTATGCTGTACTTTTATTTTCTATAAGTTTTTTATCTTTAAAAGATGATTTGTACATAGTTCTGATTGTAATTATGCTAACAACCTTAGTATCAACCTTTATAGATATTCCTCTAAACGCTCTGTCCATAAAGATATTTACAAAAGAAGAGAGATTTGTAGCAGGTTCATATAAGGCTAGTTCTTATTTTGTTGCAGGTATCTTAGGTGCTGGAGTATTTTTACTCTTTTATAATCATATAGGTTGGAGAAATACTTTTATGATTATGTCTGCAATGGTTTTAGTCGCTCTACTTATTTTAATGTTAATAAGTGAGAGTGATGAGATAATAAAAGAAAAAAAAGTATCTTTTGAGACGATTCTATCATTTTTTACACAAAAAAATATAGGAATTTGGATATTTCTGTTATCTTTTTATTTTGCATTTTATACTACCCCAATATGTCAAGACAACTTTTTCAAAAATCTAATTCCCTAAATACCTGTTACCCTATGCTACATTTTCACTAGATTTAGTGTAATTCTCATCATTGATTTTTAAACTATCATAATAAACATTCATAGGTTTTTTATATTTCAATGTCTCATGAAATCTTCTATGATTATAAAATTCTATATAATCCTTAACATCACTTTTGAGAATTGATACTCTCTCATATTCATTGAGGTATATTTTTTCAACTTTAGCACTTCTCCAGAACCTCTCAATACAAATATTATCTGTTGCTCTACCTTTACCATCCATAGAGATAATTATGTCATTATCTTTTAATGTTTGAGTGTGGATACAGCTTGTATATTGTGACCCTTGATCAGTATTAAATATCTCAGGCTTACCATAGAGTGCGAGTGCTTCATCTAGTACACCCATGACTAAATCTGTATCCATTGTGTTGGATATTCGCCAAGATAATATTGCTTTAGAATACCAATCAATTATGGCAGCCATATAGACCATACCACCTTTAATTTTAATATAGGTTATATCTGTTGACCATACTTGGTTTGCTCTTACGATATCTAATCCTCTTATTTTGTAAGAGTATTTATGATGTTGCTTGTCCGCCCAGCTTGTATTTGGTGGTCTTACAGCTAAAACAGCCTGTAAACCTAACTCTCTACGGTATGCCAGCACTGTGTTGGGACTGACACGAAAACCATCCTCTAGTAGTTGATGATACACTTTCATATAGCCATAGCTTGGTATCTCTTCAAATACTTTTTCTATATGTTTTTTAATTACATTTTTAGCAAGATTTACCATTGGTGCATAGAACAAATTACTTCTGTTATAGTTAATAAGATTACATTGTTTTACAACTGATAATGCCTTATTTTCATCTCTATCAATCAACTCCTTTTTATAGCTAGAGTCCAAGCTGCTTAACTTTCCCACCGCCCAGTCCTTCTCTACTGTTAGTTGACCTACAACCTTTGCATATTCATCAAGTTTAGCTTGTAATCTTACATTCTCTTCTTTGTACTCTTTAATTACTTTTGCAGGTTCCATCGCAACTTCTGCATTTTCCAAAAATATCTTCTTCCAATTTTGTAAGTTTTTTGGTGTGATATTATTTACACTTGCTATTTCATTTAGTGTCTTATCTTCTTTTAAAACTTCTAAAACTAACTTTGTCTTGAATTCTGCTGTATATGTTGTTCTTTTTCGACTCATAAGATTACCTTCTATTTTTATTGTTTAATTTTACTCTTTTAAGAATTAAACTTTAGAAATAGTTGTTTGATTTTCTTGGGGTAGTATATTTATAAGTGCTGTATGGATTTTTATGAAACCTTACCTCATAAGCAAAGGAATAAATGCTGATGAAGTAGCTATGTATGTAGGTATTTACGGAAGTGGGGTAGGCTTTATAGGTGGTGTCCTGGCTAGTTTTATATCTAAAAAATTCAGTAAAAAGACGGTACTTATAAGCTTTGCAATATTTAATGTTGTTGCCATTGTAATCCTTATTTTTATAGAAAATTATCAATTAACGATACCATTACTACTTCTAGCCGTCACATTTACAGCACTAGCCATCGCACTGTCTTCTGCGATCATTTTTTCTATGATTATGGACTATAGTCGCGATACTTCAAGAGGGGTTGACTATGCAGTTGCGTCAAGCTTGTTTTCATTTACGAGGATTATATCTGCTGTAATCGCTGGTATAATCATTTCAAATATGGGATTTGGTATGATGTTCTTATTTGAAATGATAGGAATGATTTTAGTTGTTTTCATCATTTTTAGGTTTTATAAAGAGCAAGAAGTATAGTTAAAAATAATACTTCTTGCTCTTCATTAAATCCTTATGTAATATCCCCCACTCTTTAAAAAAAGCATTTGTAAAACTGCTAGTATGTTTATATCCAAGAATAATTATTTAGATCATATTTCTCCAAATGAATTTGAAAAAAGATATAATAAAAAGGTTAAAAATAATATGTTGCTAACTGACTAAATAAGTGTCTCTTAAATAGGGAACATTCCAAACTTCAAATAGTCAAGCCGTTAAATGAGAAAGGAACATGGAAAAAATAAAATTAAAATATGCACCAATGATTATTGTCATCTATTTTTCAGTGATGGGGTTAGCTATAGCATTATTGATTAGTGTACTTAAATACTTTATGGAAGGTAGTTCAATTATAAAAATTCTTGAAGCACCTTTATCTATATCTATTATAGTAACTCTTATTGGTTTAGTTTATTGTGAAGTTAGTTCTTGGATAAAAAACTTATGGATTGGTTCAATTATATTTGGTATTTTATCATCAAATCTATTTATATTTTCACTGCCTATATCATCATTAGTGTTTAATGGAGAAATTGGTGCTTTAGCACCATTAAATTTATATTTAGCATTAACTTTATTGGGAAGTCCTCTTTTAGGTTCAATATATTTTACGATAAAAAGAAGTAAACTCTTTTGACATCCCACAACTTTTTAAAAAAAAGTTGCAAAAAAATGCTAAGCCCTTCGAAGTGATAAGAAAACAGAAAAAAAATCGGAATCACAACCGTTATCTATAAAGTACATGGAGTAATATGGAATTTTCAACAGAAATATTATTAATTTTATTTTTTGTGGGGATACTTGCAGGAATAATAGATACTATAGCAGGTGGAGGTGGATTAATAACTATCCCCGCACTATTATTTGCAGGTATGCCTCCAGCAACAGCACTTGGAACAAATAAATTACAGTCAGTTTTTGGTACTTTTACTGCTTCTCTGTATTTCATTAGAAAAAAAATGATTAAATTAAAAGATATGAAATTAATGATTATTATTGCTTTTTGTAGTTCCATATTTGGAGGATGGGCTTTATTAAAAATTGATTCATCTTTGCTAATTAAAATTGTTCCTATTCTTTTAATTTTAATTGGAATATTTTTTTTATTATCTAAAGATATCGGTAAAGTAGAAAAACATAAAATAGTATCAACTGTTTTTTTCACATTTACATTTATAGTAATAATAAGTTTTTATGATGGTTTCTTTGGACCTGGTACAGGTTCATTTTTTACGATTGCTTTTATATATTTATTAGGTAACAATATATTACAAGCTACAGCACAAACAAAAATATTAAATTTTGCCACAAATTTAGGTTCATTATTGATTTTTTCTTTTTTAGGAGAAATATATTTATGGATTGGATTAGTTATGGGATTTGGTCAAATAATTGGTGCAACTATAGGTGCTAAACTAGTTATATCAAAAGGACAAAAATTAATACGACCACTTGTAGTAATTATTAGTTTTGCGATGTCTTTTAAATTATTATTCTATTCATAATAAAATATATAACAAGTATTTTGAAATAACTCCCTATTAAGGAGAGCTATTTATATCGCCAATCTTTAAACGAAACTCGAAATAGTAGGGAATACATAATTGGCACAAATACTAGTGTCAAAACAGTAGCAAACAGAAGACCAAATATAATCGCTACTGCCATTGTTTCAAACATAGGATCATGAGAAATCCAAAGAGGAAGCATTCCACCCACAGTTGTGGCAGTAGTCAGCAAAATAGGTCGCAATCTTTGCTGAGCAGCTTCAAAAATAGCATTTTGCGGTGTTAGCTCATTCTCTTCTATCTCAATCTTAATACGATCAAGTAAAACAATAGCATTATTGATAATAATACCCGCCAAGGCTACTATACCAAGAATTGTAAAAAATCCAAAAGTTGTTTTAGCAATTATTAATCCAGATGTAACACCTATCATTCCTAAAGGAATAGTTAGCAGGACAATAACCATTTTACGAATAGAGTTAAATTGTCCTATCAGCAGTAGAACTATAATCATTCCAGCCATAGGTAATCCACCGATAATAGATGCTGCTGCATCATTGGAAGCTTCTGCTTCACCCCCTTGTTCATACTTGTAACCTTGTGGCCATTTTTTTGCATCATTAACTAACCATGGAACTAAGATATTATTAACAGTAGTTACCGATGCCCCTGGGATAAGTTGCACATCAACAGTGATAGTTTTAAGTCTACCACGACGCTTAATAAGCCCTGCTTGCCAAACCATCTCAACATCTGCTACCTGCTTAAGTGGTACCTGTGACCCAGAAGCTGAGGCATAAATAGTAATACCGTCAAGTTTACTTATGTCTTGTCTGTCAGATTGAACAGAACGCAGCGTAACAGGTATCAAAGTTTCACCTTTACGATATTGAGTTAAATCAATACCTGAAAGACTTGATTCTAGAGATAGAGCAACATCCTGACTTGTTACACCCGCTCTGAACGCTCTTTCTTGATTAACTTTTACTAATAGTTTTTTAGTAGGTGGACCCCAGTCATCAATTACAGATGCGACATCTGGAATACTATAGAGCTGTTCTTTTAAATCAGAAACAATTTTATACAAAACATCTTGATCTTTTCCTTGTATTCTAATAGAAACTGGGTAGCCAACAGGAGGACCATTTTCAAGTTTTTTTAATTGTAGCTGAAGGTCTGGATATTTCACTTGAATATGCTTTTCTAATGCCTGAGAAAGTTTGGTAATTAATCTATAATCAGTAATATTTAGAACCATTGCAATATGCCTAGAACTAGGTGATCCTGGAGTATAACCAAGTACAAATTTTGGTGCCCCTGTACCAATAAAAGTCATCCAAGTAGTAACCCCAACTTTATTTTCTTCTGTAACAAGCCATTCTTCTTGGAGATACTTCTCTATATCATAAGCAATTTGTTCAGTTGTTTCAATTGATGTGCCAATAGGCATATCAAATTTTGCATTAATAATCGGATCAGTTGAAGGTGGAATAAATACTTTTGCAACGATGCCAAGCCCATTAATACTTAACACAAATAACATAATAATAAGTGCAAGAACAAGAAGTTTAAACTTCAATGAAATAGCTAAGATTTTTCTGTAAATACTATAGCCCTTACCTGAAAACATACCTTTATCATCATTGTTTTTTATTTTAATTTTTATAATTTGCTGTGCTAATAATGGAATAAATGTCAATGCTATTACCCAAGAGAGTATTAATGCGATGGTAACAACTTTTGCAATATCACCAGTAAACTCGCTTAGTGCAGATTGTGCTATTAAAATTGGTAAAAATGCTGCTGATGTTGTCAAAGAAGAGACAAGAAGAGGAATTAGCATCTCTCCCCCAGTAGCAATAACAGCTTCTTTCTTATCTTCACCCTTTTGCAAACGAACAAGAATACCTTCCGCCATTACAATACCGTTGTCTACCAATAATCCCAAGGCAATAATTAAAGCGGCTAGAGACATTTTGTTTATGCCTATTGCAAAATAGTCCATTGCAACAAATGTAATTGCCATAACAACAGGGACAAGAAGTGCAACGGTAATACCAGTTCTAAAACCTAGAAATACAAAAATTACAATAAATACCGTTATAACTGACTGCGCAAGGTTACTCATAAAACCATTGACGCTTGTCTCAACTAAGTCTGGCTGAAAAGCAACAGCTTCAACTCTAAGTCCATGAGGATAGCGTTCTTCAAGAATAGGCATAACACTCTTTAGCTTTTTACCAAGTTCTAAAATATTACCACCATCTTTCATGGATACAGCTATAACTAGCGCTGGTTTTCCATTGGCATGAACAGCGCTCTCTTTAGGATCTTTATATCCAGCATAGACATTTGCGATATCTTCAAGATAGAGCATTTCAGAACTATTTGGAATATTAATAACAGCGCGTTTTATATCTTCAAGCGATTCAAAATTTCCACTTGGTTCTAATGCGATGCGCTCAGAACCAATTAAAACATTACCTCCGGAGCTTAAGATATTTATATTTTTTAAGGTATTGCGTAATGAATCTGGCGAGAGACCCAATTTTTGCAGTTTGGCATTGTTATACTCTACAAAAATTACCTCTTTTTGATTACCATGAATATCAACTTTCGCGACTTGCTTAAGAAGTAAAAGGTTATTGCGTATTTCATCTGCTATATCTTTCAATTCTATATAACTGAAACCGTCTCCGCTTAAAGTATATACCATGCCAAATACATCGCCATACTCATCATCAACTTGAGGAATGCTAGCCTCACTTGGCAAGTCACCTTGAACTGTTTCAACTTTTCTTCGTACTTTATCAAAGATAGGTTGCATTTCCTTGTATTCATCTTTAAAGGTAGCGTTGATAATAGAAACGCCCATTTGGGAATCACTTGTTACATTATCAAGTTCAGGCATCTGTTGAATTACTTGTTCAATCTTATCTGTAACTAACTGTTCAACTCTATCAGGACTAGCGCCTGGAAGATAAGTCGTTATAGCCACAGTCCGAATTGTAAATCCAGGGTCTTGAGCTTTTGGAAGCTTAAAGTAAGTACTTATTCCAAATGCCATTAAGGCAAATACTAAAAAATAAGTCAGACGATTATTGCGAATGGCTAAGCGAGTAATATTCATAATCTCTTAATCCATTTTGACAATCAAGTCATCGCGAATGACGCTCATTCCTGCTGTTACAACCTTGTCTCCTGCTTGAACTCCTTCGAGTATTTCAATCCCAGATGAAGTTAATTCACCAATGCGAACTGGTTTTCTCTTAATGATGCCTTCTCCAGCAGTTTTAGATGCTATAAGAACAAAGATATAACGCCCTTGAACATCCTCTCCTACTGCAATAGGAGGAAGATATATATTAGAACTTTTTTTATCTTTTTTATTGTCAATAAATGTTACTTCAGCTGCCATTCCTGAGCGTATATTTGAGTCATAGCTCTCATTGAGAGTTAATATAACTGGAAATGTTGTACTTGTTGAAGATCTAACACTTACTTCTGTAACTTTGGCACTAAACTCAGTATTAGTTATTGAATTAAATTTAACTTTAGCAAACATGCCTTTTTTAATACTATTGATGTAGTTTTCAGGAACTGCTATCTTTACTTCATTGACTTTACCACAAGCAACACTAACAATATGCTCCCCTGCTGTAACATTTTCATGAAGCTCTTTAAATACTTCGGATACTGAACACTTTTCCCTACTTCGTAATTGTGTATATTTCAGGTCAAGTTCTTTTTGTTTTAAAGTCTTTTTTGAAGAAGCCTCTTGAGCACGCGCAGATTCTGCGGATGTTCTAGCAGACTCAAGCTCTTCTATAGAAATATTATTATTTTCGTATAACTCTTTAGTCCGTTGATAGTTTGATCTTGCCTTTCTACTATCAGCTTTCATCTGTGCTAATGATGAGCGTTGTTTGTCTACCTCTAGTTCAAATGAGACCTTTTCAAGACCTGCAATAGCATCCCCGCGTTTAAGCTTATCACCTACTTTAACGGAGATCTTTTGAATGATACCACTCACTCTAAAACTAAGGTCTGCCTCATGTTCAGCTTGTGATGTACCAAAGTAGGTATGAGAACGCCCATTTGCTGATATATCTACTGTTATAAACTTAACAGGACGAAGAGTTTTTACAATTTCTTCTGAGCTTTTTTTATCTTCACAAGCTGTAAAAGACAATACTATTAAAGGTAGTATTATTAAACAATATTTTTTTTTCTTATTCTGAAGTGTTTTTAACATAAGTTATTTTCCTAAAATCATTTTTTTCTTAATCTCTTGAACAATTGATTGACGCTCATCATCACTCAAGAAAAAGTCAAAGTTACCAATAGATCGTTGTAGATACATTAAATCTATCAAAAATTGATAGGTGGCATTCACAGCATTAAACTTAGCTGTTAATCCAGAGTTCTGGGCATCTACAAGATCAATAATCCCAGCTGTTCCTTTGCTATAAGCATCATAAACTAACTCATAATTCTTTTTTGACGAGTCTGCTGAAGCTTGCTGTAAATCAATGGACAATTTTGATACTTGAGTAGCATGCAAATTTGCACGAATTTTTTGTTCAATAGAATTTTTTGAGTCTAGCAATTGCAACTGAAGTTGTTTTAACGTCAGATATGATTGTCTTACCTTACTTGAGCGTGCTCCACCTTCATATAATGCTAATGAAAGATTTATTCCTATGCTCCAATCATTTTCCCCCTCTTTAGAGAAAGTTTCATTACGACTATCATAATAAGTACTAGAATAATCTCCATTCAAAGTAGCTTTTGGCATATAATAACTACGATTTTCACTTTTAAGTATACGTTGCTCGGTTGCAATATTTGCTATATATGTGGCAATTTCAGGTGATGCATTTAATCCAAGTTCAATAAGCACCTTACTTAAGATGTGAAAACTTGCTCTATTAGCTATTAAGCCTGAGAGTTCAGGATCGTTCATTATTAAGACAGGATTATCAATTAAAGCTGGAGCAACATTAAAAGGTTCATCTAGGGGACGATTTAATATCTGATTTAGTGCTTCTTTAGCTTGTTTAAGAGTAGATGAAGCACCTAAGAGATCTGCCTTTGCGGTAAACAGTCCACTTTCCCATCTATAGATATCAGCCTTGCTGGCTGTACCAATCCTTGCTTTACTCTGTGCTAATTCCAAGTTTATACGAGAAAGTTTTACATTCTCTTTTTGAACATCTAATAATGTCTGTGATTTTAAAACATTTAAAAATTTGACCGTTGCATCTTCTATGACATCAAGCTCTGTCTGTTTATGTTCTGAAATTCGTGCTTCTTGTCGTAATTTCTCAATATCCAAATTTGACCAAGCTGTTTCGCTATAAAGTATTTGACTTAGACTAAGCGAGGCTGAACCATTTTGTTTTCCCATAGCATCGGAGTCATAACCCCCGCGAAACTGATGGTTCGCACCAATAGATAGTTGTGGTAAAAGAGTTGCTTGACTCTCATTGATTATTTCTTCTCCTAGTGCTATATTTAGTTTTGAAGCTTTAATGCTTAGGTTTTCTCTAAGCGCTGTATCTGCAACTTTGTTGAGGCTCCAATGTATAGAAGCATTTTCCTTTTCATTTATTTTTTTTGCTTCAAGCATCACTGCAAATGATGGTGATATATGTAAAAGATGAGCAGTTTGCATATTTATAATCAATTGTCGTCGGTCATTTATAAATATTTTCATATCTTTAAGGTCATTACCTAGTAACAAAGTCTGCAAGTTTAGGGCAATACGACGAGCACGCTGTTGAGTATTAACGGATGGTATTGTAGTCATTAAAGCACCCTGTTCTACAAGTTCTGAATCAACGATACTATAACTAGGTAGTCCTCGTTCAATTAGTTTCGTTAAAAGTTCTGTTTTTTGTTCTATGCTCATTCGTGGTAAAGTACCGATCATAACTGCGTCTATTTCTTTGGGAAATTTAGAAAAAAGATCCTCTATGCTACCGCCATTGTGTTTTACAGGGGTGATTTTAATATCTAGTTTAGATGCTACTTTCATACCCTTATTGTGCAGGTTAGGCATTACTTCAGACATTAAAGCATCGCTAATCATTGCTATATGTTTAAAATCAACCACTTCACGAAAAGCCTTTAACTCTCTTTGAAGATTACCCTGAATTGAGATATAGCTAAGGTTATGTTTGCCCGAGGTATTACCTTTGACGGGTGCATTAGACAAACGCTCATCAATAATGGTCGATACAAGGGTAGGTTTAGAAAAACTTTTTTTATTAACGGCGACTACTGCAGAGCCGTAACCTAAAACTAATACAATGTCGACTTTAGGGTTCTGGTACAGATTTTCTAGGGCAGATTCAATACCTTTTTGTTTCCATTCGCCACTAAGCTGATATTCTTTAGGTAAACGAATGTTAAACTCATCTCTTGTTAAAAGCTGAATTTCACTATTGACAAGAGCAATGTTTTTTTCTATAGCTGATGAGTACCCGTCAATAACAACACCAACAATAATCTGCTCTTTTGCTTGAATGACGGTAGAAAAAGAAATTACTATAAAGATGTAAGAAAAAGCTTTTAGTAAAGTAAATATTTTTCTAAACATAAATTAATCTTTGCAATCTACAAGTGTAGTGTATATATTGTCTGAAAGTAACATTCCGATACTAATATTAATGATTTCCATAATTATCCTTCGTATAATAATTTTACTAATTTTATACAACCAATACTTAAACACTTGTTAATAACAATAATTAAAATTTATGCTATACTTTCTGGTATGAAAAAAATACATTTTGAGCAATCACTTGGGCATCTATTCCATATAATCATCCTAGAAATGCGTAGTCAATTGGAAAAAGAGTTGAAAGCATTTGGGGTTACCAATCATCAATTTGGTACACTGTTACTAATCTCTAAACTTGGTTCTTTAACACAAAGACAGATATCAGAAGCGACGGTTGGAGATGAAGGACTTACAAGCAGACTCATTGGAAGACTAATAAATAAAAAAGTGGTTAAAAAACAAAAAAACCCTGATGATAGGCGTCAGCAATTAGTTTCTTTGACTATTAAAGGAGAAGAATTACTACAACAAATAATTCCATTAGCAATCAAAGGAAATCAAAAGGTTGAGGAACTAATTGATGATAATGAATATAGAACACTTTTGAAAATATTAAATAAAATCAAGGCTGGAATTAGATAATTTTATTGAGCTTTTAACCCCTTTTAACAAACATTTGTCTAAACTTCTATTACTAAAATAAAAGGCTTTTTCATGGTTGTTACTCGTTTTGCTCCTTCTCCTACTGGTTATCTTCATATTGGTGGTTTACGAACTGCTCTATTCTCTTACCTTTGGGCTAAGAAAAATGGCGGAGAGTTCGTACTTCGCATCGAAGATACAGACAAAGCAAGAAACTCACAAGAAGCTACAGATGCAATACTCAAAGCTTTTGAGTGGTTAGGTCTAAAACATGATGGCGAGATAACTTACCAGTCACAAAGAGATGAGATATATACAAAATACATCAAACAACTTTTAGATGAGGGAAAAGCATACAAATGTTACATGTCAAAGGAGGAACTCACAGAACTTCGTGAAACTCAAATGGCTGCAAAAGAGCGTACAAAATACAATGGAAAGTATCGTGATTTTGATGGTACCCCACCAGAGGGTGTAGAGCCTGTTATCCGCATAAAAGCTCCTTTGACTGGTGAAATTTTAGTCAAAGATGGTGTAAAAGGAAATGTATCTTTTCAAGCCGAAGATATACTAGATGATTTTGTTATCGCTCGTTCAGATGGCGCACCTACTTATAACTTTGTAGTAGCTATTGATGACTATTTGATGGGCATAAATGAAGTTATCCGTGGAGATGACCATCTTTCAAATACTCCTAAACAAATAGTAGTTTATGAAGCACTCGGGTTTCCTCTTCCTAAGTTTTATCATGTGCCTATGATTCACAATTCAAAAGGAAAAAAACTCAGCAAACGCGATGGGGCTACTGATGTTATGGCTTATAAAGAAATGGGCTACACTCCAGAAGCTCTTTTAAACTTTTTAGTCCGTCTTGGTTGGAGTCATGGTGACCAAGAGATATTTAGTATGGAGGAGATGCAAGACCTTTTTAATCCAAAAGATATAAATAAATCAGCATCTATCTACAATACCGAAAAACTTGACTGGTTAAACTCTCACTATATAAAAAATACTCCAAACACGCAACTAGCAGAACTTCTTCTTAATTATGATTTAGTTCTAACTTCTCATGATAAAAAGGAGATACTACTAGATGCATTAAAAGAAAGAGCAAAAACACTTAAAGAGCTAGCAATTTTAACAAATGAAATATTGATAACACCAACTTCTTATGATGAAAAAGCTATTAAAAAAGCATTTAAAGGGGAAGCTACCTCTATTCTAAATGCCTTTGGAACTAAGCTAACAACTTGTGAGAATTGTCATCTTCCGAGTGATTATCATCATATAATGGAGAGTGTTGTTAGTGAACTAGAGATAGGCTTTGGAAAGATTGGACAACCTCTTCGCGTGGCACTACTTGGTAAAATGGGTGGTCCAGGGCTTGATGATGTTATGGCTATTCTTGGTAAAGATGAAACTATGTTAAGAATTGCAAATATAATTACAAAACTAAACTAAAAGCGCTCAGTTCTTTCCTTTCTTTTTAGCTTTATAAAGGATTGTATCCTCTTCTTTAACTTGAGCTAATGAGAAGTATAGAAGTTGGTTTTTGAACAATCCAAGACTGACTAGTTCAAATATCCTTATAGATACTGAACTTGATTCCTACCACTGTTCTTTGCTTTATAAAGTGCTTTGTCAACTCTCTGTATAAGCTCATTTTTATTTTCATTTTTATGATAAATTGTTACACCTACACTCACTGTTTTTCGTTTTACAACAGGAAAGTCATGCCTCTCAATAGTCTCTTTTATCTTATTTGCAAGATTTATAATATCTTCTTTATCTGCATCTTCTATGATAATAAGAAACTCTTCTCCACCCCATCTACCTACTATATCCGTTTCTCTAAATACATCTGTAAGAACTTTAGCAAACTCAAATAAAATCTTATCTCCAACTTGGTGTCCATGTTCGTCATTTACTAATTTAAAATAATCAATGTCCAGCATAATCACACCGAAAATACTTTCATTGCGTTTTGAGCGTTTAATTTGATAATCTATAGAGTCATCTATTTTTAAACGATTGTATAAACCAGTTAAATAGTCCTTAGTTGCTACATCTTCAAGTTGTTTATTTTTTTCTTGAATCTCCTGTGTTCTTTCTTTTACCTTTTGTTCAAGTTCTTTATTCTTAGTTATATCTTTAACTGTCCAAAGAACACCTTTTGCTAAGTCGGCAGAAGTTTGTTCATCTAAAGCTGTACCAGACAGTTCACACCATACAGTTGAACCATCTTTCTTCTTTTGTTGGTACTCTATATTCAAGTTCGTTCGATGCACCAAAGTTTTAAAATAAGTTTTACCAAACTCTAAAAATTTACTTTGGGATAAGTGAAGTTCTCTTGTGCTAATACCAATCATTTCTTCAGGATTTTCATAACCAAATATATTTGCTAGATGCTGATTGGCTTTTAGTATGATTCTATCCTGGCTTATATACATTAACCCAACTAAGGCGTTGTCAAAAAGCTGAGCTGATTCAAATTCACTTAGTCTTAGTTTTTTATTTGACTCTCTTATCGCCTTATTCTGATTTTCTTTCTCAATAGCAAGTGAGACTAAATGAGCATAAGAGCTAATAAGTTTTAATTCAAAATCACTTGGGGCTTTTACTTTACTGCTGTACATAGCGAAGCTTCCAAGGATTTCATCTCGTGAAGAAAATATAGGTTCAGACCAGCAAGCGTGTAGATTTGCTTTTTTAGTTAACTCTAAATATCCTTGCCAATTTTCATGCGTATTAATATTCTCAACTATAACTCTTTCTTTTTTATAGACTGCACTACCACATGAACCTATCTTCTCACCAATTTCTACACCATTTATGGCTTCATTATAAAAATCAGGTAAACTTGGAGAAGCTCCGCTAAAGAGATTTCTTTTACTTTCATTTAACAAAAGGATAGAACACTTGGTATCTTTGTTTCTATCTTCTGCTAGGTTTACTATTTTATCGAGGATTTGAGATATGTCGTTATGCTTAGCAATATACTCTAGGAGTAGCTTATTATCTTCATAGATTAACTGATATTCTTTTTCTGCAGTAATATTTCTTTCAATACAAAAAAGTCCAATCTTATCTCCTAAATCATTATATAAAACTTGTTTTGTAGTGTAAAAATATGTAATTGTTCCATCTTTATTAATGAAAGTCTCTTCATAAGCTTTAGTTTTTCTTGTTGCTAATATCTCATAATCATCTTTTTGAATCTTATTGGCATTTTCAGTTGAATATATCTCAAAGGCTGTCTTGCCAATAATTTCTTCTCTTGTTTTACCGACAAAACTTAAATGGGCTTCATTGCAATGAGTATATACCCCATCCATATTCTTAAAAAACGCTAAATCTGTTATCAATTCAATGAAAGCATCTATATTATTAAAAATGTTCATAGGTAAATGATAGCATATATTATTTAATCTTATATTTTGAAAGAGCTTTAATTTATGAGAATGATTTTCATTTTATATATAGATATAAGTTTTAAAGAAGTAAAATAAATTATGGAATATATAATAGAATTTTTTACAGCACTTTATGATTTAAGTAACGCAATGGCAATCTATATTCTTTTAGGTCTAGTCTTTGCAGGTATCTTGCATGAGATAGTGCCTGATTCTATAGTCACTAAGCATCTAGGTAAAGAGAGCATACTCTCGGTCATTAAAGCTACTGTATTTGGGATACCTCTGCCTGTTTGTTCTTGCGGTGTTATCCCTATAGCAAGTAGCATTAAAAAAAGTGGTGCTAGCAAGGGTGCAACTTTATCTTTTTTAATCTCTACTCCCATAACAGGTGTAGATTCTATCCTTGCTACTTATGGTATATTTGGTTGGATATTTACTATATATCGTATTTTTACTTCTATGGTTATTGCCATGGTTGCAGGAATATTAACAAATTATTTAGATAAAGAAGTTGTAGCAGAAGAAAAACATCAGAGTTATCGTAGCTGTTGTTGTTCTACACCCTCTAGTGCATCTAAAGAAAAGCAAAAAAAATTCTCACTCATGGGTGCCATAAAATATGCCTTTGTAACACTTCTTTGCGGCATCTCAAAAGCACTACTTTTTGGTCTTCTTGTTGGAGCATTAATTACCATAGCAATTCCAGAAAATTTAAGTGATATATTGGTTGAATATTATTGGCTTTCATATCTCATAGCTATCTCTATCGCTGTACCGATGTATGTTTGTGCCACAGCATCTCTGCCAATAGCTGCCGCTTTAATGTTAAATGGTGTTAGCCCTGGAGCCGCTTTTGTATTTTTAAGTGCTGGTCCAGCGACAAACACCGTAACTATTGGTGTTGTTAAAAAAATGCTTGGTACAACTTCTTTATATATTTATCTTGGATCTATTATTCTAGGAAGTGTTCTTTTTGGCTTAGGGCTTGATTTTATCTTCGATTCAAACTCTATTGACACTAAATCTCTGATTCACATGAGTGAAGAAGTAGCTTTCTTTGAAATACTTAGCAGTATTGTTTTATGGAGTTTTATGATATATTTTACTCTTAAATCATATTTTAAAAAGTCTTAGATGCAAAAACAAGAAATTACACTTAGAACTATATACAATCTCATCTTAGAAAAAAAACCTGCTCTTATTTATGGGCAAATTATCACTCTTTTAGCTATCTTAGTGAGTGTCCCTATCCCTTTGATGTTACCAGTGATGGTAGATGAAATCCTCTTAGACAAACCAGCTCACTTTGTAGATAGTATAAACTTTGTTTTAAGTGAAACAACAGCATTTTACTACATAGCCATTGTAACTGTTGTGGTTATATTACTAAGGTTTATCTACTACTTTCTTGGTGTGATTATCACAAAAGTTTTTACTAAAATTTCTAAACATGTAACCTTTATGATAAGAGAGCGTCTTTTAAATCATCTAAAAGTAGCATCTATGAATGAGTATGAAACTCTTGGTTCAGGTGCCATAACTGCCAATCTTGTAACAGATGTAAATACACTTGACAACTTCATCATAACAAGTGTTAGCAAGTTTGTATCCTCTGTTTTAACACTTGTTGCTGTTGGGATAGTTATGATAATAATCGACCCAATACTTGGCATTTTGATTCTTATCATTCAACCACTCATTATGCTTCTTAGTAAAAACATGGCATCTGTGGTGGGGAACCTAAAAAAAGATGAAAATGAGGCTATTGAAAAATTTCAAGACAACATAGGAGAGACTCTAGACCTTTATGGACAGATAAAAGCATCTAACAAAGAAGACTCTTTCTTTAAAGATGCCATCTCTCATGCTAAAAAAGTTCAAATAACCTCGAATGAGTACGGATACAAAAGTGTCGCTTATGAAAAACTATCATATACAATCTTTTTAACTATGTTTGAAGTCATTCGTGCTTCTGGACTTATTTTAGTGGTGTATAGTGACCTTAGCATCGGTATGATGTTTGCGATGTTTGGATACATTTGGTTTATTATGACTCCTGTTCAAGATATTTTAACCATGCAGTACAGTTACGCATCTGCAATGAGTGCCCTAAAGAGGATAAATAAAATTCTCACTCTAAAAACAGAATCAAGTGGAACAAAAAACATAGATGCCAAGAGTTTAAATATCTATTTGAACAATCTAAATTTTTCATATTCAAACGATAAACCAATATTAAAAGATATATCTATAAATATAAATGCTGGTTGTAAAATAGCTCTAATAGGTGCAAGTGGAAGTGGAAAGACTACTTTGGCACAAGTTATTTCAGGTTTTTATGAAAAAAATAGTGGTACCTTAAAATATAATGATATCAATACAGAAGATTTAGACAAACGCTCATTAAGAAAAGAGATATTTTTAGTTCTTCAGATGCCCATACTTTTTAACTCCTCTCTTAGATTTAACATCACTATGGGAGATGAAAGTATTGATGATAAGAAAATATATAAAGCTCTTCAAACTGCTCAACTAACCGACATGATAGAAGATATGCCAAAAAAACTTGACACCATTGTAGGTCGTCATGGTATCAGACTATCAGGAGGACAAAGACAAAGACTTAGCATCGCAAGAATGATTATTGCAAATCCAAGTGTAGTTATTTTTGATGAATCTACTTCTGCTCTTGATGTTCACACAGAAGCAAAACTTCACTCCAGTATTGCTCCACTTTTAAAAGATAAAACAGTTATAACAATCGCTCACAGACTAAGCACCGTTAAAAATGCTGATATTATTTATGTACTAGAAGGCGGAAAAATTGTCCAAAGAGGAACTCACGAAGAGTTAGAAGATGAAGAAGGACATTATATGGAGTTTGTGAAAAAACAGTTAGTTTAACCAAGACAACTCAAAACGACTTCCCTTTTCCAACTCTGAAGTAACATTTATATTGATTTGGAACTCATCACATATCTCTTTAACTATACTAAGTCCGACACCAAAACCACCAGCTAAGTTTGAACTTCTGTTATAAAGCTCAAAAATCTCATCAAGTTTTTCTTGTTCTATTCCGACACCTTCATCTTCGATTCTAAAAAACCCTTCTTTTAAAACTATATTGATGTTTGTATCTGGCATAGAATATTTTATGGCATTTGAGATTAGGTTTGAGAAAAGCAGTTCTACTTTTGTGTTTACGATAGTTAAACTAGATTTATTTAAGTCGGTTTGTATATTTATATTTTTAGCGTGAGTTAACTCTGAATAATATTCTATACTTCGCTCCAAAACGGGAAGAAGGTTGAGCAATTCTGATTCTTGTTTTGCCTCACTAAAGTTAAGATATGCAAGAGATTGGTAGATGCTATAAAGCTGTTTTGTAGAGATAGATATATTTCTAAGTATCTTTTCATCATAAACCCCTTTTTGTATCGCTCTTTTTGAACTCATTCCTAGGGCTGTTATGGGTGTGTTTAACTCGTGTGAAATATCTTGCACAAAATCTTCTATCTCTTTTACCTTTTGATGAATTGGACGCATAAAAAGCCTAGATAATATCAAAGATATAAAACCAATAGTTATGAAAATAACAAACATTGCAAGTAATACATTTATAAGCAAAGCATCTAGACTTTTATGAAATTCATCTGTTTTACTCACTACATACTCTATGCCTAGATGCTCTTGTGGTGCAGAAGACACAAAAACTTTATAACCATCTTTTTCAAAATAACTTTTCTCATAAACTTTATTTTGACTAGATTTAATTAAAGTATATTCATAGTTATCTTGCATTTTTGGAAGACTTAGAGCAGTAGATGTCATGTGAGCATTTATCACAAGACTTGAAATATTATCGGCTAAATGTTGAAGCTTATAATAAGTCATATTTTCTAATGCATTTTTTTGTGCTGAGTAGTACCAAAAACCAGAAAGTAAAACAAAAAGTAAAGACGAGCCAAGATAAAGAGCTAAAAAAGAGTAAAATGATTTTTTTTCTAAGCTATTCAAACCTATAACCCTCCCCTCTTATATTTAAAATATGTTCTTTTCCTACATACTTTCTAAGCTCTTTTATAAGTGTGCGAACAGCATCTCCTGATGGCATTTCATCATATTCCCAAAGGTTTTGCAACATCTCTTCAACACTTACAACGCGATGACGATTTTTATATAAGTAGTGCAAACAAGCACTTTCTTTAGAACTTAGATGATGTACAGCCTCTTTAGTATTTAATATGTGAGTTTGGGTATCAAACTCCAAGTCTAATGCGATTTTCACTAAAAAACTAAGTCCAAAATGTCTTTTTATATTTTCTATGCGTTGAGCTAACTCTTCTAAATCAAAAGGTTTTTTTATAAAGTCATTTGCACCTGATTCAAAGGCTGATTTTAAATACTTTGTATCATGAAAGGCTGTTATGAAAATTGTTGGTGTTTCATCATTAAAACTTCTTAAATTCTTTAACAATGAAATGCCATCGCCATCTGGAACATTTATATCAAAAATATACAAGTCAAATGTGTGTTTTTCACTTAAACTCAAAGCCTTTTTCATGCTGTAAGTATGAACAACTTCATACTCTTCTTGCAAAAAATCAACCAATATATCTGCTAAAACTGTGTCATCTTCTAGTAGTAAAATTTTCATACTGCATTATATCAAATCATAAAAAACCTGACCACTTAGAAATGTATTATACATAGTATAGATTTAAGCTACCACTCCACTTTGTGAATATATCTGATACGAGAATATTATAACTGTTATAATAACAACTCTCTCATATGCTATACTTTCATCTATATAAAACAAGGCTATATCGTGCAAAATACATCAGGTAAAACACAAAAATTTATCTTAAAACTTTTTCCAGAGATTATGATTAAAGGTTCCTCTGCTAAACGCCAGATGGTCGGTCAACTCTATAATAATTTACTAAATATTTTAGAGAGAATTACACCAAACATAAAAGTAAGAAAGTTCTCTGACAAGATAGAAGTAGTTTCTCCTGTTGAAGTTTTACCAGAAGTAAGACGAAGACTTTTAGACACATCAGGAATAGAGCAAATACTTGAAGCCATACAGTTTGATGATATGGATACACTTGATAAGATAAAAGTAAAAGTTGGAGAACTTGTTATAGACTCTCTTGAAGGAAAAACCTTTGTAGTGAGAGCAAAACGCAGTGGAAAACATGAGTTTAGTTCAGTTGAGATGGAGCAAACTGTTGGTGGTTATCTGCTCGCTCATTCAAGTGCCAAAGCCGTAGATCTTAAAAATGCAGAGATTACGGTTCGTATGGAACTCATACAAAACCAACTCAACCTCATCACTACAAAATACAAAGGTCTTAGTGGTTTTCCAATCGGTACACAAGGAGATATTTTATCTTTAATGTCGGGTGGATTTGACTCTACTGTGGCATCTTACCTTACTATGAAACGCGGTATAAAAACTCACTTTGTATTTTTTAACCTTGGCGGAAATGCTCATGAAATAGGCGTAAAACAAGTCGCACTTTATCTATGGTCTAAGTTTGGCTCATCTCATAAAGTGAAATTTATTTCTGTACCTTTTGATGATGTTTTAGAAGAGATATTTCGCTCAACACCACCTTCATATATGGGAGTTACTCTTAAGCGCTTAATGCTCAAAGCATCTGGGAACATTGCAGAGTCTATGGAGATAGATGCTCTTTTAACGGGAGAGAGTGTTGCTCAAGTTTCTAGTCAAACTCTGCGTAACCTTGCCATAATAGACAAAGCAAGTGATATGCTAATCCTTCGCCCTCTTTCAACTATGAACAAACCAGAGATTATGTCTATAGCAAACGACATAGGAACTAGACACTTCGCTGAAGCAATGCCTGAGTATTGTGGTGTTATTTCTCAAAACCCTATCACTCATGGCTCTTTTAAACGAATGGAAAAAGTTGCCAAACAGTTTAACTACGATGTTTTAGATAAGGCAGTCCAAGATGCTAAAAGCATCTATGTTCATGATGTTGTAGATGATGTAGCTAACTTAAAAGCAGTAGAAGTTATTCAAGACTTAAAAGAAAAAAAATATACAGTTATAGATATTCGCGCAGAAGATGAAACGATAGAGACAAGTTGTGAAACTATCAACATACCTTTTCATAGACTAAAATCAGAATTTTCAAAATTACCACAAGATAAAGAGTATCTACTGTATTGTGAAAAAGGTATTATGAGTCAGCTTCATGCTCAGTACTTAAGAGATGAGTACAAGTGTGAAAATGTAAGAGTTTACAGACCAAAGAATTAAAAAATAGTTCAGTAAGAATTAGCTATCATATAGTAATTAATTTCGTTAAATAGGATTTATTTATATATGAAAACTAAATCAACTCAAACAGCTCAACAAAGAACAGATCAAGTAAAGTCATTTCAAGCCGAATTAGAAATACTGCAAGATACAGATGTTGTTGCACTTACTAATGAACAAAATGAAAAGATAAAAAGACACCACCAAAACCTTTTATCTAGCTACTCTTTAGAGTTTGACATAGATACAAGTAAAAATGAAAAACAGCTTAGTCTTGGCATGAAAATAGTTTCATTTTTAGCGGCTCTTGGATTGGCTTTTAGTATATTTTTTCTATTTTTACAGTTTTGGGGAAGTTTTAGCGAAAGTACACAAGTTTTCATTCTTATTTTTACTCCAACTATTTTACTTTTTGCTACCTACTACCTATCAAAGCAACATAACAAAGACTACTATACAAAGATTTCAGCCCTACTTACTTTTACTACATTTGTTTTAAATCTATCTATGCTTGGTCAAATATTTAACATCACACCATCACCAAATGCTTTTTTTGTATGGTCACTATTTGCTTTTTTACTAGCTTATGCTTTAAATGCTAGACTACTTTTAGGAGTAGGAATCATATTCTTTTCATTTTTCTTATCAGCAAAAGTTGGAGTTTGGGGCGGAGCTTATTGGATTAACTTCTCAAATCATCCTGAAAACTTTTTTCCAGTTGCTTTGATTTTATTTTTACTCTCTTTTATAAATCATTCCAAACACACAAATTTTGATGTAGTATATAGATATTTTTCTATGTTTTTATTTTTCCTACCTGTTTTAATCCTCTCAAACTACTCCTCCATAAGTTATATAAATATGGACAAAGATTTCTTAGAAGGATTTTACCAACTTGTAGGATTTGGCTTTAGTGCTTTTGCCATCTTCATTGGTATAAAAAAAGGTTTATCAGAAGTTACAAATATGGGAAATATCTTTTTTGTTATTTTTCTTTATACAAAATTTTACAACTGGTGGTGGGATTGGATGCCAAAATATGTCTTCTTTTTAATCATAGGCGTAAGTGCTGTTTTCATACTTATGATACTTAAAAAATTTAGAAATGAGTTGCTAAAAAATACACAGGAAAAAATATCATGAAAATATTAAAACCTTCTTTTAAGCTTTTTGCAGCAGCTTTTGCATTATTGATTTTGACTAACATTGTTGTACTTCTTGGCATCTACCTTAACAGATCTGGCGACACAACATCTGAGGCGATACTAACGCAAAGAGAGCTTGAAGTACCATATTATATGGACAAAGAGAACAATAGCATATCTCTTAAAATTGTATATAGAAATATAAATAAAGTAAACAATTCATATTATAATAATTATAATGATTGGCTAGACCTTATTAAACTAAAAGAGTTAGGCTTCGATACAGATAAATATTTGACTTCTAAAAAGAATGCAAACAAACCAACTAAAGAAGTCTTTGTAGTTCTAGAATATAATGGCGAATCATATAAAAATTCTTTAAAATTAGCAGAAGAAACATTCGCAAAAAAAGAAGCTTTATACAATGCTGATAAGAGCAAGCAAAGAGCTTATAAAAGTGCCAAAAATGGCCTTACTCGTGAACAAACATCAGCATCTAGACTTTTTGCGATAGATGCAGGTTTAGACTATGATGTATTAAGACAAAAGTACACCAACAAAGCCAATTTCATTATAGTTAAAGGACTTGTAAAAATCTATATCGAGTATAAAAAGAAAATAATATATGGCTATATTCAACAACTTCACATACAAAATATTCATCTGCCTTATGAATTTAAGCATCTTTTAAAAAATGTAGAACCAATAGACAAATATAATGAGGAACAAAATACCTATCCAAGCTACAAAGTAGGAGTAAAATATGGAAGTAGCTTTGAACCGTGGATTACTTCTTTGAAATATATTAATTAGGATTTATCTGTATCTTGAATATCTAAAAAATGTTGGTATGAAAAAAGCTTACTTTGATAGATACTCTCAAATCAGTATTGCTAAAAAAACTTGGAGTAACTTCTGCTTTAGTTGCTTTCAACATTAAAAATTTGAAATTTGTCACCTGACCCTAAGGATAAAAAGAAATATGAATATTTATGACTCAGTAATTTTAGGTATTATCGAAGGGTTTACGGAGTTTTTACCCATTTCTTCTACAGGGCACTTAATTGTTGCTAGTGAATTTTTAGGGATAGAACAAACTTCAGTAACAAAAGCCTTTTCGGTAATCATACAATTTGCTGCAATTTTAGCTGTTTTTTTTAATTATAAAGATAAATTTACTATTGGTAAAATCTCATTATGGACAAAAGTTTTTATTGCTTTTATTCCTATTGGGGCAGTTGGTTTTGTATTTTCTTCACAAATAAAAGCACTATTTAGTATTAATATTGTTGCTGTAATGTTTATAGTAGGAGGCATTGTTTTTTTAATAGTTGAGAAATTCTTCATAAAAGAGCATAGCTCTAAAACTATAACTGATGTAGAAAAGATAAGTACAAAACAAGCTATGATAATTGGTGTAGCACAAGTATTTGCTCTTATACCTGGAACAAGTAGAGCTGGTTCTACTATCATCGGAGCTTTACTTCTTAACATAAGTAGAAAAGCAAGTGCAGAGTTTAGTTTTTTACTTGCTTTTCCTGTCATGAGTGCTGTAACAGCCTATGACATATTAAAACATTATCATGAGTTTAATGATGCAAATATTATTACTTTAGTGGTTGGTTTTGTGGTTTCATTTTTAGTTGCTCTCATAACTATAAAACTATTTTTAAAATTTTTAGAAAAATTCACCTTTGTTGCTTTTGGAATATATCGCATATTTTTTGGAATTTTATTACTAATTGTTTTTAATTAAAATGGAATAGTATTTGCTATTTCTCCTTTAATATTATTGTTAAAGGAGATATTATGCAAACTATTAGCAGATATAATGCCCATTTACATACTTTTTTACAAAAATTGGAGTTTTCTTTTTATGCTCTAAGTCGCAAATTTTTATAAAGTTTGTAAGATTTTTTTAGCAAGGCTTAAAGCTTTAGCTCTATGAGATAAACTTTTTTTAATCTCTTCATCTAATTCACCCAAAGTTTTATCGTATCCTAGTGGAATAAACATAGGGTCATATCCAAAACCACCATCACCCTTCGCCTCAGCGTGTGCCGTACCATACATCCAACCATGAACACAATATTCATAACCTTTTGTAACAATCGCTATGGCTGCTGTATAGTGAGCAGGTGAAGATTTAGCACCTTTAATTTTTATATCATTTATCAACTTATACAAATTATCTTTATCATTTGCATCTACTCCTGCATGTCTTGCACTATAGATGCCAGGCTTTCCGTCAAGGATATCTACACTTATCCCACTATCATCCGCTACAACAATTGCTTCTTCATCTCCAAGCACTTTAAAAACTGCTCTTGCTTTTATAAGTGCGTTTTCTTTGAAAGTATCTCCATCTTCAACTATTTCAAATTCTTTTATCAGTTCATTATATGCAACTACTTCATAATCTTCACATAATGCTTTTATTTCTCTTACTTTACCTTTATTAGATGTAGCTAAAACTAATTTCAATATTTTTTCCTTATACTAAATGTAATGATTTTTTATATATACTCTTGAAATTATATACTAAATTTACTAAGGCAACACATGTTTAAAAAAGTTTTTCCACTGTCTGCAATACTCTCACTTAGATTTCTAGGTCTTTTTTTAGTTTTACCTGTTATCTCCATATATGCTCTTGAACTTGAAGGCTCAACTCCTATGCTTGTTGGAGTTGTAGTTGGTGGGTACGCTTTAACTCAGGCAATCTTTCAAGTTCCTTTTGGAACAATGAGTGACAAAATAGGGCGTAAACCAACTCTTTTAGTTGGTCTTCTTATCTTTTTTGTTGGCTCACTTATCTGTGCATATTCAACTGATATATACACTCTAATGTTTGGTAGATTTCTTCAAGGTGCTGGAGCAATTGGTTCTGTTATAACTGCAATGATTTCTGATTTAGTTGAAGAAGAGATTCGTGGTAAAGCAATGGCTATCATGGGAGGCTCTATCGCTATGAGTTTTGCACTTGCTATGGGACTTGGTCCAGTTATAGGTGCTGCCTATGGTGTTGATACCCTTTTTATCATAACTGCTGTTTTATCTATCTTAGCTATCGCTATTCTTTTTACAAAAGTTCCAACACCTCCGCGTATTAAACATATTTATCACGGTGTTGTAAAAACTTCAGATATTTTAAAAGACTCAAATCTTCTAAATATGATTATAATAAACGCTATGCAAAAAGGTCTTATGACAGCTGCTTTTGTTCTTATTCCTATTATTCTTACTAGCGATGCTTTTGCTTGGGAAAAGTCTGACTTATACATGGCATATCTTCCTGCTATGGTTCTTGGTCTTATCGCTATGGGACCAGCGGCAGTATTTGGTGAAAAGTACAACAAACCAAAACAAATATTTTTAATCTCTATTGTTCTCTTCATTGGAGCTTTTTTAACTATGGGTCTTACAACAAACAGTACTATGTTCATAGTTGGTGTTTCAATGTTCTTTATAGCTTTTAATATGATGGAACCTTTAGTTCAATCAATGATAACAAAGTTTGCAAAAGTTCATCAAAAAGGTGCAGCCTTAGGTATTTCTAACTCTATCGCTTATTTTGCTACTTTTGTAGGTGGTACTTTTACAGGTTTAATGCTCGATATTAGCGATAGGCAAACCATTGGCATCTCTATTGCCGTAACTGCTACTATTTGGTTGCTATGGACTCTAAGATTACAAAATCCAATAAAACACTCGCATCTATACTTATCTCAAGATAGCGTAGATGCAACTAAACTTGAAGAATTAGAACATGAGCATATCGCAGAATGGTATATAAATGAAAATGAAAAGCTTATAGTTATTAAATATGTGACTTCCGCTATAAGTAAAGATGAGTTAAAAGCAAAAATATCTTTATAAGCTTTTAACCCTACACTCTTTTCACACTTTTTTTTTGTATCTTCTTACAAAGGGATACATTATGAATGACCTAACTATTGAATATCTTTTAAATTATGGCGAAATAACTGCTCAAAAAGATAAAAAAATTGAAATGCAATTTTTAGATGAATTTGGTGAAGGAAAAACAAATGAAGATGAAATTATTCAAAATCTCATCTTTACTTGCGAAGAGGGTGTTGATTATACAAAAATATAACAGTACTTCTTAAGGACTACTTTTGAGGAGTCACATACATATTGAAGTAACGACCTTCGAATTTTGGTGGTTTTTCCATAACACCAATATCTTCAACCATTGGCCAAACTCTTAAAAGAACTTCTTTTCCAGCTTCTGGATGTGCCATTTCACGACCTCTTAAAAATACACGGAACTTAACATGAAAACCTTTTTCTAAAAATTCTCTTGCATGTTTAACTTTATAAGCTACATCATTTTCAGCGATTTTAACAGATAATTTTATCTCTTTAACAACTATTTTTACTTGATTTTTTCTCTGCTCTTTGAGTTTTTTCTCTTCTTGGTATCTGTATTTACCATAGTCCATAATTTTTGCAACTGGTGGTTTTGCACCTGGAGCTATTAAAACTAAATCTAGTCCTAACTCATTTGCCTTACTCATAGCTTCATCAGTAGAAATAATTCCTAAAGACTCTCCTCCATCTATATTGCAACGCAGTTCATCAACACGGATATCGTCATTCATTATTACACGATCTTTTTTAGTCAAAAATTTACCTCATTTATTTTAGTTTGTATAAGCTTTAAAAATTCATCTTCGCTTAGATTGTATTGCTCTCTAGTTCTTCTATCACGAATCGCAACAGTTTTACCTTCAACCTCTTCATCACCTATGATAACAAGCATAGGAACTCTTGTTTTTTCTGCTATTCTAATTCTCTTATTTAAAGAATCGTTCTTGTTGTATATCTCACTATCGGCATTTATGTCAATAAGTTTATCTGATAGTTCCTTAGCATAAGCATTGTGCGTATCAGCTATTGGCACAATAGCAACTTGTGTTGGAGCTATAAACATTGGGAACTCCCCAGCATAATGTTCCGTTAATATACCAATAAAACGCTCAAAAGAACCTAAAATTGCTCTGTGAATCATTACTGGCTGTATTTTATCATTATTTTCGCCATTATACTCAAGTTTAAATCTTTCAGGTAGATTAAAATCTAACTGAATGGTTCCACATTGCCATTCACGACCTATGGCATCTGTGATTTTAATGTCGATTTTTGGACCATAAAATGCACCTCCACCTTCATCAATCTCATAAGCTAAAGAGTTTTTATCCATTGCATTTTTAAGTGCCTGAGTAGACACTTCCCAAGCTTCATCACTTCCAACTGCTTTTTCTGGCTTAGTTGAAATCATCATTTTATAATCAAATTCAAAAGTAGTCATAATTTTATCTACAAAATCAACAACTTCTATGATTTGTTCTTCAATCTGCTCTGTTGTACAAAAAATATGTGCATCATCTTGTGTAAACTCACGAACTCTAAATAAACCATGTAAAGCACCAGTAAATTCGTGACGATGAACTACCCCATATTCAAAATATTTTATTGGCAAATCTCTGTAAGAATGAAGCTCATTTTCATATACTTTAATATGCCCAACACAGTTCATAGGTTTAATCCCAAACTCTAATTCATCTATATTTGTGAAATACATATTTTCACCGTAGTTTTGATAATGACCTGAAGTTTTCCATAAATCACTTCTTAGCATCTCTGGTCCACGAACTGGCTCATAACCGCGTTTACGGTGTGCTTTATAAAGAAGGTTCTCTAATCTTGCACGAAGTCTCCCACCAGCAGGAAGCCAGATAGGAAAACCTGCTCCAACTTCTTCACGGAAAGTGAAAAGTTTCATCTCTGCACCAATCTTTCTATGATCACGCTTTGCAGCTTGGGCTAACATCGTCATATGAGCTTTAAGTGATTCTTTATCTGCAAATGCTATGCCATATATACGAGTTAGCATTTCGTTTTTAGAATCTCCGCCAAGATAAGCACCAGATATTTTAGTTAGTTTAAAATATCTGATAAGCCCAATAGATGGCAAATGAGGGCCGCGACAAAGGTCTTCAAACTCACCTTGTTTATAGATGCTAACTGTATCATCAGGAATTCTATCCATTACAGCCAATTTTAAATGGTCATCTTTAAACTTTTCTTTTGCTTCATCCATAGATATAGAATACTTTTCTATTTTATATTTTTTCTTAGCAAAAAAAAGCATCTGTTTTTCTATCTTTTTAAGGTCACCCTCACCTATCTCTGAGTCTGTTTTAAAGTCGTAGTAAAAACCCTCTTTTACCGTTGGTCCAACATAAAAAAGAGCATCTGGGTAGAGTGACTTAATAGCTTGAGCCATTAAGTGTGCTGTTGAGTGACGAAGAACTTTTAAAGCATCCTCTGAGTTGTCAAGATGAATCTGCTCACCTTCAAACCCAAATTCTTGGGCAGTTTGTAAATCAATAATTTCATCATTGTGTTTTATAGCGATTGCATTCACTTGTGTATAATCCTCATAATACTTTTTTGATATAATGCCTAAAAATTGCTTTAAAGCCGATTAGCTAGGGAGTTTATAATATACTCAAATCCTATCCTTTCTTGCTCTAACCTAAAATTTCCAATGTTATCAAACATATTTTTTTCTTCAACAGTAAGATTTATTAACTTCTTGCATGTCGTAGCTTTTACCTCAACACCAAAATACTCGAAGTTATCTTTTGTCTGCTTATCCATCAAAATAGAAACTGTACCTTTAAAGTAGCCTCTTACTTGTGAGAGAATAGCAAAACCATCACTATCTATATCTCCCCAATAAAAAATTTCTTTTTCGTGAAGCCATTTTACATCTCTTAAAACCTCTACACCATAGCCATTTCCAAAGATTACCATAGAGTTTTTTAATGGAGGAAAGGATAAAGTAGTTATCTTATTTTCAACTATATATATGTATTTACATGTAGGGTATAGATGCTTAAATTCATCTATATTTAGAGATATATCACTCAAGCCACCTATGGTTTGAGAACTATCTAAGATTCTAAATCTTATTGTTGGTAGTGGGTATTTTAGATAGTATTTCTTCTCAAAACCATAGTTTGAGAGTGTAGTTATATCCGTATTTACATTATCTTGATTTAGTAAAATAGTTAAAAGTTTGTCCAATATCTTTTTATACTTTTCTATAAATTTTGTATCAATATTTTTTATTGATAGTTCTCTTATATAGATATTTGGACGAGGGTTTATTATGAAAAAGTTACATACACTAAAGAGTTTATTCCAAACATCATTATAGTCTAGCACTAAAAATGGTTTTGCAAGTAGCAGTTTTTTTAAGCTAGGATATTTAGTAATAATCATCTCATAATTTTTTACAAACCGACTAAACTCATCACTTTTTTTGATAAAATCTAAAAATATATCTTTATCTTTAAACACAACAGATACAGGAAGTCTTTGTAAACCAATAGTTTTAAAATTAAACTCTTTATAAATAAGTTCTAAACTCTCTTTTTGTAAAAGGTTCAGTTCGTCTATGATGATAGAAAAACTGTATTGAAGGTCACTTTGTTTTAATCTTTTAAGCTTTATCTCTAGTGGAAAAAGTTCACTATCGTGCATAAAATCTAAAAATAACTTTCCGCTTTCATATATCTTTAAAGCTTTTGAAAAAACCTCTTTTTTATCGTAAAACTTTGCCACTTCTAGCTACTGTTTTTTCTATTTTTCACAAACTCTTCAATACTCATAGACAAAAGTGAAGAATTTCTCCCATCTTGATTATGTACAAAATGCACACTATTGACAAATGGCTCTATAATATTTATCTTTTGTTTAGGAGTTATAACTAAAAGCTGTAGATTTAATTTCTCAAAAAGTCTTAGAGCATAGCGACTACTCTCATCACTTCCTCTTCCAAAGGCTTCATCTATCATCACAAACCTAAATGAACGACTTCTTACCTCATCATGTTCTAGTCCAAACTGAAAAGCCAATGATGAAGCTAAAACTGTATATGCAAGTTTTTCTTTCTGACCACCAGATTTACCGCCACTATGTGGATAGAACTCTTTTTCACTTTCATCACTACTAAATCTCTCCATCGCAGAAAAATCAAACCAATTTCTTACATCTGTAACAAGCAAACGCCACTTTTTATCTATATCGCTATGATTTTCTCTTCCATTTAGCCTCTCTATGATAGTTTTTATCTCTAAAAATTTAGACTCATCTATAAGGTTTTCTTCATTAATAGAACCAGATATAGAATGTCTTAGACTCTCTTTAAACTCCCTTATCTCAACATTTTTTGACCTCTCTGCCATCAATTCAATATATGTTCCATCACTATACTCTATATCTCTAAGTGAGTTATTTATCTTATCTATTTTTGATTTTATCTCATCTGCTTGATGTTCTAGCTCTGTCTGAACTATTACTATATTTTGTATAGTTTTTTCACGAAACAACTCTTTAAATCTCTTTTCCCACTTAGGTAGGTCATCTTTTTTAAGATCTACTAACCTTTGCCTAAACTCATCAAGAGATTCTATAGCACTATCAAATTCCTTTGACTCCACTGCAAACTCATTTTTGTATAATCCCATCTGCTTGATGATATTTTGAGCTGAACGGGTCATTATGCCAGAGAGAGAATCTATCTGTTTTTGTATATATTCTCTTAATTTTAACTCACTGTTCTTTATATTGTTTAGGTTTAATTTTTTGACAACTATTTCCAGCCTTAATTTTTCTAAATCTTCTTTTACTAAGTTAATATTATCAGTATTTTGAACTCTTAGAATTGCCTCACCTAACTCTAACTCTTTTTGCTCCATAGAACTTTGAAGTTTACCAATATCTTCTATAAGCGTATCAAGTTTTTCTCCATCAGTTTTAAGTTTTATTGCTGTTTTTTCTATTTTATCTTGCAAAACTTTTATAATATCACTGCTCTTTTGCAACTCCTCTTTTTCGCTTAGCAAGCCCTCTATCTTCTTGGAGTATCTATACCAATCTATCTGCTCAAACTCTTTATATTTTAATATATCTCTTAGCTTATCTCTTGAGTCTTGCATCTCTAGCATCTGCTTTTGTAAAGAACTGATTTTTTGATTCATAAACTCTATCTTCTCTAGTTCTTTTTCATAATCCTCTTGAAGTTTTTGAAGTTTCGTAGCATTATTCCAACCTAAAACCCAATTTCTACTATCGTTTATGCTAAATCTATCATCTTTTTCATGTCTAGCTAGACTTGTTTTAAACTGTCCTTTTATAGTAAGTGCTTTTTTAAATCTTCTAAAATCTATAATATTATCGACACATGGTATATTAAATCGACTATCTAGCATAGCTTTTAGTGGTTCATAAAGTCCTGCTTTGGCTTTGATATTTATCTTATTAAGTAGCGAGCTTGTGCCTATCTCTACAAAACCACTCTGAGCGTTTTTTTGAACTTTCAAATATACGAGTTTACCTTTTAAGTTTGTTCTATCGACATACTCACTAACTTCATCATAGTAATCACTATCTACCAAAAGAGCTAGAGAAAAACTATGCAAAATTCTCTCTATTGCCCCTTCCCATTCTCTATCTTTTACCTCTATAAGTTCTCCAACAAATGGAAGTTTCTCTATATTTAGACCTAGTTCATTTGCTATATTTTGTCTTATTTGAGATATTTTTCTTGGAATATTTGATGGATTATTTTTCAAGTAAACTAACTCTACCTCAAGTTCACTAGCAATATCCTCATATCTTTTTGAAGCTCCTTTTGTATTTATAACCTTATCTTGAAGTGATTCATACCTGCTCTCTATTGTAGTAAACTTTTTTTGTGCTTCGGCTAGATTATTTAAAAATATATGCTCATTCGAAACAGTTCTAAGCTGTAGAGAGTTAGCTATTTCATTGTATATTTTGTTAGATTTTTTTCTTTCCTGCATAGATTGTTCATGATATTTTATATCTTTTTGTATGGATCTAAGTCTATCTCCACCATTTTGCTTTAGCTCCAAATTTAACTCTAACAAACTGTCATTAAGTTCATTTTGCATATCTTTTGCTTGTTCTTTTTGTGAAATTTTTTTACTTTTTTCTATATCTAACTCTTGAAGTTTTACCTTTAAAAGTGTTATCTTAAATAAAGCAAAATAAGCACTAAGGTTTTCTCTATATAACTCAAAACTGTTCTTAGTCTTTGCCGAGCTCTCATACTTTTTACCCTCTTTATCTATGGGGTAAAGCAACTCTATTTGCCTCTTTGCACGAAGCACTAAAGTATGCATATGATTTAACTCACTAAAATTTTTACAAAGTTCATCTATCATCGCAACCATAGTGCTAGGTTCTAGCATGTGGGAGCGAATAAACTGAGTAAGATTGCCAATAGATTTAAGTGAAACTGTTTGGTAAAAAAGATTTAGAGCCTGTTCATTTTTAATACCCATCAGCCTCCTAAAATCTTTTGAATAGTCCTTAAAGCTATCATAAACACTTAGGTGTGGGATTTTACGAATAGTTTTTTTTAGTTCTCTTATATCTTTAAAATCAAAAAAATCTTTCTTAATACTAAGAGAACTTTTAGAAACCACAAAAAATTTATGGACTTGAGAAGAGGATATATAAAAAAATTGTGCGATAGTAACTTCTTCCTCATAACCATCATTTTTAAAGTTCGCGAGTAAAACACTAAAGGTATTGGAAGCATCTCTAATTGATATAGCCTTAGCAGAGGTAAAATTATCATCTTTAGAGCTTTTGTATTCTCCTAAGATGTAAGAGTTCAAACTTCTCTCCTTACTTTCTGCTCCTGCTGCTTTGTTATATACTATTTTCTGGTGAGGAACTAAAAGAGTGGTTAAGGCATCTACTATAGTTGATTTACCTGAACCTATGTCACCCGTCAAGAGTCCATTTGACTTAGCAAGATCTAACTTAAAATACCCATCATAAGTCCCCCAGTTATAAACTTCAAATATATTAAGCCTAAAACCAGTCTTTGTATCGTCTGTAGCAAAATCAAATCTTTGTTCCATCTTAACTCTCAACCTCTCTATACTCTTGTAACTTTATATCAAGTTCATTTAACCACTGTGCATCTACAAAGGCTTTTATAGAGCGTTTTATCTCATACACTCCATCTTGATTTTTAAGGAGCCGTAAAAATCCAAGCTCTTGAACTTTTTTTATACTTGTGTCAATCTCTTTGAGTGTTTTTACCTCATTGGTTTTAGAAGGTAAAAAAAGTAAAACCATATCTTTTATCTCTTGATTAGTTACTATCGCCTTTGTATCTTCATTTTGAATATCAAAATCTGCTATCTTTTTTCTAAGTAAAACACACACAAGAGAAACTTTATAACTTAGCTCACGAGAACGAATAAGCTTAGGTAAACTCTCCTCTCCCTCTTCAAAAATCATATTTTGAAGATAGCTAAATCCCTCATTTTCATCCGTCATAACTTCAAGCCCCATAATCTCAAAGTAATCACTTATTGCCCCATAACTCCCTTCTATTAGCTCATCCCAAGCATTTTCATTATCACTTTTGTAAAACAAACCTTTTAAGAGTAGCGTTATGGCAGTTCTAGCATTTATATTCATATTTTTCCTTTTGTAAAAACTATCTTAGGCATCTTCACAACTTTTGTAACTCCATCCAAATCAATTACTTCTAATTTTACTAAAATACTCTCCTCTACAGTTGTATCTTCACTGTTTTTTGCGATGTTTACATAGCTGACTAACTCACTAATACCTTTTGAGATAGTGAACTTTTTTATGATTTGTTCTAGTGTGCATTGTGGTTGAGATTGTAGCATCTGGGCTATATTTTTTTTCAGTATTTCTTCATCTACAAAAAATAGATTATAAAAGCTATCCATCTCTATATTTATCTCTTGTGGTTTATCATTTTTTTCAAATTCTTGATGGATCTTTGGAGTGTAGAGAGATTTCTCAAAGATAGAGTCTATCTTTATATTATCACCTTTTATACTAAAAAATTCTCTTTGAGTTGGTTGCTTATCTTTGAGTAATATTGCTGATTTTTCTATGTTTTTACATAAATCTAGCACTCTTTTGTTCTCTATCCAAACTCTATCATCTATAAATCTTCTAAGTTGTTCTATAAGTTTTGCTGAAACTTTATAAATCTTATCAGCACTCTTTAGTAAAGTGTATTTTATATTTGTGAGTTTTTCATCTTTGTCCATACTTTTTATGCTCTCTATCTCATAAAGATTTTTTAATAATTTTGTAAGTTTTTCACTTCTTTTTGCATCCGTTAATAGTTGCCAAAAAGCAAAAAAACTTTTTCCTTGAGCAGAGTTTCTTATACTATCTTCTACTTCAAAGACACAATCTAAAACTCCACTCTTTGTGTCATCTCTCAAAGTAATATTTTCCATAGCAAGCTTATTCAAATCTCTAAAGTTATACTCCATCTCCGAAAAATCATACTTTAATTTTCGCACAAGTTCATCTATCTGAATATAATGCTCCTTTATCCTAGCACTATCAAATCTCAAATCTTTTTTAAGCTTTATAGCTTCTATCTGTCGGTCAATCTCATCTTTTTGTTTTTGAAGTTTTTTTATTCGTCCAATATTATCTAGCTTTGTTTCAAACTCTAAATCTTCAAGAAGCTCAAAGATGATGTTAAACTTAGACCGACTTGCTACAAACTCACTCTTTGCAAGAGATTCTATAAATTCTAAGGCTTTGTTTGTATGCGGTGTAAGTTCATAAAGAGGCTCATCTTCCTCTCCATGATATTTTCTAAGATAGGCATTTTTATCATTAGAAAAATCATCAAGATACTCTTTTGCTGTTTTTACGAATATATTGTTATATGAGTTATTTATATCATAAAGATAATCATCAAGATACTGAATAATTTGGCTATGAGGAATGACTATATAAGCCTTTTTTACAAAAACAAAGTGAAAAAAACTAAGCATAAAGGCGAAGTTATCGCTGTTTAAAAGCTTTATAGTTTGATTGGTATTTTTTAGATGTTTTAGATAATCATATTTCATCTTTATCTCTTATATGGCTCTATATGTAGAGCTATTTATTTATAATTGGGTTTTTAAAACCGCGCCGTTTGAAGCGTTTGAAACTAATAGTTGATATCTCTTAAGCCATTTAGATTTTACCTCATTTTTATAAGGTTTCCATGCAGCTTTTCTCTTTTCTAAAATATCTTCACTAACATTAAGTTGTAGTAAGTGCTTGTCCGTATCTAGTTCTATTTCATCACCATCTTCAATGAAAGCAATAAGTCCACCTTCAGCAGCTTCAGGAGAAACATGACCGATAGATGCACCTTTAGTTGCACCTGAAAAACGACCATCGGTAATAAGTGCAACACTTGAACCAAGCCCCATGCCTTGGATAAGAGCAGTAGGAGCTAGCATCTCTTGCATACCAGGACCACCTTTTGGACCCTCATAGCGAATAACTACAACATCACCAGATTTAACTTTTTTACTCATAATACCAGCTATTGCTTTTGGTTGAGAGTCAAAACATACAGCAGTTCCTTTGAACTGACGCATAGATGCATCTATACCTGCTGTTTTTACAACTGCACCCTCTAAGGCAAGGTTTCCAAATAAAATAGAAAGACCTCCAACTTGAGAATAGGCATTTTCATTTGTATGAATTACTGCCTCATCTAAAATAGTAGCATCTACTATTCTCTCTTCAAGTGTTTCACCTGAAATCATAAGAGAATCAAGATGCAAAAGTCCACTACGACGACTTACTTCTTTCATAACTGCATTTACACCGCCAGCCCTGTCAACATCATCCATATGAACAGTTGTTAATGATGGAGATATTTTAGCAATATGTGCAACTTTATCTGCTATTTTATTAATGTTTTCTATTTTATATTCTATATCTGATTCTCTGGCAATTGCTAAAAGATGAAGAACAGTATTTGAGCTTCCACCCATAGCCATGTCTACAACAAATGCATTATGAATAGCTTTTTTATCCAAAATATTTTTCATATTGTACTTAGAATTATCTTCCATTTTTGCTAACTCAACGATGCGTCTTGCAGCTTTTTTCACAAGTTCAATACGCTCAGGAGTCATTGCTAAAATAGTTCCATTACCAGGAAGTGCAATGCCCATAGCTTCACAAAGAGTATTCATAGAGTTAGCGGTGAACATGCCAGAACAGCTTCCCCCACTTGGACAAGCTTCACACTCTATTTCATAAAGTTCTTCGTCTGTCATCTTTCCTTCAGCATGTTGACCAACTGCTTCAAATGCAGTAGCAAGGTCGATTGGTGTACCATCTTTTTTATGCCCAGCAGCCATTGGACCACCCGAAACAAAAATAGTCGGAACATTAACACGCAATGCACCCATAATCATACCCGGAACAATTTTGTCACAGTTAGGGATACATATCATTGCATCTAATTGATGCGCATTCATAACTGTTTCTATGGAATCAGCAATAATCTCACGAGATGGAAGAGAGTAAAGCATACCTTCGTGTCCCATAGCAATACCATCATCAACGCCAATAGTGTTAAAGACAAATGGAACACCACCAGCTTCACGAATAGCTTCTTTTACAATTTCGCCATATTCGTGTAAGAAAAAATGCCCTGGAATGATGTCAATATAACTATTTGCTATCCCAATAAATGGTTTATCAAAATCTTCATCTTTTAATCCTGTTGCTCTAAGTAATGAACGATGTGGTGCTTTGTCAAAACCTTTTTTGATAATATCACTTCTCATAAGAATCCTTAATTTATTTCATGAAGGAAGGAAACCTTCATCTTCTTTATTACTGTGTCAGGAGTAATCCCGCCACATGCGGTTAAATTATAAATGCGATTATACCATTTTTTTTTATATTTGGTTAAAAAACTCTTTACAAACATAAATTAAACGGCTATAATTCCACTCACTTAAAAATAAGTGGCAAAAAAATGCGGGAATAGCTCAGTGGTAGAGCACGACCTTGCCAAGGTCGGGGTCGCGAGTTCGAACCTCGTTTCCCGCTCCATTTAAATTATAAACTGTGAATTCATTCATACATGCCCGGGTGGCGAAATTGGTAGACGCAGGGGACTTAAAATCCCCCGGTAGCAATACTGTGCCGGTTCAAGTCCGGCCCCGGGCACCATTGATATGAAAGATAACTGGTGCCATCGCCAAGTGGTAAGGCCGCAGCCTGCAAAGCTGCTATCCCCAGTTCAAATCTGGGTGGCACCTCCAGTTTTATACTTTAAAACTTACAAATACAAAAAGTGGATCTTTGGCAGAGTTGGTCGAATGCACTGGTCTTGAAAACCAGCGAGGGTTATACCTCCCAGAGTTCGAATCTCTGAGGGTCCACCACTTCTTAATCTAATACAATCCAATAACATCTAAATAAACGATTTAAAGTAAAATTCGGGGTCTAAATCATTTTCTTTTCTTATAGTTAAGCAGGTAGTCATCAACCAACTTCAGCTTCAGATTTTTAGTGGAGAAAAAGTTCCACCATCGAGAGTATTTGTTGTGTTTGGAATCTGAATATTATTATATTTTTTTCGTGTAAATAAGAAAAGTAAATTGGCTCTTAAACTTCGATAAGCAGCTCTAACTTTATAGTGAGTATAATATGACTTTCCAGTTTCAGGATTTGTACTTTTCACTTCAATTCTTTGTATTTTTCATGCCACTCGTCTAACTATTTGGTAAAGTTTTTTCATTTGTTTCTTTGAGTCTATACATGATTTTCTTAAAATCTTTCCCAGCTTGAAGCATAGGTCTTTTTGTGATATATCTTCTTACTGTCTTTGCTTGGTGGAAATGATGCTTATGCCCTTGTGGTACACATCTGCATTGGAAAATCTTTGAAAACCTTTTGTAAGCCTCTTTTACCATCTGTAGTAACTGATAAAATACTGTACCCAAGTTTTAAAAGTTGATTTAGAAGTAGTTTATAATCGGCAGATAGTTCAGACTCAATATGTTTAGATAAAAGTATCTCCTTAGTAATGTTATCCTTAAATACTAAAGTGCCTAGCTTGTACCCTCAAGGGCACTTGGTCTTTCCATAAAAAGTAGCATCACACACTAGAACTATTGCCCTAGGTTTATGAGTTTTTATCTCTGGCTCATACTTGCTTATGACCTTGTGATACAAATATTTGCTTCTGAATCCAACGAGAACTTTTCTTATACTCTTCTGCTAAATCACTTAAAGTTTGTCGTTTATAAATATACTTTTGCGCGTAGCCTGCCCTTGGGGTATGAAGATAATTTCTTGTAGTTTTTCTGGTCTTCTTTTGGATTGAAATTTAGTGCTACAATCATTGCATTTATATCTTTGAAGTCCTCGTCTTTTGCCTATCTTTTTTGTATTGTTTTTCTCACAATTTGGACAAATTTTTGTATTTTTTTACAGCCATTTGTAAATAAACCTTTGTTTCTTACTACTATAGCATACTTTCAAGCACTTTTTAGACCCCCGAATTTTACTTTAAATCGATAATCAAATTATTCAAGTTCAGAACAAATTGAACAGTAGACCAAAAAAGATATTAAACTACAAAACACCAGCAGAAGTATTTTCGATACAATTACAAAATCTTATGCAGCAGTTTAACTAGGTGTTGCGCTTACTATTTGAATTGGCGTTTTTCTAAAAGTTTATGCTAATACTTAAAAGTAATAGAACCCTCTGAACAATCAAGCAATTTAACTTAACCTCCCTCAAACCAAGAATTAGCTAAAATAAATATACTAAGAAGCCAAGTTTGAGGGATAAATATGCAACTAAGTTTTTTTGACCATGCCATGAAATACCAAGGTGGTAAGAAGAGTATGAAGTTTTTAAATGAGATGAAAGAGATTATTCCATTTGAAGCTATTGAGAAGATACTTATAGAGAAAAATGTATACAAACCCAACAAAGGTAAGACAGGAAGACCATCTATTCCATCAAAGATATTAGTAGGCTCACTTTTTTTACAAAACTGGTATGGATTGTCAGACCCAATGACCGAAGAGCTTATACATGACCGTATAAGCTTCAGAAAGTTTCTTGATATAAGAGATGAAGATACTATTCCAGATGAAACAACTATTTGTAAATTTAGAAACAAGCTTATCAAAGAAGAGATACTTGGTGATATATTTGAAGAAGTAAAAAAGATGATGGAATCTAAAAGACTTATACTCAATGAGGGAACTCTTATAGACGCTACTCTCATCCACTCAAGCGAACCAAAGAGAAAAAAAGATGACAAGGGTAAAGTTATTTCAAATAAAGCCCATGATTCTGATGCAACCTACACTTCAAAAAGAGGTCGTAAACATCATGGATTAAAGATGCATATAGCAACTGATACAAACGGTATCATCAAAAAAGTAATAGCTACAACAGCTTCAACACACGATAGTACACAGTTTGATAAGCTGACAGAAGATGAAAATAAAGCAATATTCGCAGATAGTGGCTATATGCAAAAGGCAAGAAAAGTGGCACTAAGAGCAAAAGGTATTTTTGCTGGTATAGTTGAAAGACGAGTAAGAGGTCAATCGAAACTAAGACCTAAACAATCAAGAAATAATACAAGATTCTCAAAGATAAGATGTCTCGTGGAATTACCATTCGCATTTATAAAACAACATATGAACTTCAGAAAAACCAGATATCGGGGAATAGATAAAAATCAACAACACTTTTTTATGTTGGCTGCTTGTTATAATCTGAGACGGACACCTGCACTGGTAAGGGCTAGGAACTGATACAAAAGGAACAAAATAAGGTTCTAACATGCTAATAAATAGTAGAAATATAGAAAAACAAGACAGAAACTCACTTCAAAATTGAAAGAGAATTTTTAAAATGATAGAATATTAGTATAAAGAAGAATCATCTGGCTTGTTCAGAGGGTTCAATTATTCTGAAACTTAAAGTAGTGAGTCTAAGCCATATTTTACGATGTTTTGAGGGATTATTAATATTATATGGTGCGGATGAGAGGACTTGAACCTCCACGCCTTGCGGCACCAGATCCTAAGTCTGGCGTGTATACCAATTTCACCACATCCGCATGTGATTGTCGAATAAGAGTAGAATTATAGTTGAAAATTCTTTATCTTATATTAATGGTACCCCCTACACGATTCGAACGTGTGGCCTACGCCTTAGAAGGGCGTTGCTCTATCCAGCTGAGCTAAGGAGGCAAGTAAGTCATACATGACTAAAATTAAAAAACTTGATTCTGTTGCTATTCTTGATTTTCTAAAATCAAAGCTTCAGTGTCCAAGCGACTAGCGTAGATAATATGGGCTTCGCTCATATTGTCGTTAAAATGATGGTACGCCCGATAGGATTCGAACCTATAACCCTCGGAGCCGAAATCCGAAACTCTATCCAGTTGAGCCACGGACGCTACTATTTTATAATTGTTAAATTTTTATATTTAAATCTATTAAATGGGGTGAGATACGGGATTCGAACCCGCGACCCCCGGCACCACAAACCAGTGCTCTAACCAACTGAGCTAATCTCACCATATGAAAGTTATAAATATAAAAGGTGGTCGGGGTGAAAGGACTCGAACCTTCGGCCCCCTGGTCCCAAACCAGGTACTCTAACCATACTGAGCTACACCCCGACCTTCTACAAAAACCAAGCAAACTGCTGATTAATGAGGCGAGATTATAGTCAATTAGTTACAAAATGTCAATGCTTTTTTAGTAATTCTTTTATATATTTAAAATTTCATGTATAATAAGCCCAATTAAAAAGGGTTTTGATTTATGAAAATAGCTAGATTTAGTAGAATGGGGTTTATTTTAGCAGCTGCTGGAAGTGCTGTTGGACTTGGAAATATATGGAAATTTCCTTATATCGCTGGCGAATATGGTGGCGGAGCTTTTGTTTTAATTTACCTTTTTACAGTCCTTATTATTGGCTTTTCTATCATGATAGCGGAGATGCTCATTGGTTACTTAGGAAGAAAAGATGGCGTTACTTGTTTTGAAGATTTAGCACCAACACACAAACATCTATGGAAACTTGGTGGTTTTCAAGGTTTAGCTGGTCTTTTTATTATGATTTTTTACTCTGTTGTTATTGGCTGGATATTCAACTATATTGTTACTTCTATTTTTTACCTTCCATCAAGCGTAAAAGAAGCAGAAATTACCTTTAACACCATGCTACATAGTGGCGTTTGGACTCAACTTTTTTACCACACTCTAGCCTTTATTTGGATTACTTATGTTCTAACAAAAGGAATCAAAGGTGGTATAGAGAAGATGAACATGATTTTAATGCCAACACTTATGATAATCCTTCTTGGTATGTTCGCCTACGCAACAACTCTAGATTCGTTCTCTCGAGCAGTAGAGTTTATGTTCTCCCCTGATTGGTCTAAAATAGACTCAAATGCTTTTGTAACTGCTGTTGGTCATGCTTTTTTCACCCTCTCTCTTGGTATGGGCGCTATTATGACTTACTCTGCTTCAATGGCAAAAAACTCTAATCTTGTTAAAAATGCTTTTTGGATTGTATTTTTAGATACTTCCATCGCTATTGTTGCGGGACTTATGCTTTTTACCTTTTTGTATCAGTATGGCTCAGGTCCAGCAAAAGGTCCAGGATTAGTTTTTATCTCTCTTCCTGCTGCTTTTTTTGAGATGGGGATTATCGGGAATATTTTTGCCATTTTATTTTTTATAGCCTTAGCTTTTGCAGGACTTACCTCTTCTGTATCTTTGGTTGAGCCAATGGTTCAGTATTTTATAGATAGATACTCATGGAGCAGACTTAAAGCATCTATGTCTATGGGGCTGTTCTTTTACCTCATCGGGATTATCGCCCTACTCTCAAATATAGATGGATTTAAAGAAACGCTAACATGGGGAGATAAAAACTTTTTTGATTGGGTTGATCATTTTACTGCTACTTTTATGCTTCCTCTTGGTGGTCTTGTTATGGCAGTATTTGTCGGTTTTGTCATTGAAAAACAAAGAGTTGAGGCTATCTTAAAACCTCAACTAGGATTTGCATTTGAAGCATGGTATTTTTCACTTCGCTATATCACTCCTGTTGCTATGTTTATAGTTATACTTTCACTAATGGGAATTTTATAGATGCTAAATATCTCACAAAAATGCAAAAAACTACTTTTAGAAGAAAGCATAGATACAAACTCAAACATAGACTTTGATGTAAATGGAGAAGTTCATTCTATGACTTTTGAGTATATTATAGATACCTATATGCAAGCATCTGAAGATTCTCAAAAAGTTTTTTTACTAGCTTTAAAAAAATCAATAGATGCAAAAGAGTTTGGTGTTGATAAATTTTTTGAAGGTATGGGTCAACTTTTATTGATGACCCATTTATCAAGTAATATAAAAGTTTAAAACTGTATCATTCCATTAATTGGACTAGATGCAGTTGCATATGGTCGTTTAGCAATTCTTCCCGCTAAGTAAGACATTCTACCAGCCTTTACTGCATATTTCATAGCTTCAGCCATAATCATAGGATCTTGTGCTTGAGCGATTGCAGTGTTAGTTAAAACTCCATCTGCACCTAACTCCATCGCATAAGCAGAGTCGCTTGCACAACCAATTCCAGCATCTACGATTACAGGAACATTAACAGCTTCACGGATAAACACAATGTTATAAGGATTTTGAATACCTAAACCACTTCCAATAGGAGCAGCAAGAGGCATAATAGCGTGAGCTCCTGCGTCCTCAAGTCTTTTTGCCATGATTGGGTCATCGGAAGTATATGCCATGATTGTAAAACCATCTTTTGCTAAAACTTCACATGCTTTTATAGTTTCTAAAACATCAGGATAAAGAGTTTTTTTAGTATCGCCAATTACTTCTAGTTTTATCAAATCAATACCTGTTGCCTCTCGTGTAAGTCTAAAAGTAGTTATAGCCTCTTCTGCCGTTACACAACCTGCAGAATTTGGTAAAAACTTTACATTTGTTCCTGCAAAAGTATCACGAAGGTTTTCTTTATCTGGGTCTGTAATGTTTAAACGGCGAACAGCAACTGTTATAAGTTCACTTCCAGATGCAAGAGTTGCATTTTTTGTAGTTTCAAAAGAATCATATTTTCCACTACCAACTATTAGGCGAGAGCCTAGTTCATATTTTCCAATTTTTAAAATGTTATCCATATTATTATTTCCTTAATTTTACTTCATAAAATATTTGTGCTCTTTAGTATTAATGATTGATTTATAGCATAAGAAATCTTATAAATCGCATATTCCGTTTATTAAATCTTCTGGTGTAAGAGAAAAATCAGCACCTTTATAATTTTGTGCCAATAATGTGTGTGCCAAAGAAGCATTTATCGCTGAGTCTAAAGCACTATATCCTTGAGCCAACAAAGCACCAACTAAGCCACTTAAAACATCTCCACTTCCACCTTTTGCTAAAGCTGATGTTCCATGTGGATTTATATAAAAAATATTATTTTGAGCAATTATAGAGTTTGCACCTTTTAATATTAAAGTAATTCTTGGATAGTTTTTTGTAAAAAGCTCTACAAATTTAAAACGATTTTTTTGCAACTCTTCTATACTTATATTTGCTAGTTTTGTATGTTTTAAAAGTGCTACAAACTCTTTAGCATGAGGAGTTAAAATAACATTTTCTCGTTTTAGTATTTTGTCAATTATCGGCATATAAAAAATATCTGCATCTGCTATCAGAGAAAAAGAATTATCTAAAAATATATCCAACTCTTTATCGCTAAATTCATTTCCTAAACCCATACCCAAGGCAAGAGCAGTTGTATTTGATGGGAGTTCAGATGCATGCATTATGGAGTAAGGAATTTGCTCATTTTCATAACCTACTAAAGTGACTAAACCCACTCCAAATCTTAGAGCTGATGAAGCACTTAAAATACTTGCACCACTCTTACTTCCACAAGCTATTGCCAAATGTCCAAAACTACCTTTATGTGAATCTTTTTTATCTCTAGTTGGCAGTTCTAAGTCTTTTTCATCAAGCAAATTCCAATTCGTTTGAGCTTCATAGATGCTTCGTGAAATTCCTAAATCTATAACTCTTATCTCACCAACCGCATCTTTGCTTGCATCTAGGTATAAACTCTTTTTTAAAGCACCCATAGTTAAAGTAACATCAGCTTTAAAACCATAAGAAGGAATATCACAAGAGATTTTAAAAGCAAGAGAATCATTTAGCTTAGTGATTAGTTCTTTTAATTCATCACTAAACTCTCCACTAAAACCTGTACCTACGATAGCATCTACTAAAACTGCACAATGTTGGATTTCAAAACACTCTTTTACACCAATAGCTTTTGCTCTTTTTTCTTGAAGTCGTGCCATCATTGATTTTGCTTCTTTCGCATAGTAGATGCTAACATCAAAATCACCATGAAGTTGCCTAGCTAATGCTATACCATCTGCACCATTATTTCCGCTCCCACAAACAACAATCACACTAGAGAATTTTGAAAAATTATCACGGATATATGAAGCCATTCCATTAGTGGCATGTTCCATCAAAATATCTTCACTAAGAGCAAACTCTTCGTAACATCTTTTATCTAAACTTCCAACTTCATCAAACAATTTCTGCATCTTAACTCCTTAAAACCTTTACAATAGCTTGTGGCATTATTTCGTACTCTATTTCTTTAATCTTAGCAGAAAAACTCTCCAATGTTTCATTTGGTGATTTTTCAAAAGAAGTTTGCAAAATAATTTCTCCAGCATCTAACTCGCTACTAACATAATGAACACTTACCCCAGCATCTTTGTCTAAACTCTCAAAACTTCGCTCTATTGCTTTTGCACCTTTAAACTTTGGAAGTAAAGATGGATGAAGATTTATAGCATGAATGTTGGAAGTAAAAACTTCACTTAAAATCCTCATAAAACCACTCAAAATCACTAAGTCTGGCTCATAAGTTTTTACAAGTTTTACAAGTTCTTCATCAAACTCTTCCCTAGAAGCAAAATTTACATGCTCTAAAACTTCAGTTTTTACACCTATATTTTGCAACTTTTGCAAACCTTTTGCATCTCTTTTATTTGTAATTCCACATGCAACAAAACACTCTTTATTGTGCAGTTTATTTACAATATTTTGGGCGTTAAAACCCTCTCCACTAAATAGTATTACAATTTTTTTCATAAGCGGATTATATCTTATGAAGTTAAAAAGGATATAATCGCATTATGAATTACAAAGAAATTGCACAAGAAACTTTAAACATTGAAGCACAAACATTACTTGATTCAGCCAAAAATATCAATGATGTTTTTGAGAGGGCTGTTGATATTATTCTTGCATGTAAAGGTAAGTTAGTCATTACTGGTGTTGGTAAAAGTGGTTTAATTGGTGCAAAAATGGCAGCAACTTTCGCATCTACTGGTACTCCTAGTTTTTTTCTTCATCCAACAGAAGCCCTTCATGGTGACTTAGGAATGATAAGCAAAGAAGATGTTGTTATTGCGATTAGTTACAGTGGAGAAAGTGAAGAACTTAGCTCAATTTTACCTCATATAAAAAGGTTTAAAACACCTCTTATTGGTATGACTAGAGATAGGAACTCTACACTTGGGCAACATAGTGACATAGTGATTGATGTTGTAGTTAAAAAAGAGGCTTGTCCATTAGACATAGCACCTACAAGTTCAACAACTCTTACATTAGCACTAGGTGATGCTTTAGCAGTTTGTCTTATGAGGGCAAGAGATTTTCAAAAAAGTGATTTTGCTTCTTTTCACCCTGGGGGAGCTTTAGGAAAACAACTTTTTGTAAAAGTTTCTAACCTTATGCAGAGCAAAAATATACCTATTGTAAAAGAAGACACTAAAGTTAAAGATGCCATTTTAAAGATTAGTGAAGGGCGTTTGGGAACTGTTTTAGTTGTAGATGCTGATGATAAGCTCATAGCACTTGTTAGTGATGGAGATATTCGTAGAGCTTTACTTCAAGATGATTTTTCTTTAGAAGAAAATGTTTTAAAGTACGCAACTAAAAACCCTATGACTTGTGAAGATGAAAATATGCTTGCAAGCCAAGCACTCGTGCTTGTTGAAGAGAAAAAAATACAACTTCTAGTAATTACAGATAAAAATAAAAAAATAAAAGGCGTACTACATATTCATACGCTTATAGAAAAAGGAATTTCATAAAATTATGATGAGATTAAACAAATATGTTGCTCACCACTCAAGCTACTCCAGACGAGAAGCAGATAAAGCTATTCAAGATGGCTATGTTAGAGTAGATGGTGAAATACAAGACAACCCAGCAACACAAGTGGATGAAAAAGAAACTATCGTTTATGTGAGTGGAAAACAGATAACTCCACGCGATAAATATACAGTTATAGTTTATAACAAGCCAAAAGGTGAGCTTGTAACAAAAAAAGACCCAAGAGAAAGAAAAACTATCTATGATTCTTTAGATGCGAAGTATAAACACTTTATTCCTGTTGGTAGATTAGACTTTCTAACAGAAGGTGTTTTGCTTCTTACAGACGCTTCAAAAGTAGCAACTGCTTTGATGAACTCAAACTTAGAGAGGGTCTATAAAGTAAAAATTAAAGGTCAAGTGACTCCAGAGATGGAAGCAGCTATGATGAATGGACTTGAACTCCTAGATGCTACTGCTGGTGGACATTCTCACTCAAAAATCACAAGTATGACTTTTGCACCTTTTTTAGGTTACAAAATTCAAAAGAATGAGCATAATTATTCCATCTTAAAAATAGCAATATCAGAAGGTAAAAACAGAGAAATAAGAAGATTTTTTGCTCATTTTGGTACAGAGGTTGCTGACTTAAAACGCATAAGTTTTGCGGAAGTTGAGTTAAATAATTTACCAACTGGAAAAACTAGATTTTTAAACAGGAGCGAATATTCTGCTTTATTTACCTTTTTAAAAGCTGAAGAAAAAAGCAAAAGAGAGCGAGGCGAAAAATAGTCTTGAGTGATTTCACACAATTACTAAGACCTAAATCTTTTGATGATTTCGTTGGTCAAGAGCATCTATGTTCATCAGATGCCCCTCTTAGAGTTTTATGTGAAAAATTATCTCTTGGACATAGTTTTCTTTATGGTCCAGCAGGTTGTGGCAAGACATCTCTTGCACGTGTTATTGCATCTATAATGGAGTTGCCTTTTTATGAATTCAACGCAACTTCACTAAAGATAGAACAACTTAGAAAAATATTTGATTTACATAAAAATTCTCTACAAAAACCACTTATTTTCATAGACGAAGTACATCGTTTAGCAAAGAATCAACAAGAAGTTCTGCTTCCTGTGATGGAAAATAATTCAGTTTTAATCATAGGTGCTTCAACCGAAAATCCTTTCTTTTCATTAACTTCTGCTATTCGTTCTCGTTCGATGCTATTTGAGTTAAAGTGCATAAATAATGACAAGTTATCTTTACTTTTAGACAAAGCACTAAAGACAACAAAACTAAAATGTGATAATGATGCAAAAAAATATTTGATTGTTAGTAGCGGTGGAGATGCTAGGTCTTTGCTAAAACTATTAGAATTTTCTTCAAATATAAATACTCACATAACACTAAAACTTTTAAAGTCTTTAAGACCAAATGCTCTTAGTGTAGGGAGTAGCGAAGCAGGAGTTCATTATGATTTAACAAGTGCTATGATTAAGTCTATTAGAGGTTCTGATATGGATGCTGGCATCTACTATCTTGCAAGACTTATAGATGGCGGGGAGAGTGCAGATTTTATTGCAAGACGACTTGTTATTTTAGCTAGTGAAGACATAGGAAATGCGAATCCACAAGCATTAACGCTAACAACATCATGTTTAACAAGTGTATCAAAAATCGGTTTTCCTGAGGCTAGAATCATTTTAGCTCAAGCTGTTGTTTATCTTTGTGCTTCTCCAAAATCAAACTCTTCTTACTTAGCAATAAACTCTGCATTAAAAGCTATAAATGAAGGTGTCATGCTAGAAATTCCAAAAAATATAACTCAAAGAAATGAAAACTATTTATACCCTCATGACTTTGGAGGTTATGTAAAACAAGCTTATATGTCAAACCCTATGAAATTTGTTGAATTGAAAAATATCGGTTATGAGAAAAAAATGAAAGAATGGATAAGTAATTTAAACTCTTAACACAATGTCAAGAGTTTAAACTTAGCAAATACTATTTGCTAAGTGCTGCTTTAGATGCATCTGCAACTGCAGTAAATGCTGCTGCGTCATTCATCGCCATATCAGCAAGAATTTTACGGTCAAGCTCGATGCCAGCTTTATGAACGCCATTCATAAAAGTAGAATAGTTCATTCCATTTAAACGACTCGCTGCATTGATACGGATAATCCATAGTTTACGGAAATCACGCTTCTTTTGCTTACGATCACGATGAGCATATACCCATGAGCGTTCAATTTGTTCCTTAGCTTTTCTAAAGTGTTTACGACGACCACTATAGAAACCTTTTGCTAATTTTAATATTTTTTTGTGTCTTCTTCTACGAACAACACCTGTTTTTACTCTTGGCATTTTTTTCCTTTTTCTTTACCCAGACACTTTTAGTGTTCAAGGTGCCACACATTAAGTGGTCTTGCCCAATTATTTAAAATTGGAGATTTACGATAAATTAATTTATCATAGCCTTTACATTTGCTTCATCAGCCTTAGAAACAACTTTTGGGCTGTTTTGCTTACGACGAGTAGCTGCATCTTGTTTAGTTAAGATGTGACTTCTGTTCGCTGTACCGCGTTTAACAGAACCATTTTTCTTAACTTTAAAACGCTTTACAGCGCCTTTTACCGATTTCATTTTTGGCATCGATAATCCTTTACATAAAATTCTCACTATTTGAGAATGGGATTATACCCAAAAGTTTCTGAGATTTAGCTACAATGCTCAAATGAATTCAATAAAACATATCCAAAATGCCCTTAAAGAGCTTGATGACGAGGTTCAAAAAATATTGCTTGATTGGAGTATTGCTCTTAATGAAAAAGATAATTTAATGTTGCCAATACTTCAGCAAAAAAAAGTTTTAACACAGACTTTAGAAGACTTAACATATTTAAAAGACAATCCACCATCACAAAATCAGCCATGCGGAATTTCAAAATATAGAGATGACAATTAATTTTTATCTCAAAAAACTTACTTTTGTTGCTTTATAGAATTGGGGCTTTTTGTATACAGTTCTTGAAAAATACGAACTAAAATGGCTAATGAAGCCCAAGTAATAAATAAAATAGACATTTGTTCAGCAAGTTCTAAATATGGAAAACTATTTAATGTATATTCTGTTTCATAAATTTTTGGAGATACTTCCATATTTAAAAAAGAAATAATTGTACTAATAGATATAAATAATGGAAATACCCAACCATAGTTGAGAACAATAAATAAAAGTGTTTTTAGTTTGTTCATTAATGTAAACCTCGTACTTTGCGGTTAGGCTTAATAGTAATGGGAGTTAGTATGGTTGAAGGACTAATTAACTCTAGTTCAATGATATTATGACCAAATTCTCTAGGTGTTTCAATACCAAAATAATCATCTGCATCTATATCAACTCTTAATAGTTTATAAACCATTTGAGAAGACCATGATGAGCAGTTATTAGTATAAAACCAATATTCAGTTGTCATAATTAAACGTTGTAGTTTTATATATTGTTCTTGTGAAAGTGCATAATATCTATTTGCTAAGCCTTTAGGTGGTTCCATACCTATACGAACATCACTGCCATCTTTATTGTCTAAAGTTCTAGGATGACCATCTGGCCATAGACCATAAGATACTGTGGCCAGATTTGTTTTGTTTGTTATTGTAATCCAAGCATGTCCTCCAGTAAAGTCTCCTGAAGTTAAATTACTGTGAACACCTAAAACAAAATTAGACATTTACACCAGTTCGAATATCGTCAGAACTAGAAGTACTAGCAATTTCATGTCTTAACACTCTTTTTCTATAAGAAAAAGTGACATGTTCAGTAGGCCCATTTTTAGTATTGGTAGCATTGATATTCGTAATGATTGCATCTTCTAATATAATTGTATAAAAATGTTCTTCTCTTCCCATATATGAAGTTCTGTAAGCTTTGATTTCAACTTTTTTTAAAGTTTCACCATTATTAAGGGCTTCTGATAATAAAGGAGAGCTTTTATCTAATAATTTAACAATACTGAGTGGGGAGAGTATTCTTTGACCATTTGGTTGCCCTGTAGCAATATTTATAGGGATACTAGAACCATAATTAAAGGTTTCAATTGAAATTTCATCTTCATGTCCATTTTGATAAATATTTCCTACTGAATCAGGAGTAAATGCACCTTCTGAAATAAGTCCTTGTGTACTTCCAATAATAGTCATAAACATTGAGTTTTGCATAAATTGCCTTTTAAAAATTAAAATATCCATATAACATACCTAAAATAAACTTAATTAAATCCTCAATTCTAAAAATAAGTGCGTGATATATAATTTTATTCAAGTTCAAGGCAAAGTTGAGGAATTTACTTATAGTAAATGACGAAATTTTAACGAAGTAATTGGATAAAAGTATATGTCAGAAGACTCCTCTCCAGATACCTGCGGCACATAACACTCTAGGGTGTGCTGCTGTATTCCTACCCTGACACATTGTCCTAAAACATCATTGCACAGGTCTAAAGAGAAGCGGTGGAAGTATATCTTATTTTTTAAAATTTACCAAATTTTTCTAAAAAGATATAGTTGCTACTGCTTTTTTTATAGCGTCTAGGTGAGCTTGATAATCAAAATCTTTCTTAGCTTGAGAAGCAGATAACTCTATCTCTTTTGACATCTCATAAACCTCATTAAAATGAAGATTACCTGCACTTCCTTTAATAGAGTGTGCTTGCGATTTTATATCTTGATAATTTGTAGATTCTATCGAAGTTTGTAGTTTTTCTAAAATTGCAGCAGATTCTTCTAAAAAACTAGTTACTAAAATTGGAATATGTTTAGCTTTTAAACCTATTTTTTGTGCCATTTCATCATGATTTATATCTGAATAATTTGCTGTTAATATTGACATAATCTTACTTTCCTATATAATTTTGTATAATTGTAACATGTTATATATCATCTGTGCTTTAAAACCAGAGGCTCAAGCTTTTGTAGATAAATACAAACTTTCTAAATCAAAATACAATAGTAAAATTACTATTATAATAAGTGGTATTGGAAAAGAGAATATGTTTAATACCACAAAAATAATTGCAAAAAAAATGACTAAAGAAGACATCATCATTAATGTCGGTATTTGTGCTGCAAATAAAAACTATGAGATTGGACAGCTAATAGATGGTTTCAAAGAAAATTTGACCTGTGTTGATAAACCTATTAGCGATAGTGGCATCTACACTCTTGTAGATATGGAATCTTCTGGTTTTATAGATGCTACTAAAAAAATTAATAATAAATATATTTTTAAAGTTGTTTCTGATTATTTTGAACCACACATGGTAACAAAAGAGATAACAAAAAAACTTATATTTAATACAATAGATGATATAAATAGAATAATCTTTTACAAGGATAATAATTGAAATTTTTTTTAATACTTTTACTTAGTTTGTCGGCTCTTAACGCTGCTCCAGTGTCAAATAAAAAACTAAAAAAAATGATAGGTCGTATGCTTGTCATAGGGTTTGAAAATCAAACAGTAACAAACGAGACTCAAATAGTAAAAGATATAAGAAAGTATGAATTAGGCGGAGTTATTTTGTTTGACAAACATTATAAAAAAAGAAGTATTACAAAAAATATAGATTCGCCACAGCAACTCCAAGAGTTAACAACTCAGTTAAAAAAATACTCTCTTAAACCTCTTTTGATCTCCGTTGATCAAGAAGGCGGCAATGTAGCAAGACTTAAACACTACTATGGGTTTGATAGATTCCCATCTGCAAAAGAGATAACATATATGGATTTTAGCGATGCAAAAGAATTTTATAATGATCAAGCTAAAATGTTAAAAGAAGCTGGAATAAATACGAACTTTGCTCCTGTTGTTGATTTGGAAGTAAACCCAGATAACAAAGTTATAGTTGGACTTGAACGCTCTTATGGAAAGTCAAGCAAAAAAGTAACTAAATATGCAAGAGTTCTCATAGATGCTCAAAGAAGACAAAATATTATAAGTGTTTTAAAACATTTTCCTGGTCATGGTTCTTCCCTTGATGACTCGCATAAAGGCTTTGTAGATATTTCAAAAACTTGGAGTAAAAAAGAGTTACAACCATATAAAAATCTCATAAAATCAAATGATGTAGATATGATAATGACTGCCCATGTTTTTAACTCACATTTAGATAAAAAATATCCAGCGACACTTTCATATAAGGTTAATACAAATCTACTTCGCAAAGAGATGGGATACAAAGGCGTCATTATTAGTGATGACTTACAAATGAAAGCCATAACAAAACACTACTCACTAAGACAAAGCGTGACACTCGCTATAAACTCTGGTGTGGATATTTTACTTTTTGGAAACCAACTTTCAAATAACACTGCAGATGAATTGGTAAAAGTGATTTACTCTCAAGTAAAAAGAGGCAAAATTTCATATAAGAGAATAATAGAGTCAAACAAAAGGATAGAATATTTACTTACTAAAAACTCGATAAAACACCGTCCTATAAGTTTTACTCCTAAGCGAATTAAATTGACTAAAGATTATATAAAACAGCACTATGGATTAAAAGTCAAAAACATAAAAATAAAACCCAAAGCTATAGTTCTTCACTGGACTGCGGTTATGAAATATGAGGACTGTTTCAAACGACTTAAAGGAGAAACACTTTATAGCGACAGAGGCGACATTGCAAAAGCAGGAGCATTAAATGTTTCAGCTCACTTTTTAGTTGAAAGAAATGGAGCCATAACACAACTAATGCCTGATAACTGGATGGCAAGACATGTTATAGGTTTAAATTACTCTTCTATTGGCATAGAAAATGTAGGTGGAAAAGACAATAAAAAAGATGACTTAACAAAGGCTCAAAGAATAGCTAATGTAAGACTTATTGAATATCTAAAGATAAAATATCCAAGTATAAAATATCTTCTAGGTCACTACGAGTACGAAAAAATGCAAAAAACTCCTCTTTGGTTAGAAAAAGATGAGAACTACAGAACTAAAAAAGTAGATCCTGGTAAAAGATTTATGAAAATTATTAGAAGAGAAGTAAAATATTTAGGACTTAAAAAGCCATAATGCACAGTAGTTTTTCATCTGTTGATTGGTTTGTATTTATAGCTTACTTTCTCCTTTTAGCCATAAGCTCATTTATGTTTTCTCGCATTAAAATAAAGAGTTCAAGAGAGTATTTTGTAAGTGCTTCTTCAATGCCAATGTTTGGCGTTGCTATCTCAGTTCTTGCTACCTCACAATCCGCAGCTACCTTTTTAGGTGGCCCTGAATTTTCTTTCAAATATGATTTTACCTTCATTGGTTTTTACTTTTCTGCTTTACTTGGAGTTATATTTGTGGCTTTTGTTTTGATACCAAAATTTTACGCCATAAGAGCCATTACCGTTTATGAACTTCTTGAATCAAGATACGGAGAAAAAGCTAAAAAACAAGCGGGAATAATGTTTTTGATTGGTAGAGTCATGGCAAGTGGAGCCAGACTTTACATCGGTGCATTAGCTATTTCTATGATTTTATTTGGCGATATTTCATTTTGGCATCTATTAGCATCTATTGGCATCTTAATACTTGGTGCTTTATCTTACGCATATTTTGGCGGTATAAAGTCTATTATTCTTAGTGATATCATTCAGGCAGTTACTTATGTTGGAGCTGGTGTTGTAGTGCTTGTATTTTTATACTACTCTCTTGAAGGCATAGATATTTTAAGCACTCTCAATGAGTCAAATAAACTTCGTTTTATAGACACTTCTTTAGATGGAAAGTTTAGTGTTATCGGACTTTTAACTGGTTGGTTACTTTTAAATATTGCCGCTTTTGGACTTGACCAAGATATGACACAAAGAGTTCTCTCTTGTAAAAACAAACAAGAAGCAGCAAAATCTCTAATACTTTCTATACTACTAACTATTCCCGTAGTTTTACTTTTTTTAAGCATTGGTGCCCTACTCTTTGTTTTTTACCAAAACACTACAATAGAGCAAAATTTCAACGGAGAAAATATAACCATTTTTATGTACTACATCTTAAATGAGATGCCAGATGGACTTCGTGGTTTAGTAACTGTTGGAGCAATTGCAGCAGCTCTTTCATCTACAAACTCTGTTTTAGGAGCTATGGCTTCTGTTGCAGTTGAGGATTTATATAGACCTTGGAAAACCAAAAGAGATAAGGTTGATGAGATGCACTTTGTAATGGTATCAAGATTAGCTGTTGTATTTTTTGCGATTGTTCTATCAGGCATGGCAATAGTGAGTTACTTTTGGCAAAAATATAGCGACCTATCTTTAATAAGTTTTGCTCTTGGTGTTATGGCATTTGCATATACTGGGCTTTTAGGAGTTTTCTTCTCGGCTATATTTACAAAGAGAGGAAATGCTACACTAGTTCCGTTTGCACTTGTCGGTGGTTTTTTAAGCGTTCTAGCTCTTCAACCATATACATTCGGGATATCTATTGGATTTTCATGGCAGATAGTTATTGGGACGATTGTTGCTTTTAGTATTATGCAGTTAGGAGATAGTAATGAGTGAGTTATATATCGGTGTTATGAGTGGAACCAGTTTGGACGGAGTTGATCTTAGTCTTTGTGAGATAGATGACTCCACTTGTAAGTTGATTTCATCTCTTGAATTTCCTTTTGACGTAGAACTTAAAGAGGAAATTTTAAGCATTATAAATGGCTCAACTACTTTAGATCAAGTCGGTGTACTTGATAATAAACTTGGTCATTTATTTGCAGATGCCATAAACACTTTTGTACAAAAACAAAGCATAGATGCTAAGAGTATAGATGCCATCGGTCTACATGGTCAAACACTTTGGCATAAGCCAAATGGAGATAACCCTTTTTCTATGCAACTTGGTTGTCCAAATGTTGTGAGTTCTCAAACAAATATAAAAGTTGTTGCAGATTTTAGAAGAATGGATATGGCAAATGGAGGGCAAGGCGCTCCTTTTACTCCTGCTTTTCATCAGTTTATATTCAAAGAAAAAAACAGTGCTGTTTTAAACATTGGCGGTATGGCAAATATAACTATCTTAGGTGAGAACTTAAGAGGTTGGGATACAGGTTGCGGAAATGTTTTGATGGATATGTGGATACAAAAATGCAAAAATGTTCCCTTTGATAAAGATGGAGAGTTTGCAAAAAGTGGAAGCGTAGATGCTGACCTTTTAGATGCTATGATTAACGATGATTACTTCAAACAAATTCCTCCAAAAAGTACAGGTCGAGAGTATTTTAATGATACCTGGCTTGCAAATCATTTACCTATGTTTCAAACTACAAAAGATGAAGATATACAAAGAACACTTCTAGAACTAACTGCTAAGTCCATTGCGAATGATGTCAAAGAGAACAAGATTAAATCTCTTATAATTTGCGGTGGTGGAGTTAAAAACAGTTTTTTAATGCAACGACTTCAAGAGTTATGCAAAATAGAAGTAGCATCTAGCGATGCGGCAGGTGTTAGTAGTGAGTTCATGGAGTCCATGGCTTTTGCATGGTTTGCTTATAAGAGAGTTCATGGAGAAGTTGTAAAGTTATCAAGTGTAACTGGAGCTACAAAAGACTCAATTTTAGGTGGAATTTATGAATAAAATTATCTATAATTTTGTCATATTTATCAAAGCAAAACTAATAATTAGATAAAATATAATAATAATTTAACTTTAGGAATTTTATGTCTAATATATTAAAAGCCTTTATAAATATTGTAAATAACTATCAAGTTAATGTAGCGAATATAACACATGGGAACAATAGAGCAAACAATATGGGTGAAGGACTTGAGGCTTACATTAAAAAAGCTTTTGCCAATAATTTTCAAGAAACAAATATAAGAAGACAAAAATCAAATTTAAGACAAACTTTTTCATATATTGGAGCTACAAATAGTCCTCCTGATATTATATTAACTAATAGTGACGCTATAGAGATAAAAAAAACAGAAACTGTAGGCACTTTGCAATTTAATAGTTCTCAACCTAAACCTAAATTATATTCAACTAACCCTAGAATTAGTGATAGATGTAAAAATAGTGATAATGGAAATTGGACTGAAAAAGATATCATATACACAATGGGGCATATTCCTAAAGATACTAAACAATTAAAATCTTTATGGTTTGTTTATGGAACTTGTTATGCTGCAAATGAAAATATCTATCAAGCAATAGAAACAAGAATTAAACAATCATTAGATCAAATAGATGACTTGAGTATTAATATTGATTCTTTAGATATTACATATTTAAGAATTAGGGGAATGTGGGTTATTAAACATCCAAGTAAGGTTTTTGATGACTTGTATGAACAGACGAATGAAGTATTTAATTTAATTGCAATTATTCCTATTGATAAATATAATAGTTTTCCCATAGAAGATAGGACTGCAATTGAAAGTATTGAAACAATAGTTACTACAGATGAAATTATTTCAGACCCAAATAATGCAGCAGATACCATGAATATAAAACTTTTAGTTTTTAGGGTGACATAATGAATATTATTTCTTTATTTTCTGGAGCAGGAGGATTAGATTTAGGATTTGAAAAAGCAGGTTTTAAAACTACTTGGGCAAATGAATATGATAAAGAAATTTGGGAAACATTTGAAAAAAACTTTCCAAAGACAACTTTAGATAGAAGAAGTATTTCAAAAATACCATCAGATGAAATACCTGAAACATTAGGACTTATTGGTGGACCGCCTTGTCAAAGCTGGAGTGAAGCAGGAAAATCAAGAGGAATAGATGATGATAGAGGTCAACTCTTCTTTGAATTTATTCGCGTTTTAAAAGATAAAAAACCTCTATTTTTTTTAGCAGAAAATGTATCAGGTATGTTAGCTCCCAAACATAAAGATGCATTAGAAAATATCAAAAATCATTTTATAAATAGTGGATATAGTTTATCATTTAAACTTTTAAATGCTCATGATTATAATGTACCACAGACAAGAAAAAGAATTTTTTTTATTGGTTTTAGAAAAGACTTAAATATAACATTTCAATTTCCAAAAGAATTCGAAAAAAAAAGATTTTTAAAAGATGTAATTGATGACTTAAAAAATAATGTTTTATCAGCTAAAGATAAAAACTACACAAATAGCGATGAATGCAAAATAGACAATCATGAATATATGATTGGTGGGTTTTCTTCAATGTTTATGTCAAGAAATAGAGTGAGAAGTTGGGATGAACCTTCTTTTACAATTCAAGCAGGTGGAAGACATGCACCACTTCATCCACAAGCTCCAAAGATGCAGTTTGTTGAGCAGAATAAAAGAATTTTTGTGCCAAAACATGAACAGCTATATAGAAGATTAAGTGTAAGAGAATGTGCGAGAATACAAACTTTCCCAGATACTCACAAGTTTTACTATAATAATTTAACAGCTGGTTATAAGATGGTAGGAAATGCTGTTCCCCCAAATTTAGCATATTTTTTAGCTAAAAAAATAATTGAAGATTTGAATGAACTCCAATTGAATAAATTAATAATAAAAAATTCTATAACCTATGAAAAAAAAGAATCTTTTGAAACTCAAATTGCATCACTTTAAATTGGATAAAATAAAAGAGTGGTTAAAAACTACTTCATATAAAAACTATGAAATCAGTGTGGCATCTGCAGATGCTAGTTTTAGAAAATATTACAGGTTATCCTTAGATGATAAAACAGTTTTATTTATGGATTCTTCTTTAGAAAAAGATTCACTTACTCCTTTTATAGACATTACTTCAAGACTTTTAGAAGTTGGACTTCATGCACCTAAGATACTAAAAAAAAATTTAGAAAATGGCTTTTTAATTATAGAAGATTTTGGAAATACTCACTACTTAAATGTTCTAGATGCTAAGAACTTTAAAGAGTTGTATTTACAAGCGATAGACACAATCATAACAATGCAAAAAGCAGGTACAAAAGACTTGCCTCTTTATGACAAAGCTTTTTTACACTTTGAAATGGACTTAATGAAAGAGTGGTATTTAGAAAAAAATCTTGCTCTTGTTTTAAATGAATCTCAAATAGAACTTATACAAATGTGTCTAGATGCCATTAGTGATGTTGTTCTTTCTCAACCTCAAGATGTTTTTGTTCATAGAGATTTTCACTCACGAAACATTATGATAACTTCACAAAATGAAATCGGTGTTATTGATTATCAAGATGCTATGAGTGGAGCTATTACTTATGATTTGGTTTCACTTTTAAAAGATTGTTATATCTCTTACGAAAGAGAAGATATTTTAAAACTTGTTTTAGAGTTTCGAGATAAAAAAGGCTTAGATATTGATGATGAAACTTTTATAAAATGGTTTGATTTTATGGGTTTACAAAGACACATAAAAGTTCTTGGCATCTTTAGCAGACTCTATCTTCGTGATAAAAAAGATGGCTATTTAAAAGATATTCCGCTTACTTTAAAATACACTATCGACACAGCAAATCTTTACAGCGAAACAAAAGAATTAGCAAAATTGCTAAAAGAAGTTCAATGAAAGCGATGATATTATGTGCTGGTCGTGGAGAGAGAATGCGACCACTTACAGACACTCTACCAAAACCTCTACTTGAGGTAAAAGGCAAACCTTTAGTTGTCTGGCATCTAGAGAAATTATCGCGTTTAGGCTTTAAAGATGTTGTAATAAATATAGCTCATTTAGGTTTTAAAATACCTGAGCTTCTTGGAGATGGCTCGAAATGGGGTTTAAATATTATTTACTCTGATGAGCAAAGAGAAGGAGCGCTAGAGAGCGCTGGTGGAATAAAAAAAGCACTGCCTTTTTTTGATGATGATACTTTTTTGGTTGTCAATGGAGATGTTTTTTGTGATTATGATTTTGATGGAGATTTTGACTTGAAAGACAAGTTGGCTCATCTTATTTTAGTACCAAATCCAGAACATAATAAAGATGGAGATTTTGGTTTAAGAGATGATTTTGTCACAAATATCGATGAGGTTAACTATACATTTTCAGGTATTGGGTATTATTCGCCTAAACTTTTTAAAAATATTGCTAATGAAAAAACTGCTTTAGCACCAATCTTAAAAAAAGCAATACAAAAACAAAAAATCAGCGGAGAAATTTACAATAATATGTGGCACGATATAGGAACACCCCAGCGACTGGAAAATATAAACAGATGAAGAAAACAGTACTACTTTTACTCTTAGCATCTATGTTAAATGCAAAATATACAAACTGTGACTTTCAAAACAAAGATTATGAAGATATTTGTAACAAAGCGGTAAAGAGAGGCGTTTCATATAAATACGCAAACGAATTTTTACTATCGTATTTTAAAACACAAAAGTATGATGAGATTAGCTGGAAGTACCTGCAACCTCGCCATATAACTAAATTTAAGAACAATGAGCGAAAAGCAAATAAAGTTTTAGTGAATCATATTTCAAAGATAGTAAAACATCTAAAAAAGTACAAAGAAGTTTATGATTATAGTGAAAAAACATATGGAGTAAACCGTGAAATCATTGCATCTATACTTATGAAAGAAACTAAACTTGGACAAATCAAACCAACTCATGATGCTTTTATAGTTTTTAATACCATAGTTGTAAGAACAAAAGCTAAAACAAAACGCGAAAAATGGCTTCTTAAAATGGGCAAAACAAATATGATTTCAATCATTAAACATTGTTATAAAAAAGGTGTAACACCTGAACAATGTAACTTGCCAAGTTCTTACGCGGGAGCAGTTGGTATCCCTCAGTTTATGCCAAATAGTTTTATATATACCAAAGGGTATAAAAACAAAGTGGCTGATTTAACAAAGATGGAAGATGCCATCATTTCAGCTAGTAGATTTCTTCATAAAAAGGCTGCTTATTCTAAACTTATAGAGTGGAATAAAATGCCAGATATAAAAAAACTAGAATTATCTTGGTATAAATTTGAAGCTAATAATGATAATGCATCGCTCGTATACTCTGAAAATAAACATGGAAAAAAGTATGAATGTTTTACTTGTGATAAAGAAAATTTAATCTATTTTAAAGAATACACAAAAAAAATTATGCGTTACAACAATTCTTCAAATTACGCTATTGGTGTAATGAGATTAGCTTATGATTCCAACAAGAAACTCGACAGAAAATAATAAACATTTTTTTATAAGATTTAATGTTATATAATACTATCTATGAAATATAGAACTAAATTACCCTTAGATATTATTATTTTAGCTTTGCTAATTATTTTAACAGCTATTACTTTATTGTTGTTCGATGTTAGTGAAATGATATATGCCTTTACAAGAAAACATGAAGATTTAGAACTAGATGAATTAATTCTTACCTTAGCATTTACTTCTTTTTATATGCTGTTATTTATCGTTCGACGATTTTTTACAATAAAGCAACTTTTAAAACATGCTAATACTGATTCTCTAATTGGAATAACTAATAGACGAAAAGGCACGGAGTATATTTTAAATGAAATAGAATATATAAAATCATCAACCTATAACTCTTCATTAATTATGTATGACCTTGACCATTTTAAAGAAATCAATGATACATATGGACATGATGTCGGAGACTCTGTATTACAAGAGGTAACACAATTGGTAATTGATGATATAAGAAATAAAGACTCTCTTATTAGATGGGGTGGAGAAGAATTTATTTTAATATGTCCTGATTGTGATTTAAAAGACGCAGCTAATTTAGCAGAAAGATTTAGAGCTAAAATAGAAAAACATATGTATATAAATAACATTAAATTAACTGCAAGTTTTGGTGTTTCTCAATTAAAATACAAAGAAAATTTCAAAGAACTGCTTATCAGAGTAGATAAGAACTTATACAAAAGTAAAGAATCTGGTAGAAATAAGGTTACTCATCTTTTTGCACAGTCCCTATTTTAAATTGTCTACGAGAGGTTACTTATGCCACTTCTCTCGCGTTTTTATCATTAGTTGAGTTTTTCTATCTCCTAGATATTCCATATCAAATAAATCTAGTGCTTTTATAAGGTCGCCCATTTTTTTAAAACCATAATTAACTTGGGAAAAGGAAGAGTTTTTTCTTATATACATAGACATATCTTTAACATCTGCCCATCCTTGTTCATCTGATGTTCTTTCAACACCTTGTTTAAGTATATTTATCAGTTTATAGTCTTTTCGTATATTATAGTTGTTTCCAGCATATTTTGTGACGGCTTCAGTAACAGCGGGGTGTTTCTTGTCTTTAAAAATATCTTCAATAGTTTCATCATCTTCTAAAACACTTAGTTTTTCAACATATATGAATTGAGAACATGCATTTACAAATGCCATCGGCGTTTTAGATTCTCCATAGCCATAGACAGTTAATCCATCAGATAATATTCTTGTGACAATAGGAGTAAAATCACTATCGCTAGTTATCAAAACAACTGCTTCAAGTTCTTTAGTGTATAGAATATCCATAATATCAATTATCATAGCGATATCTGTTGCATTTTTACCTTTTGTATAAGCAAACTGTTGAATGGGTTTAATATTATAATCTTGTAAAATATTTTCCCAGCCGTGAAGTTTTTTGTCTTTCCAATCTCCGTAAGCTCTTCTGATATTTACAGTTCCATACTGAGATAAATCATCAAATATACTTTCTATGTATTTTGAACTTACATTATCGCAATCTATAAACATTGCTATATTATTTTGTTGTTTTTTCATTTTGTTTCCTAGTTTATTTCCAAATAATTTCAGTTGTTGATACAGTTTTAAAGAGTATAGCAGATAATATATTTTTTGTTATTTAAACTTCTTATCATGAAATTTATACCATTTGCATCGTTTTTTATTTTTTATTGAGTAGATGTTGTATGTGAATTTTCTTCCACACTCTTGACACTCAAATGTAGCTCTATTTTTAAATTTGTTATATCTTACAAATAAGAAGTTACCAACTTGGTCACCTGTTTTATAAACAATTTTTTCATTTTTCGCATAAGATTTTTCAGTTAGTAGTGCATCTTCTCTTTGTTTTACAAGCCAAGTTGGTTCCTCATCTTCTTCAAATTCATAATCCACTAAAAATCCCTTTGATATATAAAAAAATTACACCTAACTGTATTATAACTACAAGACTAAACTTTATCATAAAAGATGGTTTTCTTATTTTATGTCTAAATATAAACATAGAGAGTATGGCACCAACTGTTCCCCCGATTAGAGTAGTAAACAATAGTTTGTTTTCAGAGATTCTTGATATTATTTTAGAATGATTTAGTGCGAGTAATTTATCATATCCATAAAGTAAAGATGCTAGTAAATTACTACACAGTAGATAGACTTCAAAGTAAGTAAGAGTAAAATCAATATGTACCAATAGTTTTGCCCTTTAGTAGCATCATTTTTATTCCTTTTGCCAAGAATATAGGTAAAGTTAGCAAATGATGTGCCAATAACTGTTTTTAAGTATAATGCTTCTAAAAAAAGAGGATTTTTATCAGATGAGTAGGATGTCATTTATATTATTAGCTTTATTTTTTAGTCTTGTATTAGTAATTGTATATCAAAAAAATAGCAACGATATCAATGGTGTAGTATTGAAGGAGGATAGTGTGATACTGGCATTTGGAGATAGTCTTACTAATGGTTTTGGAGCAGGGTACGAGTTTAGTTATCCAAAATATATGGAGAGAAAAACAGGTTTAAAAGTTATAAATGCTGGGGTAGATGGAGAGTTCTCCTATGAAGGATTGGCTCGTTTACCAAAATTGCTAAAACATAAACCAGACTTAGTGATACTTTGTCATGGAGGTAATGATATACTCAATAAACTATCATCAGAAGAGTTAAAAAGCAATCTACTTGCAATGGTAAGGCTTATTCAAAACTCTGGTGCAAAAGTACTGCTAGTTGGTGTTCCTGACTTTTCTCTTTTTAGTTTTTCTACACATGACATTTACGGTGAAGTGGCGGATGAAACTGATATATTGCTCGAGGATGAAGTTCTAACACATATAGAATTAAACCGTTCTCTTAAAAGTGACTATGTGCATCCAAATGAAAAAGGTTATGAAAAGATGGCTGATGCTTTTATTGAAGTGTTGAAGTTAAAAATATAAAAACGCTGTCTTTAAGTGTAAGTTCTATATAATGTATCCAAGACTACATGACAATAAGTTTAAATAAAAGGAAATATTATGGCAAAAGGTCAAAATGCACAAAAATCAGTTAAGACAAAATCGGTTAAAAGTTTAAAAGAAAAACGCCTTGAAAAAAAAGCAAAAAAAGCACAAGGTTAAAATAAGAAATGGCTAAAACAAATTACAGTTATGAAAAACGGGCTCGTGAGATAGAAAAAGAGAAAAAAAAAGAAGAAAAGCGTAAGAAAAAATTAGCTCAAAAGAGTGATGAAAAACAAGAAGAAGAAATCCAATCAGACTAAGGAATCAACTTCATGTTAGAAGAAACAACTAAAAAGCATAGTATAAAAAAGTATTATGATAATGTAAATGTTGGTAAACGCACAAAACAAGTAGTATATTTGTCTGAACAGCAAGATAAAGATGCTATGTTTGAGTTGTATCTTAAAAGTAATGAGAAAAAGCAAAGTGTAGTTGTTGTAAAAAGTAAGCGTAGAGCAGATGAACTTTGTGTTTATCTAAACTCAAAAGATATAGATGCCACTGTAATACATGGCAATCATAGAAAAGAGCAACTTGAAAAAGGGGCGCAAGAATTTAATGCAGGTAGTATAAATATTTTTATAACTACTGACAAAATCTTACAGTCTTTAGAACTAAATCATATAGAAACTATTATAAATTACGATCTTCCATCTGAGCATGAAGATTATTTTAGCCGTCTTTTGTTGGTGGATGAGGTAGGAGAGTCTATCTCTTTTGTTTCTCCTGAAGAAGAGGGCTATCTCGCTACAATCGAGATAAGATTAAAAAATGAAATTTCACAAGAGATTCTTGAGGGTTTTGTACCAACAACTGAAGATAAAATAATTCACAAAATTAAAGAGAAAAAGAAGAAACCTCGTCACCGTAAAAATAAATGATAATTTTAGACTTTGAGACAAACTCGGCAAATATTCATGATGTAATAGAAGTAGCCGCTTTTCGTGTAGAACTTATAGAAAATGAGTATAAAATCTTAGACACTTTTCATCGCTATTATTTTTCAGAGTATGAAGTAAATCCTCATGCTCTTGCTGTACATAAACTCTCTCCAGATAGACTGGTGAGATTAAGAAAAGATGTAGATTATGAAGAGTATTTTGAAGACGATGCAGACTTTATAGACTTTTGTAAAAACACTAAAACTCTAGTTGCTCACAATATATCGTTTGAGGTAAGACATATCGGAGATTTACTCTCGTTTGAGCATCATTTTTGTACCATGAAAGAGAATAAAAAAATTGTTAAAGCTACTAATATTAAAGGCAATCTAAAAAATCCAAAACTCATTGAGACTTGTGCATATTATAACATTGAGTTTGATGATGAACAATACCATAGTGCTATATATGATGTGACTAAAACTTTGGAAATTTTAAATATGATGGATTTTAAACTTTAAATTTATTCTTGTAAATTCTTCATCATATGTTTTTTAGTCCGACTTGTAGCAACAGCTTCAAAAGGATTCTCTGGCCAATAGTGTCTTTTATATTTACCCCTTACCTCTTTTCTGACCTCGGCGTAAGAGTTCTCCCAGAAACTTTTTAAGTCATAAGTTATTTGCATCGGAGTCATCGCTGGGGTTAGTAGATGCACTTGTAATGATAGAGTATTGTTAAGTACTTTTGGAGTTTCATGCAGTCCAAAAACTTCTTGTATTTTTACACTCATAGATGGTTTTTCATAATCAGAATAATCTATGTGAATATTTGAGCCACTTGGAACTTTTACACTTGGCGGGGCTTTTGCATCTAGGAGTTGTTGTTTGTCCCATGGAAGAAGGGATAAGAGCATATTGTAGACATCTAATGCTTCTAACGCTTTTATAGTTGTTACCCCTGATAGATAAGGTTTTAACCACACATTAAGTGTGTTAAGTAGAGTGTCATCGCTAAAGTCTATAAACTCTTGATGATGATTTAAGAAGTTCACTCTATTTTTTAGTTTTGTAGCTTTTTTACTCCAAGTTAAAATTTCTAAACCTTCTTTTTTAACAAGCGCTAAAAGTAGTTTTTTAAAGTTATGCTTGGCAAAAGATGGACTTGGTTTGGAATGAAGTAGTAGTTGTAAAAAGTAAGTATTCTCTCTTATGTCAAACTTTTTAAGTTCTTTGTTGTAGCTTATGGACTCTTGCTTTAGAATTAAAGAAGAAAAATACTCTTGTATCTTAGCCATCTCTATACTAAGAGCTAGGTTTATCACTGAGTCTTTATCATGTGCATGAAGATTTGCTACCACTAAAAACTCTTGGTTAAACAAAGAGTCTTCAACATGAAGCAAAGCTCCCTTTGCATTACTTAGTATATATTTGTTATCATTCTTTACTCTTTGACGAGCTAGTCTATCAGGGTATGCAAAAAGAAGTAGTACGCTAAGTAACTCTAGATTAAATGAAGAGTTTTTCTTCGGAACTTTTTTAATGCTTTTCAATTTTTTATAAAAAAACTCAGCCCCAGATATAACCTCTTTAGCTTTAAACCTATTTATATAGATGCTATCAAAATCTTTCTCTATTAGATGCGTAAACCTTGATGATATATCGCTATCTTTAGATGAGTTTTTAAATATATCTTTTTCACTTAAGAGAGATGCTAAAAGACAAGCTTCGTATGCAAAGCCTAAGTTAGTAGCTTTTAAAATCATATATGCAAACCTTGGATGCAAGCCTAAACTAAGTGCGTCTACTCCAAAAGGTGTTATCTTAAAAGAGTCATCAAGCATCTCTAGCTCTTTTAAAACCTTTTTAGATTCTTCTATGATGTTTTGGTTTGGAATATCAAGAAATTTTAACTCATCAAACTCATCAACTCCCCATAAAGCTAAATCTAAAATGAGTGAAGATAAATCTGCTCGTAGTATTTCAGGCTTTGTAGATTGTTGTAGTATTTTTGACTCATGCCAAAGTCTGTAGCATGTTCCATTAGAGAGTCTTCCAGCTCGACCAGCTCTTTGAATAGCCGCATCTTTTGAGATAAAAGTTAAATCTAAATGATTCATAGCATTTGAGTAGTTATATCGTGATTGTTTTTCTAGTCCAGAATCTATGACTACTTTTACACCCTCTATGGTAAGAGATGTTTGAGCGATATTTGTACTTAAAATAATCTTTCTTTTTGAAGATTTGTTTATTGCTCTGTCTTGTTCTTTTTTTGGTAGTGAAGAGTAGAGCGGTAATACTAAAATATCCTTAGATGCGCAGGAGTTACAAAGAGAATTTTGTAAGTTTTTTATCTCTTTAACTCCTGCTAAAAAAACTAAAATATCTCCATCATTTTCTTTTAAAGCTTTAAGTGTTGTGTTTAGTAGTAAGCTGTTTAAGAACCTCGCATCTGGTTGCGAAGTTTTGATGTCAAGATATATATTTTGGACTTCGTACATCTTACCTTTTGAAGTAATAACGGGAATACTACCTAGTAAAGAGGAGATTTCTTTTGAGTTTAGAGTAGCAGACATTATGAGTATTTTTAAATCATCACGCAGAAGTTCTTGAACTTGTAAAGATAGTGCTAGAGATAAATCTGTGTGAATACTTCTCTCATGAAACTCATCGAAAATAATCATAGCAACATTGTCTAAAGTTTGATTAGCTTGAAGTTTACGAACTAAAATGGCTTCTGTAACAACTAAAATCTTTGTGTCTTTTGTATATACGCTATCCATTTTAACCTGATAACCAACACTTTGTCCAAGCTCTTCTCCAAGAAGTTTTGCCATCTGTGTAGCAACCATACGAGCAGCAACACGACGAGGCTCTAACATGATGATTGTTTTACCATCTAGCAAAGAGATAGGTACAACCGTACTTTTCCCCGCACCTGGAGGAGCTTCTAAAATAAGTGTGGAGTTAGTTTGCAGTGAGCTTTTTAAATCTTGTAAGACTTCATGTATAGGTAGGTTTATCATATCTGACATTATACTTTATATATGATACAATTCGCTTCATTAAGGACTATCATGAAAGAAAACCAAAAAATAAAAAAATATCAAAGTGGAAATATAGAAACCGAAACTTATCAAGATGGTGAAACATTTGTAACAAAACTTTTTTATAATGCTAAAGATGCCTATGTAAAAGAGTTAAGTTATTTAAATGATGGAGTTAAAAAAGTTAAATATTATACTGAGAAAGGTGTTTTATCAAAGCTAGATTACTTCGTAGATGACAAGCGACATGGGTTAGAAACAAAGTACTTTATCTCTAAAAATGATGGTACAGTTAAAAGTACTAAATCTTATGAAAATGGAAAATTACACGGTGAAAAGATAACTTATAATGAACATGGTGAAGTTATTAAGCGTGAAATATTTGATGATGGAAAACCTCTACCTCTTTAGATAAACCTAATGACACAAATTAAACCCTGAATTTGAAGATATTTTTAAATATTAATATTATCAATTACTTCCAAAACAATACTATTAAATAAATAATGTAGTGATAGGATTATTAAAAGAGACCAAAAAGGATACGATATGCACTCTCATTATATAAAATTATCAACCATATTGCTTGGAACAATTGTATTTTTAAATATTGGTTCTACGGCTCTTAATGCACAAGATATGAAAAATGCTATTGCAGCAAAAGTTCCAAAAGCTAAAGTAGAATCTGTGAAGAGTGGTTCTAAAAAATTCATGGATGCTCGAGAGAAGCCAAAAGCCACAATAAACGCAGATTGGACAAGAAAAAATTATAATCAGGACTATAAAAGAGGTAAAATTAGAACTCATTAAAACTATAAACATACCTCGTAGATGCTAACATTACATCTACACGAAGTGTGTCAATAGTGCTTTTCCTTTTATCTTAAAGAGTTTATAAACTCTGTTTTTGGAATACCAATATCTCTCAGTATCCCACCTAATAATCCAATCTTTCCCGTTATATTTGGCATGGAAGCCATTATTTACTCTTTGAACCTTTTGTATTTTTTTTGTCCATTTGAGTACCTCTGTTGCCTTGATTTTTATCATAAGTTTTATTTGTACCCTTTGTGCCTTTATTTGAATTCTTGATATCTCCATTGTGATTTGACATGATTTTTCCTTATTTTTTAACTATTTTTTTAATTCTTTGAAACTCTTTGTAATTACTTTTTGTAAAATACAAAGTCATGAAGTTCCAAACACCTTCTTCTACTAAAACATATAGTTTAATTAGATGCTCTAATCTAATACTGTTCTTTACAACTCTCTTATCTATAAGACAATCTTTAAATTCAATCTTAATTAATTGATTGAGATTTAGATAGTAAGAGCTTTCTAAAAACTGCATACTTTTTCCAGCATCTTCACTATAAGCTACATCCTTAGCATCTATCTTAATAAACATATTTTTTAGTTAGTTCTATTTCTAACATGTTTACTTCAACTATGGTTTCCATAAAACTAACCCCATCTCTCATCAACCCAATCTTCATCTCCTAAACCTCTGTCATCTACCCAATCTGGGTGATTACTGCAATAAATATTTTTATACATGGTATACTCCTTTTGACTTATTAAATTATTTTAATAAATCGATAAAAAGAGTATATAAACTATAATGGGGACAGTTAAAACAAATTCAGAAAAATATTTAGAACTCTGGGAAATATTTGAAAGAGAGATAGAAACTAGCAATAAACTAGAGTCAAACACACTTTCAGGTTTTGCAAAGTATTATGAAAAACATAGTGATTCTAGTGAAAATAATGATTGAACCCTCTGAACAATCAAGCAATTTAACTTAACCTCCCTCAAACCAATAATTAGCTAAAATAAATATACTAAGAAGCCAAGTTTGAGGGATAAATATGCAACTAAGTTTTTTTGACCATGCCATGAAATACCAAGGTGGTAAGAAGAGTATGAAGTTTTTAAATGAGATGAAAGAGATTATTCCATTTGAAGCTATTGAGAAGATACTTATAGAGAAAAATGTATACAAACCCAACAAAGGTAAGACAGGAAGACCATCTATTCCATCAAAGATATTAGTAGGCTCACTTTTTTTACAAAACTGGTATGGATTGTCAGACCCAATGACCGAAGAGCTTATACATGACCGTATAAGCTTCAGAAAGTTTCTTGATATAAGAGATGAAGATACTATTCCAGATGAAACAACTATTTGTAAATTTAGAAACAAGCTTATCAAAGAAGAGATACTTGGTGATATATTTGAAGAAGTAAAAAAGATGATGGAATCTAAAAGACTTATACTCAATGAGGGAACTCTTATAGACGCTACTCTCATCCACTCAAGCGAACCAAAGAGAAAAAAAGATGACAAGGGTAAAGTTATTTCAAATAAAGCCCATGATTCTGATGCAACCTATACTTCAAAAAGAGGTCGTAAACATCATGGATTAAAGATGCATATAGCAACTGATACAAACGGTATCATCAAAAAAGTAATAGCTACAACTGCATCAACACACGATAGTACACAGTTTGATAAGCTGACAGAAGATGAAAATAAAGCAATATTCGCAGATAGTGGCTATATGCAAAAGGCAAGAAAAGTGGCACTAAGAGCAAAAGGTATTTTTGCTGGTATAGTTGAAAGACGAGTAAGAGGTCAATCGAAACTAAGACCTAAACAATCAAGAAATAATACAAGATTCTCAAAGATAAGATGTCTCGTGGAATTACCATTCGCATTTATAAAACAACATATGAACTTCAGAAAAACCAGATATCGGGGAATAGAGAAAAATCAACAACACTTTTTTATGTTGGCTGCTTGTTATAATCTGAGACGGACACCTGCACTGGTAAGGGCTAGGAACTGATACAAAAGGAACAAAATAAGGTTCTAACATGCTAATAAATAGTAGAAATATAGAAAAACAAGACAGAAACTCACTTCAAAATTGAAAGAGAATTTTTAAAATGATAGAATATTAGTATAAAGAAGAATCATCTGGCTTGTTCAGAGGGTTCGATTATATTAAAATTTATGATAAATTGAAAAAAATGAAAAAAAGAAAAGACATTACAAAAACTAGAAGAGAATCTACATTACTTGAACTAGAAGAGTTTTATAAGTTCTTGAATGAAGATTATTTTGTTCAAGAACTATTAGATGACGAACGCCCAGAACATTGGTACGATTAGTCTGTGCACTCTTCATATTTTTCATCTAATAAACTGTAAAGTCTATTCTCACCGTAAAGTCTTGCTTTTTGTGCATCTATAACACCCAGCATTGATTCAACTGTACAAGCACAATTGTCTCTAACTCTTTTAAAATTTCCTTTATATGCTATACAAGTCTTCATCATTTTATATTCTATTTTGACAGAAGCTCTATTTATATTTAAATATGCATCTGCAGTTATTCCCATACCACTTCCTAGTAGTATAGCTGTAAAAGCAGTGATAAGTTGTTTCTTATATTTTTCACCAATTAAAGGCTTTTCACAATGTTTACATTTGATTTCTTTTGATAAATTGATCTTATTGTCTTCAAAACAATGTGGACATTCAATGTCCAATGTATATTTATTTTCTTCACTCATCTATATCCCTTTTAATTTTTTTAAAACTTCAACCATAGCCAAAGTATCAAGTTTACAATACGCCAAAAGTGATTTCCTAATCTTCTCTTTATCCTCTGCATCTAACTTTGATATATTGGCAAATTGGAATGTCCCCGATAAACCTTTGCTTACTCCTACTATACCGTACTTTTAAGCCTGAAATATTTTTAATTAATTCAAATTTATATTTATGTCAGAAAATAACTGTCATTAAAAAATTAAATCCCCTCACAAACCTCTCACAAACTATCTATATAATTCTTTTATCTAAACAAAGGATTTACAATGAAAACAATAGCAAAAATATTTATAATTGCAATTTTAGGAGCTAGCTTACTTCAAGCAGCGGCATTTGAAAAACAGGTAAAAACAAGAGCAACAAAAGTTGTAATAAGTTCACAGAAACCTTTAACTACTGGAAACAATACTATAAATATTAGTGTTGCAGGAGAAAAGTTTGCGGGTTCAAGTGTTAGTATTAAAGTCTTTATGCCAGCGATGCCAAGTATGCCATATATGGAAAGTATAGCAGATGCTAAAAATATGGGCAATGGTAAATATACAGCAGATGTAAACCTTGCTATGAGCGGAACTTGGCAAGTACATATTTTTATAACTCCAAAAACTGGCAAAAAAATAAGAGCAAAAACTTCTATAAACATCTAAGGATTTAAAAATGAGAGCCTACATCTTACTACTTTTTCCACTACTTTTAAGTGCAGCTTCTCTATCTTCACTTATCGCAAATGCTACGAATACTCACACTTCGCTAGAAGCTATGCAAAGCAGACTAAGTGCAGTTGATAATGAGCTAGAAATAACAAGAAATTTCGCAGATCCTGAACTCTCTCTTAGTATAAGCGATATTCAGTTTAACGACCCAACAAATCGTTCACTAGAACGAATGCAATACTCTGCTATAAACTTTAAACAAAAGATTCCATACTTTGGTAAAAGAGATGCATCTTCAAAAAAAGCACAAGCTAAAAAAGAGAGATTAACATTTAGCTTAGAAGAGGCAAAAGTCACTCTTATAAAATCTATAAAACTTGCAGCATATGATATTTGGCAAGTAAAAGAACAACTAAAAATTACAAATGACTACATTAAACTAACTCGTCAAAATATTGAGCTGTATACCTCTTATAGTACAAGTGATACGAAAGCTCATATGGGAATAATGTCAGCTGAACTTTCACTCTCCCAACTTAAAATAAAAAAAAGTAAACTTCAAAGTTTAGAAGTTGGTTTGTATAAAAACATCAGTTATCTAAGCGCTATGAATGTACAAAGCGTAGAGATGCCAATGAAAGTAAACGCTCCAAAAAAATTAACTCACTACTTAGATGCAAGTAATGAAAATAATGCTTACAAAGTTAAAGAAGCAAAGGTTAAAGAGGCAGATGCTGATATAAAAATCAAAGAGTTATCCGGTAATGTTGACCCTTTTGTTCAAGTGGGATACTATCATCGTGAAGCTTTTGAGGATTATATAAATATCAATGTTGGTTTTTCTTTGCCAATCTATGGAACTCAAAACTCAAAAGAAGAAGAATCTCGAAAAATATCTCTTGCATCTTCAAGTGAAGCTGTGGATTTTAAAAACTCTCTTAACTCACAAATAGGTAAATATTATGCCAAGCTTCAAGACTCATTTAGAGTTTACAACATCATAGAAAAAGAGAGTTTACCTCAAATCCAACACATGTTTGACTTAACAAACACTGCTATAAAAAGTGGTTCGGACCTTTTTATATATATAGACCTTTTAGCAAAAAAATTACAACTTGATGAACAAAGCATCCAAGCCGTTACAGCTTTTCATAAGGCTACAGCCTCACTAGATGCTCTTGTGGGAGAAATGAAATGAAATATTTACTAATTATCTGCATGTTTTTAATACAAGCAAATGCAAGAGAAAAAACGGTGGAACAGCTTTTTAATGTTCAAACAACAAAGGTAAAACTAATCTCAGATGCTAAAAGCATAAAAAGTTTTGGTTTTGTAAAAATTGATGAAACTAGAGTTTACGATGTCACTCCTAGATTTGGTGGTTTCGTGGAAAAACTATACGCAAACACTACATATAAAAAAGTGAAAAAAGGCGAAAAGCTAGCACTTGTTTACTCATCTGAAGTCCTAAAAGCTAAGGATGATTACTTAAATACTATAAACTACACAAAGACTAGACCAAACAAAACTATGCTAAAGAGTGCAAGGGTAAAACTGACTTTATTAAACATTTCAAATAACGAGATTAATCAAATTGCTACAAAAACTAAAAACTCATCTTTTACTACTATTGTCTCTCCTTCTAATGGCTATATATTTAAAAAATATATAAACAATAATTCTGCTTTTAATGCTAAAGAAATTCTCTTTAAAATTGTAAATCTTGATAAAATTTGGGTTGAATTAAAAATACATCAAAACCAATTAGCTTTAGTAAAAAACATAGATGATTTCACCTTATCAACTCCTGCTCTAAAACAAACATTTAAAGCCACAAAAGCAGGTGTTTATCCTGAGCTTGACCCAAAAGAAGAAAGTTTTACTCTCAGACTTTTACTTGATAATAAACAAAATTTGCTTAAACCAGGTATGTACATAACAGCGATTATGAGAGAAAGTTCAAAAAACTACTTAACTCTTCCATCAACTGCCGTTATAAGAAAAAATGGCAAGTTTTATGTCTTTATTGTTGGTGAATATGAAGGAGAATACGAGCCTTTAGAGATAAAGGTAGAAGTTCTAAATCCAAATACTTACATAGTTAAAAGTGAGTTAATTGCGGGTGATGAAGTTGTAAACAATGCTCTATTTATGATGGATAGTGATGCTCAAGTAAATGGATTATACTAAGTGATGTGTATAGTAATTCGTTAGAAAAAATGCATTATATTATTAGACTTCTTGCATAACCAAAAAAGGATTTGGCTTAAAATTTAAGATACCAAACACAGCAAACACTCTTGATGGTAGAACATTTTCACCACTAAAAATAATTATCTAAAAAAACAAAGAGTAATTAGCTCCTACCCAGTATTGAGGGTCTGCACTCTTTGAAGTGGAATTCAATGTTAAGGTAAATTTTCCAACATTAAAGGTACTCTCTATTCCTACAGTTGCTTTTATCCAATTTTGTTTGTATGTTTCTTTTGCTAAATGAAATGAGCTAAAGCCTATCACCGTTCCACTTATTCCATTTGATTCTTTTTCCATACGGTGTATACCTTCAAGGCTTGTTATTACTCTATTTTTTTCATTTAGTTTAAAGTTAGAATCAAATCCTACTCTTATATCATTTGTATTCTCTTTGTTTTTATTAAAACTGGCAGGAAATCCTCCATTTATTTCTGTATATGCATCTGTTGTTACACTTGCATAGTTATATTCAACATAAGGATAAATATAATCTTTTTCTGACTGCCCTTGTACTCTTAGTCTGAAGGCTTGCATATTTTGATCGGTTTTAGCTTCTGAGTAGTCTAGGCTACCTGCATTTTCATATCCTCTTTTTATGTCTAAATCATTTTTACCGTACATATAAGAGAGTGTAGTATATATTGGTAATTCTATTGGTAATCTTATATCTGCCTCAATTACAAAAAAATACCCATCTATTTTATTTTTCCCTTCATAAAGTAGTTTACTAGCTCCCGTTGTTTGCCCATAAGACATACTATATCTTACATAATCATTTTGTCTATATCCGAAGCCTACTTCTGCTAAGTAAAAGTTATCTTTAGTTTCATATCTATCATTATATGCAAAGTCACCTGCTGTCCACATGGTATATTTATCATCTGAGGCTCTATTTGAACCTGGATGTCCATGGGCTCCATGCATTGTAGTGTTAAGTATACTCATTCCTTGTACATTTACATTTGCTATACTACTAAGCGACATAGTTAATGTACTTAATCCAATAAGACCACCTCCATCAGGAAGACCACTTCCACCTCTTGCTATAAAGGCCTCTCGACCATTTGAAGAAGTACCATATCCTACAATTACTCTACCATCAGCACTTACTCCAGTTGCACTAGTCTTACTCCAACCGCTTAGGGTATATCCACTCTTTTGAAGCCATTTAGTTAAGCTTTGCATTCCTGTTTCTTGTGTCCAACGAAAAGCTTCATGACCACTGGTATATTTACTAACCCCGACAACAACACTTCCATCTGAATTAACTGCATTTGCCTTACTAAAAAAAACTCCCCCTGCTAAATATCCTAAACCTACCATTCCTCCCGCTTGTGTCCAACGAAAAGCTTCAGTAGCATCGTTGGTAGATTTACTATTTCCGACAACAACACTTCCATCTGAATTAACTGCTTTAACCTTACTATGACCTCCTCCTAAATCTCCTAAATCTACCATTCCCCCTGCTTGTGTCCAACGAAAAGCTTCAGTATTATTGCTGGCAGATTTACTATTTCCGACAACAACACTTCCATCTGAATTAACTCCACTTGCCTGACTAAAACTTCCTCCTAAATCTCCTAAACCTTTCATTTCTATCCCACTTAATATAAGTGGAGAAAATAAAAATACTATTAATATAAAAAATGATTTTTTGGACAAAACCAACCTCCTTTTAAATTTCATTTATTCTTTACCTTTGACAATAGTCTCTTTTTATCTTATTCTTAATTATAACATATTTTCACAGATAAACCTAAAATAACAATGGATATTTCACTGGTAAACACAGTGCTAAATGAAGCACTTGGACTCTATCTTAAACCTGAGATATTTAACACAAATCAAAACTTGCTTTACTAGTCTTGACAAATGGAACAATGATAATTTTTTCACAGTCTCAGAGAAGACAAATAAGTTACCAATCGACTTTTAAAGTGCTTTAAGCTATCATTTTAGAAATTTAAAGAAGTAGTTTTAACAGCCAGCAGGGTAAGCTATTTAAAAATAAAAAGGGGATAGACAATTGAATTTAAAATGGATATATCAAAATGACAATGTCAATTGGAGTGAATTATCAAACTTATATAAGATAGCACCACTTGGAAATAAAAAACCAAGTGATTTAAAAATTGCATTTTCAAACAGTATGTTTAAATGTTTTGTTTATGCAGACAAAACTCTTATTGGTGTAGGTAGAACTTTAGCGGATGGAGTTGATTGTTCATATATTTGCGATGTTTCTATACACCCTGATTATCAAGGCAAAGGTATTGGAAAAGATATTGTTAACAAACTTATTGAATTTTCCAAAGGACATAATAAAATAATCTTATATTCAAATCCAGGGAAAGAAGAATTTTATTCTAAACTAGGATTTGATAGAATGAATACAGCAATGGCTATATTTAAGAATAAAGAACAAGCAATAGCTGGGAAGTTCACAAGAAAAGCATAAGCTTGCTCAGATAGATGTAAAATACACAAACCTCTCACAAACTATCGATATTATTTTACTACTCAATAAAAGGTTATGTGATGATTGAAAATATAATAAGCTTTAGCATAAAAAACAAATTTCTTATCTTAATGGCAACGCTGTTTATTACTTTTGGCTCTTTTTGGGCGGTAAAAAACACTCCCTTAGATGCCATTCCAGATTTATCTCCTCCTCAAGTTATAGTTCAACTAAACTGGGCAGGACAATCTCCTGAGATTATAGAAGACCAAGGAACATATCCGCTTGTGTCTCAGTTTCTTGCAATTGCAAATATTGAAACTGTACGAGGTTTTTCTACTTATGAAAATGCTCTTATATACATTATATTTAAAGAAGGAACTGACCTTTACTGGGCAAGAACAAGAGTCCTAGAACAGTTAGCATCTATACAGTCACAGCTTCCTGCATCTATGGAAGTAAACTTAGGTCCAGATGCAAGTGGTGTTGGTTGGGTTTATGAGTATGCTCTTGTTTCAAAAACTAAAAATTTAAGTGAACTTAGAACTCTTCAAGACTACTACTACAAGTACGCTCTTTTAGGTGTAGATGGAGTTAGTGAAGTAGCATCTATCGGTGGTTTTGTTCCAACTTATGAGGTTAGTGTTAAAAATGATACTCTTGTTAGATACAACCTAAGCATTAAAGATATCGCAAAAACTCTAAAAAAAAACAACAACGATACAGGCGGACGAATCGTAATACAAAACGGTTATGAGTGGATGGTTCAAGCCAAAGGCTACTTAAAAGACTTAGATGACATTCGTTCTTTAGTTGTAACAACAAAAGCAGGAACTCCTGTAACGATTGGTGATATTGGTAGAGTTGAGTTAGTTCCAGCAGCGAGACGCGGTATGGCTGATTTAAACGGTCAAGGTGAAGTAGTCGGCGGTATAGTCATGGTTCGTTATGGCGAAGATGTTTACTCTACTATAAAACGCATAGAAAAAAAGATGTCAGAGCTAAAGATAAACGGAGTTGAAGTTGTTGAGACTTACAACCGTTCTGACTTAATAGAAAAAGCTGTAGACACATTAAAGTTCACGCTTATCGAAGAGAGTGTTATTGTTATCATTATCATTGCTTTGTTTTTAATGCATCTACGCTCTTCAATTATTGTTCTTATAGTTTTACCTCTTACTATCGGAGCAACTTTCTTACTTATGAAACTTTTTGGGATTGATTCAAATATTATGAGTCTTGGGGGAATTGCTATTGCCATTGGAGCAATGGTAGATGCCACTATTGTTATGATAGAAAATGCACATAAAACCATAGTAAAACTCGAAGAAAGAAAAGGCTCAGAGTTAACAAAAGAAGAGAGATTTGAAGCAATTGCGAGTTCATCAAAAGTTGTAGGTCGTCCTATCTTTTTTGCACTGAGTCTTGTTGTAGTTTCATTTTTGCCGATTTTTGCATTATCTGGTCAAGAGGGACTTTTATTTACTCCTCTTGCTTTTACAAAAACCTTTGCTATGACTGCAGGAGCAATTTTGTCTATAACTTTAGTTCCTGTTTTAATGCTTTTCTTTGTAAAAGGAAAGATTTTACATGAAAATAAAAATCCGCTAAATCGTTTTTTTATATGGCTTTATCATCCTATAATCGTTTATGGACTTAAAATAAAATATATAATCATCGTAGCCGTACTTGTTTCACTTGGTTATATGTACCCAGTTTACAAAGGTTTAAAGTGGGAGTTTATGCCTCCTTTAAATGAGCAAAGTGTAATGTATATGCCTGTTACTCCTTATGGGATTAGTGTTGATCAAAGTAAAATACTTACGCAAAAGACAGATGCCATCATCAAAGCATTTCCCGAAGTAGATATAGTTTTTGGTAAAGGTGGACGGGCTAACTCTGCTACTGACCCTGCTCCACTTGGGATGATAGAAACTATCATTACTTTTAAACCTCAAAGTGAGTGGCGTGAAGGTATGACTCATAAAAAACTTATGAATGAGTTAGAAGACGCGCTTCAAGTTCCAGGTCTTATAAACTCTTGGACTTACCCTATTCGTGGTCGTATTGACATGCTACTAAGTGGTATAAGAACTCCTCTTGGCATAAAGCTTTATGGTAAAGATGCAGATGGCTTACAAAAGTATGCTTTAGAAATAGAGACTCTTTTAAGAACCTATGACAAAACTCTTAGTGTTTTTGCAGACCAAGCAAGTGCTGGATATTATCTGGATATTGAGATAGATGAAGAAGAATTAGCAAGATACTCTATAACAAAAAACTACTTACTTGATTATGTTGCATCTGGTGTTGGTGGCATGAAAATATCTACTATGTATAAAGGCATCGAACGCTATCCAATCGCTCTTAGATTTGAAGAAGATGAGAGAAGAAGCATAGAGTCTATAAAAGATTTACAGATAAAAACTCCTTTAGGATTTACTCCTCTTGGCAACTTTGCAAAAGTATCTTACAGAGAAAGTGCATCTGTCATAAAAAGTGAGATGGCATCTCCTGTAACTTTTATATATATAACTCCAAATGTTGGCATAAGTGCAACCGAGTATAAAGAAGGAGCTGTAGAGCTTCTAAAATCCATAAAACTACCAGCTGGTTACTACATAGACTGGGCAGGACAAAGTGAATATTTAGACTCTGCAATGCAAAAGATAGTCTGGATAGTTCCAACTGTTTTAATAGTAATCTTGATACTTATCTACTTTGCATTAAAAGAGTTAGTACCAACTTTTATAGTCTTTTTTACTCTGCCATTTGCTCTTTTAGGTGGACTTTTATACATTGATATACTCAACTTCAACATGAGTATAGCCGTGGTAGTTGGTTTTCTAGCTCTTCTTGGAGTTGCGGCCGAAACCGCCATAGTTATGATAGTTTACTTACAAGAAGCGGTAGATGAAGCGAAAGAAAAGTACAAAGAAAAGTTTGGACTTACAGAGTTAAATGCAGCGATATACGAAGGTGCAGTTCAAAGAGTAAGACCAAAACTAATGACAGTTTTCGCCATCTTAGCAGGTCTACTACCTATCATGTACACTCACGGAGTAGGAAGCGAAGTAATGCAAAGAATCGCCGCACCAATGCTCGGTGGAGTTGTAAGTTCAGCAGTTTTAAGTCTAGTTATTATCCCTATACTTTTTGAGATTTATGCTAAGTGGGGGATGAAGGAGTAATTATTTATATAATTCAGGCAAAATTTAAGATAATATGTTTTATTTCTAAGTTATTACCTGATGGTGTGAGATGAGTAGAACTATAAATATCTTTGAAAGTAGAATGCCACAACACAGCTAAAAATTTGGGCTTTATCTTATTTATAGTATTAGTATCTTTATCTAATCTAATATTTAATTTATTTATAATTTTATTATTACTACCTTCTAACACGTAATGTAAGAGACAGTAAAGTTCGATAATGGCTAGTAAAGTATGATATTGACTACAATAAAGTTTGATAACGGAATGATTTAAAATGGCTAAACCTAAAAGAATCATTCCGGAGTTTATGTTAGATAATCCAGATGATACTTTTATGTTTTTAATGCCAATCAGTTTAAAGCCTGATTATGAAGATATTGGGAATAGTTATTTTGAGGTTGCGGTTAAAAATTTAACAACAAAAGAACACTTCACTACATTGATGTCCCCAGAGATATTTTTTACTCATTTTAAACTACATAAAGCTTACAAAAATGCTAAGTTAGATAAACAGGCTAACAAGTATATTAAAACAAATAAACGAACATATAACATAGATACAAGGCTCAGTGTAGCACAGTACAATACCAACTTAGGTGATTGTTTAGATAAAGACTTCATAGGGCAATTACTAGGATACAAGCACACTTATATGCACGAAGCTCAAAAAGTAAGTTGTTGTGTAATAAAGACTAAGACTACAGATATAATTATTCCACATTATGCTATAGCTATATATTATTACTATCGTTCAACTGTATTGAGAGAGGCTATACTAAAATCTAATTTAGAAGAATTGTATCTTGGAGTTATTTGCAACCCTCATGATGCTTCAATTGTGATTCCAAGATATGTACCGGAAGAAGATGCTGCTTTTATACATAGATTTTTGTGTCAAGAGGATGCAATAGACAGTTTTAATAAAATTGGCACATACATAAATGCATATATTCGAAATGAAAAAGATAAAAATATAAAACGGCGAAAAAATAATGAGCTAGTGGAACCAATAGACTCTGTTCCAATAAAAGCAAAATTTCCAGTAGAAGGTATGTTCTCGATTACTTCCACTGTTAGCGATTTTGACCATAAAGGCAGATATTATAAATATGTACATGAAATATTAGATGATGATTCAGATATAGGGTTTACTAAGTTCACTACCTTCATACAAAGCAATAAAATAATAGCAGAGATAGATGATAAAGACAAGTTACCAACTATACCAAGAGAAGTGCCATCTGAAACATCTGAGCGTTTAAAATCTAATCATGCTAATAAAAAATATAAGCATAACACTGTTACTACAAATCGTAAAAAGAAATGTAGTAGCTTATCTGGTATAGAAATGTCTAATGAAAAAATAACTGATGAAGAAACATTACAAAAATTGAAAATAATTGAAGAAACTACAACTAACGAAGCAGTTGATCAAAGTTTAACAGATGCCACAGGCAATGGAGAAAAAAAATTCGTAAAACTAGAGTTTCCAGTAAAGGAAGTGAAACTATAAAAGTTAGTACTACAGAGTACACACATAACTTTGATGAATTTAATCAGTATATAGAGTATATGCGCACACAAAAAGCCATAGAGGAACTCTTTGTATATGATGCTCAAAAGATGAAAGTAGTTAAGAATGGTGAAAATGGAAATCCTAACAAGAAGTGTATTATGTATGGCAGAGAAAGACAGTTTATAACTGCTACATTTAAATATAAAGAGCTTTATGTAGGATTGTTGGAACTTGAGAATACTGCAGCTACAAGCACATGGGTAATAGTAGCTAAAGATACAGTTGATAATAATATATTTAGCAAATTTCTGAGTCATTATATTGATGATGATATGGCTATAAATGATATTAAAAATATGTATGTAAATGATTTAAATATAAAGTTTAAAACTAAAAATCATGAGAGGGATTTAGAATTAGCTGATGAAGATAAGGTTAGGTGGTTAGCTGGGTTGTTGGGAAAAATTGTTATTTAATTTGATACTATTGTATTTAGATAGCTCTCATGATGTTGCAAGTACCGTAATGACTTTAGCCTTGGAGAAGCTTTATAATGATTATGGTTTAGAGCAAGGTGATGAAGTTGTAATCACTAAGAAAAAGAGTTTAGAAAAAGTTAGTAAAATGAAACTTTCCTTTATTCTAATATAAGTTATTTTTAGATATATTATGTTTAAATATAATGGAGTCTCTGTGAATAATATATTTATATCTATTAAAGGTAGTTCTCAAGGTCTTATTTCCCATGGAGCAACCACCCCTGAATCAATTGGCAATTGCCATGTGCATAATCATGAAAATGAAATACTTGTAAAATCATTTAGATTTGGAGCTTCAAATGTAGTACATGCCGGAAGTGGAAAAGTTTTAGGACAAGGTAGAAGTAAACCTCTTGTTATTACTAAAATGACTGATAAAAGTAGCCCTTTGCTTTTTAATGCTACTACAAAAAGTGAAACATTACCTGAAGTAGTATTGAAAGCTTACAGAACAGCTTACAATGGTAAACATGAACACTATCTTACTATTACACTTAGAGATGCTCTGATAGCGAATATTGATACAAATAGCACAATAGAGAATAATTTAATTGAGACCATCTATTTTGTTTATAAAGAAATAACATTTGAACATGTCGTTGCGAGTACTGTATCTATAAGCAAGGTGAATCATACCCATGTTGCAATCGATAAACCTCTTTTAGATAGAATCTTTAGTAATGCAGTTGATAATTTTATAGCTACAAATGCAGGTTTGTACGAGCTTGGTGGAGGTGTTGTGAATGTAGGCTTGGCTGGTTCTAGTGCACTTTCAAATTATATGTATAATAAAAACCAACGACATATTTTCTTTAAAGAGTCTAGAAGTTCACTACTTAAAATTGCTTCTTTATCTTTGTTCCAATTTTTAGGTCTAAGGCGAAAAGGTTTTAACTTCAGGTCACTTGGACCGATGCAAGGTACACTAACACGGGCAGTTTTTCCAATGTTACAAAATGCTTTCTATTTTGAAGCAGGTGTTGCTCTTGGTTCTATGGGTAATGCAGTAGTAGAAGAGGTTTATAAGGATTTATATAAAATGTATTTGAGAGAATATGGAGAAAGTGAATAATGATTGATAATATAATTAACTTTGGTATATATGTACTAGACCATGTCTTTTCACTTGCTGCGTTATATACCTTAATTGCTAGTATTTTTTTAGGTTGGTTATTTACTTTTATAGACAATGTATATCAACAGTTTAAAAAATAAGGCTTTAGACGTATAGGAGAGAAGTTTCCCAATGCAATATTTAAGAAGTAATTATAAGAGATAATGATTACTTAGACACCAGTACTTTACTTTAAATCAACTTTTCAAAAATTCTTATATCATTATGTAGATGAAAACTTATCAATAGATGGTATTAGAAAAAAGTATGATGGTAGTAATGGTGTAAAGTTTAAAATCATGAGAAAAATGTAAAATTAACTAATGAAGATATGATTAGATGGTTGGCTGGATTACTAGGTAAAATCAAGCTTTAAATTTTTTTTATTATAAATAAATAATTGAGATAAATATTAGACCAAGTATTAATCTTTGTATCCCACTCTAATAAACTAGTTTAGCAACTCTTTAACAATAATACATTAGGACTTTTGATACAGGTAGCATTAAGTTTCAACCTGTTATAATTCATTTGTTTTAATATTTCAATTAAGGTTAAATTAAAATTATTACAGTAGGTGGTTTATTATATTGAATACAATAAAAAAATTTACTTTTGTTGACCTTTTTGCAGGGGCAGGAGGTTTTGCAGAAGGATTTTATCAAGAAGATTTTCATGCTCTTTCTCATATAGAATTTGATAAATATGCCTGTGACACTTTACGTTCTAGAATGAAATTCTATAATTATAAAAATAAAGAAATAGACAATATCCAACCTACTGATATGACAGATAAAAATATTATAAATATTTTAGATAATCATATAGAAGGGAATCATGTTGATGTAATTATAGGTGGACCACCTTGTCAATCATTCTCTTCGCATGGTAAGGCAAAAGATAAGTATAGTATGCAAAATGATCCTAGAAATTATCTTTATGAAAGCTATATGAAGATTTTAAATCATTATAAACCTAAATTATTTGTATTTGAAAATGTAGAAGGTATTTTATCAACAAAAATAAAAGGAAATATTTTAATAGATAAAATTTTCACAGATATGAAACAAAATTATAATATAGTTGAAAATAAAAATAAATTAGTATTAAATGCTATTAATTTTGGTATACCTCAAGATAGAAAACGTGTAATTATTATAGGTGTTAGAAAGGATATTAATATTAATGTAGAAGATATTTATCAAGATTTAAATCAATTAAAAACTACTTTAAAAAAAACAACAGTAAATGATGCAATTTCTGACTTACCAAAACTTTTACCAGGGGATGGTAAAGAAACTATAAAATTTAGTTCCAAAAGTAATAATTATTATATTAATCAATTAAGAAATAAAGATGATAAAGATGATAAATTATTACATAATCATGTAGCTAGAACACATAATGAATTAGATCAGGCAAGGTATAAATATATGAGTGAAAATAAATGTACACTTAAAGACCTATATATTCAAAAACCGGAATTAACTCATATACCTAAAAGAAAATTTCATAATAGTTACGTTGTGCAAAATTTTGAGCAACCATCAAAAACAATTATTGCACATTTACATAAAGATGGAAATCAATTTATACATCCAGATTATAAACAACAAAGAACTTTTACCGCAAGAGAAGCTGCAAGAATTCAATCATTCCCCGACAACTTTGTATTTCCGTGTTCTAGAACACAACAATTTAAGCAAATAGGAAATGCAGTACCTCCTTTAATGGCAAAATATATTGCTAAAGTATTAAAAAAATATTTAAACCAATTAAGATAAAATGTTATTTTTAGATATAAAAAATATTTCTATTAAGAGATCTGAAAATAAGTTCTTTTTAGAAAAAATAAATATTATAAATGAATTAATTAAAAAATATTGCACTAATGCAAATATCGATTTTAACAATATTATTCCTATTGAGGAATATTACTTTAAAGAATTAAATAGTATAGGCATATTATCAAACAGACAAGACTTAGTTTTACTTCAAAAGATTATCCCCTTAGAATATAATGATTTACTAAAAACTTTATCTTTTTATCATAAAAATAAAAAAGAAACATTATTTATTTTAAACAATTTTTATAATCGATATAGGAAACAACAACAAAAAAAACAGCAAAAGGTAATGAAGCCAAAAGTTATAGATTTGTTTTGTGGGGCTGGAGGATTTAGTTTAGGATTTGTTCAAGAAAATTATCAAATAGAACTGGCCAATGATATAGATTATACTGCACTAGAAACATATAAATTAAATCATCCAGGAATACATTCATCTAAGGTAGTTCAAGGGGATATAAGTTATATTATAAAAAACATTGATAAAGATATTGATAAAGATATTGATATCATTATAGGTGGTCCACCATGTCAATCTTTCAGTAGTGCTAATCAACAAAGAGCTATTGATGATCCTAGAAATATTCTATATAAATACTATATAAAAGCTGTTGAGAAAATTAAACCTAAATTCATTTTAATGGAAAATGTTCGAGGAATGAAAAAAATTGGAGGTCAAGTAGTAGAAGATTTTAATCATATTGGATATGATGTAAAGTATAAATTATTTGATTCGAGTGATTTTTCTGTTGCTCAAAAACGAATAAGATTATTATATATTGGGATAAATAAAGAATATGCTCTATTAAATAATTTAACACCTGATTTGATCATAAGTGAAATAGAGAAAGAATTAATAAATAAACCAAGGTATATATTAAAAGATACTCTTGAATACATTAAACCATTGCAGTGTGCCAATATTAAAAATATTACGGAAATAGATTGCGAATATTCTGGTGAAAAAATTGCTTATAACCTTTACCAGAAAGAATCTAATGAGTATATAAATCTTATTAATCATAATATTATTCATAAGTTTGTTTTTAATCATAAGGCAAGATTTAATAATCACAATGATCAAGAAATTTATAAAAGATTAGAAGAGGGTAAAAATTCTACATGTAAAACAATAAGTGATATTATGCCATATGCTAATAGAAACCATATTTTTAAAGATAAATATTTTAAACTTATAGAAAAGAATCCATCAAAGACCATAACTGCACATATGAAAATGGATTGTCATTCACATATACATCCAAAACAAATTAGGGGGTTAACTCCAAGAGAGGCTGCTAGAATACAATCATTTCCTGATAACTATATATTCTTAGGATCATATTTAAATACTTACAGACAAATAGGAAATGCCGTTCCACCTTTAATGTCTCAAGTATTTGCAAAAATATTTAAAAAATTCATTATTTAGCTATATTAAGATAAAATCTATATAATTTATTAGTAGGTGAATTATGAGATTAGTAAAATTACAAAAAATATTAAAAAAGACTGATTTAGGTCTTAGTGGTAAGAATGGTACTGAAATATTACTTGACAAGGATATGAGAAAGTATTTCACTTATATCTCTAAAGGAAGTACAGTAATTTTTACAAAATTAAATAATTTACAACAAATTGATTTAATTAAAAGAGAAGAAGCAAATGATAAATTTACGGGAAGATCTCTTAAAAAATATTTTGATGAAAATAATACACAAGAAGGTGACATACTTGAATTATATATAATTGTTAAGGATGCAAAACCCATTGAATTATACATAAATATATTACACACAAATTTACTTATTTTTAAAAAGCATAAAATTAATAATGAATATATTTCACTATCTGATACAAAATTAGATAGCTATTTAAATCAAAGTAATATACCTAATATAAAAATAGAAAAAGCTTCTACTTTAAAAACTAGAACAGATTCAAAATTTTTAACACAGCATTATACTTTTAATACTAGTTATGATTTTTGTATTATTGATACTCATAATGGTACAGTGAGTGAATTGGTATATACGAGTATGATTACAGAAAAGAATATTACAGATAAAGAAGAAAGTGAGATATCAATCTCGATGTTAAATGATATTTTTACAGAGTCTATTTTTCTTACAAATGCACACAATAAAAGTAGTAAACAAAGATATAAACTAATTGAAGCAAACTTTAAACCTAAAGCTAGACTTTTATTACAATTAGGAGATCAATTAATTCGTAATGAAAAAATTGCTTTATCTGAAATTATTAAAAATTCATATGATGCTTGTGCTAAAAAAGTAAAAGTCATAATGAATGATATAGACGATATAACAAAAGGTGAAATTATTATTTATGATGATGGTTTTGGAATGGATATTGATACAATTAATAATGTATGGATGGAACCAGGAACTAATAATAAAGATTCTAAAAATGATAAAACTTTTAATAGTACATGTAATCGCAGACCAATTGGAGAAAAAGGAATAGGTAGATTTGGAGTACATAAGTTAGGAAACCATATAGAACTTATTAGTAAAAAGGAAGATAAAAATGAAGTATGTTTTAAAATTAATTGGAATGATTTTAATGATAATGATTATTTGTCTGATAAGCTAATTACGTTAAAAGAACAAAAAACATCATTTTTTATAAATCAAGATATTGGAACATATATACGAATTACGGATTTACGAAAAGCATGGACAAAAAAAGATTTTAGAGAGTTATATCGTTCTGCTTTTTCTCTAACTTCTCCTTTTGAAACAAAAGATGATTTTTATATTGATGTAGACACTAACCTTTCTGATTGGAAGGAAGGACTATTATCTTTGGATAAAGTCAAGCAGTATGGTTTATGGTATTTTGAATGTACTGCAAATGGATTTAGAAATGAAAATGGTGAGCAACTAAGTAAAATTACAAAGTTTAAGTATAAATTTCAACCATATAAATATATGGATAAGGCAGTGATAAGAGAAGTCTCTGAAGAAGATGACTACATTAAAATAAATCCATTTTTAAAAAGAGAGATTGATAAGGATAAACAAAAGAAAGATATTGATAAATTTGAATTTATACCATTTGAAGGGATAGGCGAAATTGTAATAAAAGGGTATATATTTGATTTTGATAAAGATACTTTAGACTTAAGTGATATTTCTGACAGAAAAGGTTTAAAAGATTTTGTCAGACAAAATGGAGGGGTAAGAGTTTATCGTGATGGAATGAGAATTTATGATTATGGAGAAGAAGGAAATGATTGGCTTGGAATGGATGCAAGTAGAATAAATGCACCTACATCTAAAATAGCAAATAGAAATATTATTGCATCTATTAATTTAAAAGGTAAAAGTAGTAAAGGCTTGAAGGAAAAGACGAACAGAGAAGGTTTCATAGAAGATGAAACTTATTATAATTTCAAAGATATTACTGCCAATATTATTAATAAAGTAAATTTCTTGAAAAATGAGGATAAAGATAAATTTAGAAGACTCTATGCTAAAGAAAAAGATAGCACAAAAGATACCTTAGCAATTATTGAAAAAACTAAAACTAAAATAAATAAGTATATAGTAGAGGAAGATAGAAAAATTGAGGTAATTAATCTTATAGAAAAAATTGAAGTTAACTACAATAGTGTTAAAGATATTGTCTTAAAAAGTTCTGGTGCGGGGCTGGCATATAGTTTAGTAATGCATGAAGTTGAAAAAATGGTAGATAGCCTAAAAAATACAGTAACAGCCAAAAAAGAGTTTGAATCAATTCATGAACTTGTATTGCATCTTAGTAAATCAATAGAAAGTATCTCCTCCTTATTGAATAATGATAAAATAGATAATATTTCCTTAACTAAATTATTTATTAAAGCTATTGTATTTTTTAGAAGAAGATTAAAAAAACACAATATAGAATTAGTCATAAGATTTGATGATAAAAAAGATATATTTACAAAATGTTTAAATAATTTAACTGTCAATGCTATTATGAATTTAATTGATAATTCTGCATACTGGTTAAAGTATAATTATAAAATATTAGAAAGCACAAAGATTCTTGTTGATATTATAGAAAAAGAACATTCAATAGAGTTAATAGTATCTGATACAGGTCTTGGTTTTGCTATATCCGATGATACTGCAAAATTGCCATTTAAGACAACAAAACAAGAAGGTATGGGTAAAGGATTAGGATTATATTTTGTAGATCAAATAATGGAGCAAAATGGTGGTGTTTTTAAAATAATTACAAATAAAGAGTATAAATCTGATATATTAAAACTTCCAAATGAATTTATAAATGGAGCCACTGTTGCTCTAGAATTTCCAAAGGTAAAAAATGAACTTAGTAAGTAATACAAAGACAATTATATTTGATGATGATCCGAAAGAAATTAAAAATTTAAGAGATGCTCTTGATAAGTTATTAATTCAAAGTATTTATGTAAATTTTGGAGATCCTGAATTAGATGAACGAACGGATGCTGATAAGCTAACAAATGTACGCTTTATATTTGCAGATATATTATTAGGAACAAAAAAAGAATCAAATTCCGCAATCGCAGTAGAACCTGTAATTAGTTCCATAATTAACAATGTATCAAAAGATAATGGAATATTTATTTTAATCTTATGGTCAAAAGATATTGTAGAACATAAAACTGAATTAACTAGAGCATTAAGAGAAGATGAAAATTATAAATTTATAGAAATTACTCATATTGAAAAAAATGATTATATAGAAAAAGAGGGTAACCCTCCAGTAAAGACTATTGATGATTTAATAGAAATTATAAAAGAAAAACTAAAAGATGAAAAATATTTTACTTTATTAAGGGAATGGGAAAGTGATACTCAAAAATCAACATCGCAGGTATTTAACTTGTTCTTTGATACGGAAGATAGAACTAGAGATTATATTAATGGAGCAATTAAATCAGTAATCTCTGGGAAAGAAGAACCTACAATATTAGATAAGAAAAAAGCTTTATGGACATCAATGAATAGCATAATGTCAGATACAATCGAAAAGAGCATAGGCAGCGATGAAGGAACTAATCAATTAAATAATGATGTATTAGAAGGTCTAGATTTAAAAATATTAGATAAAGATAATATAAGTAGTTTAAATAGTAAACTTCTTTTTGAGATACCAACATCTGACGATGTAAAGCTTTATCCAGGTAATATTTTTTGTTTTACTAGTTATCTTTCCTTATGTGATAAATTAAAAGAAAAAGTATGTGGGTATGAAGATTATAATACTTACTTTAGTGATGATATTTTTGAATATAGTAAAAAAAATACATGTATGACTAAAAATAGTGGTGAAGAATCTGATATATTCCAAGTAAGAGTAAAAGATAAATTATTAGAAAATATGAAACCAATTTTATTAGAATTTACACCTTATTGTGACTATTCTAATGATAAAATTAGAAAATCAAGATTAATTTTTGGTTATTTAGTACCATCTGACAATAAGTGTATTAAAAATGCCGACTATTTATATAAAAGTCCATTTTCATTTGTGTATAATGAAATCAGCTATATTTTAGTACTTAGCTTACGACATATATTTGGAGTTAATCCTGAAATATTAAATGACTTTACCTTACTTTTTAGAGCAAGAAAAGAGTTGGTAAATGATATTCAGCATACTATTGCACATCATATCTCAAGGGTTGGAGTTAGTAGTTTATAATTATTTACATATACTTTTATAAATCCTCACAAATCCTTTGTGGATACTAAAATGACACCCAATTATTCCAGCAACACTTTTTTGAGTAATATTAGTACCAATGTTTTTTAAATATCTAATAGCTTGAATAACCTCAAATTCACTTATTTCTCTTCCAACAGTATTATGCATTGGTATTTGTTTATCTATCATTTGAATATACCAAAATGGAGCCTCTTTAAGCCCATGTAAAAAATCTCTATGAGTAAGGTGATTATCTTTCGTAAATTTCACTAAATTATGAGGATAGTTCTTAAATAGATGATAAACCATTGAGCTCAAAAAGAAGTCTTTATAGATAGGTCCACACTTTTTCGAATTGTAATGGTTGAGTTTTTTGCATAGTTGTTTATAATCTTCTTGCATAGGATAGCCATCTAAAACAAGTTTATTTCTCCTATCTAACAAGTATTGTAGTCTTGTATAGGATTGAAATACCCATAAAGAGAGGACCTTTTTGCTATTAATTGTAAAGTAGCCATTCACTAACCCATCTTCAAACCAATTTATAGCTTCTAAGCCATAGAAATATTTTATAGGTATTTTATGTGGCTTTGTAAGTCTTAAGTCTCGTCCACACCTACTGCAGTATACGATGCTTTGTTCTGATGTTATTTTTGTTAATCTTATTCTCTCATAGCACTTTCCGCATCTATCAACTAAAAATATTTTGTGTTTTGGACAAGCGTTGTAGAATCTGTATCGCCATTGCTTTCTAAAATATGGAACTTTATCTTCAGCTAAGCATTTAGGACAAAACATTAACCCATGATGTGTGCGTTTATCTACTAGCTTTCTTATTTGTTGTGGAGGATAAAGACAATCATTACAAGAAAATAAGTATCCCTCTTCGCTTCTAAGTGACATATGTCGTATAGTTTTTATGTCTAGTCCACTTTTAAAAGTGAGTTGTTTAAATAGTTTTTCATCGTATCTAAAGTCAATGTCTGTTCGAGCAAGTGCAGTGCCATCATGCTTTATATATGATGATATAAATAAAGAGAGTGTCTGTCCATGTTCTAGTGCAGTTCTAGTAAGCCATGAGCTTAATAGCTCATCCTTTTGAGGTTTTAAAATTATGTGAACCGGATAATCTTTTACCCAATCTTTATTTCTCACATAGTTAGATTTTTTATTCATCTCATTTAAAGTGTTGGCAAGTACTCTATGTCTTCAACAATAATTTTTTCACGACCTGATTTAATAGCTTTAACAGAAGCTTTCTTTAGTAGATTGACAGTTCTTCCTATCAAACCTTCAGATTGATAATATAACGCATTGATTATTTCAGGAGTTTGAGCCATGTTTGAGGCTTCTTTTAAAGGCAAGCAAGTCTCATAGGTAGCCACAAATGATCTAAACTTTTTGCCATTACTCCATCGTGGGAGCTCAATAGATGGAAATCTTGAATCTGTCTCGCTTCCAATTGATAGAGCAGAGTGAGCTTCTCTTGTTCCAGCTAAAACGATAGTAAGAGATAATTTATTACTAAGCTGCTTTAAATCATTTATAAAAGTTCTCTGCTTTGTTAGGTTCCCGGTTAAGGCACTATGTATCTCGTCAATTAAAATCATCCTAGTATTTAGTTTACCTAGATAGTGTTCAGCAAGTCTGGCTTTTTCTAAAACTTTTTCAGTTGGTTTATGAGGTACACATAGTTCATCTAAAATATAACTGTATAAATCACTCTCATTTGGTTTGCTAGGTGCTTGAAAATATATTATGGGTATCTCATAAACTATGTTACCATCTTCATTTACTTTATCAAGTGTAGTTTTATGGATATCGTAAAATTTTCTTAAAATAGCAGTCTTTCCATTATTTGAATCACCATATATAAGCAGACCCTCGTGTCTCATTTGAGGCGGGTCATTAAATTTATCTTCTAGTAGCTCTATGAGTGTCATAGCCGCACCATATCCAATCCATAAGTCTCGCTTACAGTACTCTATTCTCTCTTCTGTACTTTTTTCTAAGTATTCCTTTGTCTCAGTTGTTAATCTTCTATTGGACATATTTTTCCTTAATCCATTGGGTAGTATTCAAACCCATCTTCATCATCTTCAAATTTATCAATACTATTGTTGGACAAATTGATTACATCACTTTTTATACTCGGTAAGATTTGTTGTTCCTCTTCAAGTGTTTTCTGCATATGTTTTTTTGAGCTCATTGCTCTTCGTACAGACTTCTTTTCTCGTTTGGATTTTTCTGCATATTCATACAATCTGTTATAGGCACTGAAAATATCATGAGATTCTATTTCTCTGCCAGTTATTGTTTTTTTAGCTTCAGATATTGATTTTCTAAGCTCTTTTAGATTTATAGCAGGTCTTTTTATATCACTGTATGGAACGACAATGTAATCATTGATATCCTCATCATAAATATATATCTTACTAATGTCTCTGGGGTCTCTTCGGCAGATAACTTTTTTTGTATCAACATCTTTGTAGAATCTCTTATAGCTTGCGGGTACTATCCATTTTCTAAGTGTTTCGGAGAAGTAAGTAATGTAGTCAATTGTTATACCACTTTTTTGAACTGTACGCTCCATAGCGGGAAGTAGTGACATTCTTAGTTTTAAGGTGTTTGCCGGAACAGTTGGTAAAAATGGTATACTGCCGCCTACACCAAACATACCTTGATAAAGTTTTTCTTCTGGTGTCATTCCTATGGAGCTATGCTCTACTTTATGATAAATATTCACAACAAAGTCTGTGTACCATTGTTCAAGTTCATCTATAGTCATGGCAGCTTCTTTTTGAGAATCATAAGTGCCTTTGTCAAAAATATTAGAAAATGTAGCTCCTGGAAGAAGGTGTACATTTTGCATTGCTGTCTTGATTACCCTTTCGATGTGACCACCAAATTCCGGGCGAGCAACTGGTCTATAAATATCAGTAATTCTATACTCTTGACAAAACTTTTGAAGACTTATACTCCTAAATTCTTTTGCATTATCAACATGCACTGCTCTTGGTAAACCATAAACTGGCCATTCTCCATCCACATTTTGATTTTTCAAAACATCATCTTTTGGCAATATGGCATTGAGTAAGCATTGACCTACGCTAAAATAGCTAGGTGCTTCCAAAGATATATAAAACCCATATATCATTCTGCTGTATACATCAATGGCTACAGTTATGAATGGTCTGCCAATTTCTTGTCTAGTCTTTTCATCAACTATAATTACATCCATTTTTGTATGATCTATTTGAATAACATCAAGTGGCATTTTTACATCTGGAAATTTACCAGGTGTACCCCTTGTATCTCTAATGCTTGCGCCTTTTCTATGTTTTGCTATAAGTTTTGGATTTATATCTTTAATTCTATTTCTAATAGTGTTGATATTTGGGGCTTTTAAATTTAGGTTATTACATTTTTCTATTATCGTCATGTAGATAAATGAAAGGGGATATTGCTGTTTGTTTAAATACAAATCCTCTAAAACAACTTCAATGATTACATTTACAGATTCATTTAAACGGCTCTTGCCTTTTGCACCACAGTTCTCATATGATGAACTGAGAGAACTAACTGTCCCAATTGTTTCAAATTTATCTAACCATCTATATATAGTAGCTACACCTTTTTTATGTTGCTTCGCAACTTTAGCTACATCTTTTGTCGTTCTTCTTGCAATTTTTAATAAAGGTTCAATTATCAAATATTTATTTAATGCTTCTTTGAACTCTTCATCATTTGTATCAACAAGTTGTTTAGTTAGTATTGATGCGTTTTTAGGTTCTTTAATAATTTCACTAACTTTTATAATTTTTTCTGAATAGGGAGCATCCATTTGTTTAGCAAGTATCTCATCAAGTGATGAATATCCCTTAATAATATAGCTCTTGTCTTCAAATACAATTTTAGAATCGATATCAATTTTAACTATGCTCAATTTACTACCTTCACTTTAGAATTCATATCTATTTGTGATAAATGTAAATCTGTACTTAATTGTTTGTCAGCAACCAATCCCCAAATAGCATTTGAAATAATAAGAAATTCAGATGGACTCTCACTTATTTGTTCAGCTATATCTCTTGCAGTAAGCTTTTTGTCTTTAAGTAGTATCTTTATATTTTCATCATAACTTTTTTCTCTATCTTGCGTTATATATCTATATAGAAAGTCAAGATTGGATATATAATCATCTGAATAGTCTTCCTCTGTAAAAATAATAAAATCTAAATCTAATTCATCTGTCGTTTGTCTAATGGCTTTAAACTTTTTTTCAAAATATTCTTTCTCTTTTTCAAGTTCACTTGTATATTTGACTTCTACTAGGGTGTCTCGCAATATTGAGCTATCTACTCTTTTTATAAAACAGTCAGCACTATATGTTTTTTTTCTACCATCTAATACTATTTTTATCTGTGGTTGCTCTTGGTAAGTTAAAACATCATCATCAAACTCAAGCATAAGAAAAAAAGTCTTCTCCAGTTTAGATTCGAAGCCAATAGAGATATCATTTTTAACACTTGGGAAGTAACCGGTTATTGAGCGATAGTTCTTTTTAAGTTTTCGTTGAGTGAATTTCATCGTATTAGAACTCATATTTTATTTTTACTAGTATTATAGCATATCAAAATGCAGTAATGTAATATCATACTTTAATAAAATATTATCATTCTTGATTAGAGATATAAATTTAATACTATATTGCTGTTTAATATCTTTAATAGTACAATCCTCGAAAAATAAAGCGATACAATGAAAAATAATGAATATCAAACTTTAATAGATATGACAATTGGAGTGGTAACTTAAATTCATACTATTTATAATAGACTTCTTGCAAAACTCATTTTATACTAACCTCAAAGCCAGACTCAATTTAAAAGATGGCTGTACCATAAGGGTAGGCATCGCGCTCTTTTTACTTACATAAATTATAAAAAAGTTTTTTCAAGGGATGTTGTTTTTTCTAAAGATAGAATGAAGTTAAAATTATAACAGAGAAGAAAACTCTGCTATAAAAATGAAAACTATTTTTTATCGCCACACTTACCAGCGCCACATTTCATTGCCTTTTTAGAAGCTTTTTTTTCGCCACCACACTTCCCAGAACCACATTTCATTGCTTTTTTACCTGAACATTTACAAGTATCACCCTTGCATTTGTCACCACATTTACAATCTTTTGCGCCACAATTCTTAGATACTTTTTTATCATCTTTACAACTTGTACAATTTTTGCCAGCTTTGTCCATCATTGCACTGCCACATTTACCTGCACCACATTTCATACCTGCACTAGCATTAGTTGCTCCAAAGCCTAATAATAACATTGCTCCTAAAAGTAATGCTGCTAAGTTTAATTTTTTCATATTCTTTCCTTTGATTTATTTAAAATGATTGTATCATAAACAAAGCAAAGATTTATGTGATATTTGTTACATACCTTAGTGTTTAACAAATTTCTATTTTTAATCTTGATAGCTTAACAATATTGTTATTTTCAAAACCTTTTAATATTCTACTTATAACTTCACGAGAAGTCCCTATGATATCCCCTAACTCTTCATGTGAGATATGAACTATTTTTTCATCTTGCTCAAAGTAATAAAGCAATACACTTTATCCATTTTCATGCTGACGAACAACACGAACACGCCCATTAGTTAAAAACAATATAGTAGAGCAGATATCTCCTTAAGCATAAAGTTGCATTCCGGATGGTACTTTCATAAAAATAATCCTTATGTAATAAATGCTTTATTAATGTATAATACTAAAAATATATTAAAGGCTCTATCATCAGCTTAGACACTTCAAACCTAACTAAACAGTTTAGCACTTTTTACACAACTAACAAATTTGATAACCTAGAAAGAGCCTTAGAACTCTTTAGTGTTTTTGGTGGGGAAGCATGGGGAGAGATGGAAATTAGTACACCAACATTTGAACTTATCAAAAAACTTATCTTAGATGATTACACTTATATTCGTAATGATATAAGTGATACCACCACAGGGATGCCTCTTTTTCACTCTATCTTAAGCGGTATAGCTTTAGGAGATGGAAGAACACACTCTGCTTTTAAAAAAGCAAATATAACTAACGAAGTTGGTATAAAAGCTATAACTGAACTTTGTGAAATGGAAGTTATAAGACTAGAACCATCTAAAAAAGAGTTTACAACTTGGGCAGATGACTATAAAATCTCAGATAAACTTCTTTTTAACACACCCTTTATGCGTTTTTGGTTTGCTTTTGTATCGCCTATTTTTAAAGGCATAAAAGAGGGAGATTATAAAGAAGTTCAAAAAAGGTTTGAAAATAAACAAGCTGATTTTGTAAGTTTTATGTTTGAGCAACTATCTTTAGAGCTAGTAAAACTTGAATTTAAAAATGACCCAATTGTTGAGAGTGGAAGTTACTGGGATAAAGATGTAGAGATAGACCTCTATGCCAAAACAAAATCTGGAAAAATCGTAGTCGGTTCATGTAGATACTCAAATTCTAAAGTCAAAAAAAGTGAACTTACAAAACTTCAAGAAAAATGTGAAGTAGCAAAAATCAAAGCTGATATATTTGTTATATCTTCAAAAAAAGGTTTTTCTAGCGAACTTAAAGCACTAAAGGGAGATAATTTAAAACTCTTTACTCTCAAAAACTTAATAAAATTGGTTTGATTATGAAAGAAAAAGTTTTACTTCTACATGGTTGGGGAGGAAGTGATTTTCCTCATTGGCAAAGTTGGCTTGCTGGGGAGTTAGCTAAAGATTATGGTAAGGTTAGCTTTTTAAAATTCTCAAACTTTGATTTTCCAAATAAAAATGATTGGAAAAACGAGTTAATCAAAGAACTTGACGATTTTAAACCAGATATAGTAATTTGTCACTCTTTAGCAAATACTTTATGGTTTCATCTATGTAATGAGGAAAATATAAAAAGCGTTAAACAGCTTTTTTTAGTTGCTCCACCTAGCTTAAACTCTAAAATAGATGAAGTAAACAGCTTCTTTCCTGTAACTATTCCTAAAAATCTAAATGCAGATGAAGCACTACTTATTTGCTCCACTAATGACCCATATATGACTTTAGATGAAGCAAAAAGTTTACAAAAAGAACTAAAGGTAGAGATGCATGTAGTAAAAGATGCAGGACATATTAATGCTGATAGTGGTTTTGGTAAATGGCCATGGATGCTTCAAATACTACAAGACAACTAAACTGTGCTATAATTTAAGTAGCTAAATTAAAGGAGATATCATGAATGTTACTCAATATCCATTTCAATCTCCTTCACCAAGCCAGTTTCAAGTTGGAAAACCAGATACTAATTCTCAAGAAAGTAAATCTACCTCAACAGATGACTCTAAAGCTCTGCAATCAAGTCAAGTAAAAGAAGTTAAGCCAGTTACTGATTCTGAACACACCTTAGACATATATGTTTAAACCAACTCTATATTTTCTTAGATCTTCTGAGAATAAAATCGCAACAGATATGCTCTATTATGCAATGCGACTCGATACAGTAGATAAAAAAGTTCAAGCTTTTCCAAAGCTAGATATATACTACAAATTTTACGGTTTATCAAGTAAAGATTTAGGTCTATATGCACTTGATAATCATACTATCGCTGGAGCAGTCTGGATTAGACAACTTAAAGAAGAAGATAATGCAAATGCTTTTATAGATGCTAATACTCCTGTTTTACAAATCGCTGTAAAACCTGAATTTAGAAACAAAGGTATAGGTTTTGCAATGATGGAACAATTTTTCATAGAAGCTGCCGCTAGTTTTGAGCAAATAAGTCTCAGTGTACTAAAAGACTCCAAGGCTATAATCTTTTATGAAAGACTTGGATTTACAAAAGTTGAAGGCTCAAATGCAACTAGTCCGATTGACAAAAAACCTGTTTTTACAATGCTTAAAAAATTGGTTAGAAAAGAGATACTTAGACCAAGTGATGGCTATGACCCTAGAAAATGGATGGATTAAAAAGCACTCCTTAGCTCATAAAACCTGGATATACTTTTTTAATGATAAAGTAGATTTTACAACCAACACAGTAACCAAATAGAACTTCTAAAGATGTACAAACCAACAATGCTCCTGCAGTTAAATAAAGAGCAAAATCAAAACCTACAAATCCTTCTACTATAAGCATTATAGAAAAAAGTAAGCCAAATTGTGCAGCTAACCTTTTTGATCCAGCATCTGTCATATCTGAGTCTAATTTTAATATTTTTTTTACAAAACGAGAGAGTTGAAAAATTAGACTATAAGGTTTATGCCAATAAATGCGGATATAAAAGTCTATCACTAAAAAAATAAGTAAAAATATTTGCGAAGTGAAAAGATATGCAACAACCACAAGCGAAACAAAGAAAGCTCCTATTCTAACAATAGTTCCATCTATCTCTCTAAATGCTATTGGGCATGATGTATCCATCTAAAAACCTTTTTTTCGTATTATATCCCTTATTGTTAGAATTAAAACTTTTTCTTATAAATTATGCTAAAATCATTAAAAAACTCTTAGGATTTATATGCAAAGGCGTAATTTTTTAAAACTATCCCTAGTTGCTTCTTCACTGCTTCTTTCATCATCTGCATTAGCTAGCTTGACTTCTCAACCTATAACTTCTCAAAGAGTTTCAAAGATTGCATTCCCTGAAAAAAAACCTCTTATTACTTACTCTGACAGACCTCCAATCTTAGAAACACCTATTGATTTTTTTACAAAAGCCATCACTCCTAATGATGAGTTTTTTGTTCGATGGCATATGCCTCGTATTCCAACACATAAAAATATTGATATGTACCGAATAAAAGTAGATGGCTTTGTTCAAAATCCTCTTTATCTATCCATAAAAAACTTAAAACAAAACTATGAACAAGTAGAAATAACTGCTGTTTTACAATGTGGGGGAAATTCGAGATCAGCATTTTCACCAATAACTGGTGGCATCCAGTGGGGAAATGGTGCTATGGGTTGTGCAAAATTTAAAGGTGTTAGATTAAATGATATTTTAAAAGATGCAAAAATGCATAAAGGGGCAAGCTGGGTAGGCTTAAATGGTGATGACAAAGCAGCTTTTCACAAAACTGCAAACTTTGTAAGAGAGTTAAAACTTGATGAGATAGAAAATGATGTCATTATTGCTTATGAAATGAACGATGAAGACTTACCTTTTTTGAACGGTTACCCTGTTCGTCTTATCATACCAGGAAATTATGCAGATAGTTGGGTAAAGATGCTAAGTAATATAACTATCTCAAAAGAATACAAAGAGATGTTTTATATGGATAAAGCTTACCGTATCCCAGATAATGAGTGCGAATGTGAAAGCCCCGATGCTATAGTTGTAAAAACTAAAGCAATACAAAAGATGAATGTGAAGTCAATTATTGCTTATCCAAACTCTGGAGATACTTTTAAAAGAAATTCTAACATTAAACTAAAAGGTGTTGCCTTTGATAGTGGTAGTGGTATTAAAGATGTTAAAATCTCTATTGATAGTGGAAAAACATGGCACAAAGCAGAACTAGAAAAAGAACTCTCTTCTCACGCTTTTAGAGCTTTTAGTTTTGCCTTTAGGGTAAAACATAAAGGAAAACTAACATTAATGGCAAAAGCTATTAACAATCTTGGAGAGGCTCAACCTTTTTCTAAAGATATTGCTTGGAATCATGGTGGATATAGATATAACGGAATCGATAGTACTACTATTGAAGTGGTATAAATACAAATGAAAATATTATTATTAACATTATTAACTTTTATGAGTTTATCAGCAGAATATACTAAAGATATAAAACTACCTAATATTACCTTTGTTATGGCAAAAGATAAAAACTTTACAGCTATGCAAAGAAATTGTCAATGGTGCCACTCTTATGGTTATATCTTAAATCAAGGTAATCAATCACGAAAATTTTGGAATGGTGTTGTTGTCAAAATGAGAGATGTTTATAAAGCCCCGATAACTGATAAAGATGAAAAAATAATTACAGAATATTTATTTAAACACTATGGAAAGTAGATTAAGTATAAGTTTATTATCCAATCATATAAGTATTTCTACCATCTTTTTTAGCAGCGTACATAGCATTATCTACTCTTCTGAAAAGTGTCTCCTCTCCATCACCTTCTATGTAGATGCTAAGACCAAAAGAAGCTGTCAGCTTAGGTACAGGAGTAAAAGATGTTTTTGCTATAACTTTTTGAAGTTTTTTAGTCAATCTTTCTAAATCTTTTACACTTACATGATTAGCAATAATTACAAATTCTTCTCCTCCCCATCTAGCTACAAAATCATCTTCTCTAACATTTTTTGAAAGTATAGATGCAAACTTTTTTAAGACACTATCACCAACTGCATGCCCATAGTTGTCATTTACAAGTTTAAAATAGTCTATATCTACAAGTATTATGCCAAATTTTTCTTTATATCTTGAAGCACTTTTTAATTTCAAACCTATTCTTTTTATATATTCTGCTCTATTATGAACTTCAGTCAATAAATCATAGGTAGAAGTATGCTCTAGCTCTTTTGTTGTAACCTTTATGAGGTGTGTTAATGCTTTTTTAACAACATCATATTTTTGTGTAGGGACATTATTTAGAGTTCTTTTTTTTATTTTTGATGTTTCAGAAAGAGTTAAAAAGGTGGTTGTTATATTTAAGATTTCTGCTATGTTTGAGGAGTGAAAGTACTCTCCATAAGTAAAGAAACCAACTGTAGGTGCTAAAGACTCTAGTATATTCATCTCATCTTCAAGCTTATCTCCCATCAAGAATTTTCTTGCAGAACATGAGTAAACAAAAATAGATTCAGCAGGCATCTGATTATAGTAACTAAAATATTTAGCCGTATCATTAATAACATCTTCCATATTACCTATACTAAACCTTACAACATCTCCTTGTTCAAAATTTCCTGCAAATACCAAAGCATTATCTTCTGTTTTAGCAACAGCACCTCTTGCTATTAGAAGTTTATCTCTTTTTATTATTAGTGGAAAGTCTAAAGATGAAAATAGAAGATCATCTACAATATCTCTTCCAAGATATTTTTTATATATTTCAACGACTGGGGTATTATCTAATTCATATAATATATTCCCATCTACTTTGGTAACTATCATATCTTTACCAATTGGTGTCCAATTTAGAAGGTACTCATTATTTACAATTAAGTCATCTGAACTTAAACTAGCTATTACACAAGCATCATCACTTTGCGTTTGTTCGTCAAATATATAAGTTTTCTTAAACTCTAAGTTATCCCCTGCTCGACCACCAGCTATTATGATTTCAGGTTTTAAAAGAGATATTTTTTTAAGTAATCTCTCCGCATCACTCTTTAGTCCATCGCTAAAAATGATTAACACCTTTGTGTTATCCATAATTAAATCATCTTTAATATTACTTATTCTAAAACTTCCGTCTAGTTTATAAAACTTTGACTTTACAGTTGTGCTATCAAAGACACTAATAGAGATGAGTGTAGTTTTATTATGGATTTTATGTTTATATATTTCACCACTTGTTGTAGTACCAATAATGTGAGAATGAGGAAGCATCTTTTTAAGTAAATAGGATATTTTTAAACTATGTTTTTCGTCAATGATTCCAGTAAAAACTTGGATTAATATATTTTCATAATCAACTATTTTATTAGATTCAACAAAAAAATTTAAAGATTTTTCATTTTCAAACTGGATATTAAAACTTTTCATATAAGTATTATGCCATGATTTATCTAAATTTGATGAATTTATGTGTAGAATACGAAATGATTCAACTAACAAATATTTCAAAAAACTACGCAAAACAAGAACTTTTTAACAACCTGAACTTTAAAGTTAATTCTGGCAACCGCATCGGACTAGTAGGAAGAAACGGAAGTGGAAAATCAACGATTTTTAAACTTATTTTAGGTGAAGAAAGTGCAGATGCTGGTGATCTTTTCATCCCAAAAAACTACAAAATTGGTACTTTAAAACAGCATCTTACCTTTAGTAAGAAATCACTAAGAGAAGAAGCTACTTTAGCTTTGAGTGAAGAGATGCAATATGATGTTTATAGAGTTGAGAAAATTCTTTTTGGTTTGGGCTTTGTTCAAGATGACTTAGACAAAGACCCTCTTTCTTTTTCTGGTGGTTATCAGATTCGCATAAATTTAGCAAAACTTTTAGTAACACAACCTAACCTTTTACTTTTAGATGAGCCGACCAACTACCTTGATATTGTTTCACTAAGATGGTTAAAAACTTTTTTAAGAACTTTTGAGGGCGAAGTTATCATCATAACTCACAATCGGGAGTTTATGGATGATGTAACAACTCACACAATGGGTATAGTACGAAAATCTGTCAAACTTCTTCAAGGTAATACTTACAAGTTTTATGAGCAGTTACAAGCAAATGATGAACTCCATAGCAAACAAAAAGTATCTCAAGATAAAAAGGTAAAAGAATTAGAAGAATTTATAGCAAAAAATAAAGCTCGTGCATCTACGGCATCACTTGCTCAATCAAAAGTCAAACAATTAGAAAAGATGGATTTGCTTGATGATTTAAATTTTGATAATTCTCTTGAGTTTAACTTCAATTTTAAAGATACACCAGCAAAAGTTTTACTTGATGTAAAAAATTTAAGTTTTGGTTATTCAACTGATAAAATATTATTTAAAGATATATCTTTTAACTTGCAAAAGGGTGAATGCCTTGGAATAATAGGTAAAAATGGAAAAGGAAAATCAACTCTACTAAATACTATTGCAAAAGAGTTAAATCAGATGACTGGCAAAATAAATTACCACACAACTACATCTTTTGCTCACTTTGGTCAAACAAATATTGCTCATCTAAGTGATAAAAATAGTGTTATTGATGAGATTTATGTAGGAAATCCTAAACTGAGTGAAGCAAGTGTAAGAAGCATCTGTGGGGCTATGATGTTTAGTGGAGATAGTGCAAAGAAAAAAATCTCACTTCTTTCAGGTGGAGAAAAAAGTCGTGTAATGTTAGGTCAAATCTTAGCAAAAAATGTAAACTTACTCTTTCTTGATGAACCTACAAACCATCTCGATATGGAATCTATTGAAGCATTAACCCTAGCTATAAAAACATTTAAAGGCTCTGTTGTTATTGTTACTCACTCTGAAGAACTACTAAAAAGAGTTTGTGATAGACTCATTATCTTTTCAAAAGATGGCGCAGAGTATTTTGATGGTGGATATGAGCTATTTTTAGAAAAAATTGGTTGGGATGAAGAAAGTCAAGAGCAAACAAAAACAAAAAAAGCTCCAAAAACAAACCATAAAGAAAACAAAAAACTTAGAGCAGAGTTGGTTAGACAAAGAAACTCAAAAACTTCTCCACTTAAGAAAAAAGTACAAAAACTTGAAGATAAAATAATGCAAGTTGAAGAACTTTTAGAACTCCATCATAATGAGCTAATAGAACTTTCAAACTCTGGAGATAGCGCAAGTTTAATGGAACTTTCAAAAAAAGTTTCAGCAGAAGAAACCGAAATTGAAGAATTATTCGAAGAATTTGAAGTTGAACAAACTAAATTAGATGAGTTAATCCTAGAGTTTGAACAACAAATATCAAACTTAGACTAAAAGCTCTTTTATATCAGCCTCTATACTTGCTGGTGTAGTTGGAGACGCGTATCTTTTTAGAACTTTTCCATTAGCATCTACTAAAAATTTTGTAAAATTCCATTTGATTTTTTCACTCCACAAAAGCCCTTTTTGTTCTTTTCTTAAGAACTTATAAAGAGGTATGGCATCATCTCCATTTACCTTGATTTTCTCAAACATATCAAAATTTATTTGATGAGTATTTTTACAAAACTTTGCAATTTCTTCATTTCCTTCACTTTCTTGTTGTCCAAATTCATTTGATGGGAAACCTAAAACCATAAAACCCTTCTTTTTATAAGTTTTATAAAGCTTCTCTAAACCCTCATATTGCGGTGTCATGCCACAAGTACTTGCAACATTTACGATAAGTAAAACCTTACCCTTATACCTAGACATAGAAATCTCTTTACCATTAATCATCTTTACTTTGTACTTATATATACTCAATCTTTACTCCTAATTTTTACAATACCCAAACAGAGAATTTTTTATTTTTTATTTTACCACGGTTTAGTTTCTCATGTGCTTCATCTATAAGTTTACTCTCTATTGCAACATAACTTTGTCTTTCATAGATATCTATTTTACCAATTGAGCTACCTTTTAATCCAGCATCCCCCGTTAAAGCACCAAGAATATCACCTGCGCGAACTTTGTCTTTTTTACCACCCTCAATAACAAGTGTAATGTATTGAGGTTTCATCTCAAATCCATTTACTCTTTTTAAGTCTAAAGCATCTTCAAAGAGTCTTGTTTCATCTTTATATTCCTCAATATTTTCTATCTCGTAAGAAGAAAAAAGAGTAAAAGCCAAACCATCTTTACCTGCTCTACCAGTTCTTCCGATGCGATGTGTATAAGTTTCTGTTTGATGTGGCAAATCATAATTTACAACCATTGAAAGCTCTTTTATATCTAAACCACGAGCTGCCACATCAGTGGCTACTAATATTGGACAACTTTTGTTTGAGAACTGAACAAGAACATCATTTCGCTCATACTGTTCTAGCTCTCCATGGATTGCTAAGGCATCTATCTTTTGTTTTTGTAAGTTCTCGGCTAACTCTTTTGCTTGAATTTTTGTATTTGTAAAAACTATGACATTTTGAGGTTTAAAATTACTAAATATGTTTATAAGTATCTCTAGTTTTTTAGCATCTGAAGATTCATAAAATCGCTCAATAATATTGTTTCGTTTCTCAGTAGAGACAGTTTTTACACTCACCGCTTCATGCTGAAGAGTTTTACTAACCTGCATGATTTCATCTGTATAAGTAGCTGAAAAGAGCAGTGTTTGTTTTCTCTTTTTACAAAAAAGCAATACCTCATCAATCTCTTCTTTAAAACCCATATCTAACATTCTATCTGCTTCATCAAGAACAAGAATTTCTAAATCTTCTAAACTAAGTGTTTCTTTTTTTAGATGTTTTAAAATTCTTCCTGGTGTTCCAACTATGATATGTGCTCCATGCTCCAATGAACCAAGTTGTGGGCCAAAAGCACTTCCTCCACAAAGTGTTAAGACTTTAACATTGTGAGTGGCACGAGCCAATAACCTAAGTTCTTTTGCTACTTGGTCTGCTAACTCTCTTGTAGGACAAAGTACCAGTGACTGAACTCTAAACTTTTTAACTTTTAGTTTACTAAGAAGACCTATACCAAAAGCAGCTGTTTTACCAGAACCTGTTTTTGCCTCGGCAATAACATCCTTTCCGTCTAATATAAATGGAAGAGATTGTTCCTGAACAGCTGTCATTTCTTTATAACCTATCTCACCCAGATTATGAAGCATCTCTTTTGATAAAGGGAGTGAAGAAAACTTCAATATATTTCCTTAACTCTACCAACTTCACCACTCATAAGGCGTACCTTAATACCATGCGGATGAGATGCAGATGAAGTTAAAATATCTCGTACTATCCCATCTGTCAAAAGCCCACTTGCTTGGTCTTGTTTTAAAACTATTGCCACGCTTTTACCATGTTTTATATTTGTCCGTTTTGTGCCGTTCATCAGTAGCCTTTTATATCATTTCTTTTTCAAATTTATTAACATTTTCTATACTTTTAATAATAATTTTTTTAATCACTATTGGCTCTATTTCATATTTTTTAGAAAAATTTTCTAATGCAAGTATATCAAACTCTTCTATAGCTATAACTAAAGTATAGATATCACTTAGCAGGCAATCATTAAACCTGAGTAAGACATCGACTACCTCTTCACTTACATGAATTTCTCTTAAGATTTTCTCTAACTCCACGCCAAAAAGCGTATCAAGAAGAGAGAGAACACCTATAAAATATGCTTCACCTAGTATATTACTTCCAACATCTGGTTTTACAGCTATTAAAATATTTTCCATCAACTCAGTTCTACTTTTTACCATTAACATCAAAGGAGAATGTTTAGCATCTTTACTTACTGATTTTGAGTAAATCATAAGCATTAACCATTTAGCTAAAGGCTGTCTTCCCATCAGTGTTAAAACATGATGAATGCTTGATATTCTCTTTTTAAAATGAAACATTGCAGAATTCATATAGCGTAGAAGCTGAATTGTAATTTCATAATTTTTTTCAAATTCACTTGTTATTTCATCTATATTTGTATCATTTATCAAAAGATTATATAGTTTTAAGACATTAGCTTGAAAAGGCTCAAATTTTGCATTTTCTATAATTTTTGGTTTTGCAAAAAAGTAACCTTGAAAAAAATCACAACCTATACTTTTAGCTAATTCATACTTTTCATTATTCTCTATTTTAGAGCCTATTATTTTTATTTTATTGAGTCTCAATTCATCTATCATGGTTTTTAAATCATCATCAATATTTTCATTTAGATTAATTTTAATGTACGATAATTCTTTAAATATAGGGGAGAAATTTTTCATCTTATTAGCATCTAGACTTATATCGTTTATTGCTAGTTTATACCCTTTAGCTTGAAGCTGTTGGACTCTTTCTACAATTCTTTCGTTTACTTCAATATTTTCAAAGATACTAAATATAAAAAAATCTTTAGGAATATCAAAAATAATATCATGAAGAAGAAAATTTTTACCTATTTTGATGAAAGCACTATGACCACCAAGCAAAGGTGCAGTTCCAAATTTATTTAAAATACTGCTTATAACTGAAGCACTTGCAAAACGGTCATCGCTAAAATTACTCTCTTTTGTACCATCTCTATATAAAATTTCATAAGCAGATAGTTTACCTAAGTTATCTAAAATTGGTTGACGCCCTATATAAACACTTTTCATATTTTCCCTCAATTTTATTCTTTAAATTTTTTAAATTTTTTTATAATTATACCTTATTTACAAACTGATACATCATTATAGATGCCGCTACTCCTACATTAAAACTTTTAACATCTTCACTCATTTCTATGCTTACAATTTCATCACATATTTCTAAGACTTCTTTAGATATTCCTTTCCCCTCATGCCCCATTAAAATCACCCATTTTTTACTAGGCTTTACACTTGAAAGCTTTATGGCATCTAGACTCACTTCCGCTGCATATATTCTATAACCATCTTTTTTTAAATCTTTTATTGTTACAAATATATCTTCATATCTATTTATCTTTAGTCTAGATGCGTAACCCATGGAGACTCTTAAAGCCCGTCTTGCAAATGGATGTGGTGATTGTTTTGGAATTAAGTATGAACTAACTCCAAACCCTGCCGCACTTCTAGCAATAGAACCCACATTTTCACTTGAAGTTATATTATCAAGCATTATGATTTGCTCACCCAACTCACTAAGAGAACTCTCTGGAGGACGAACACCATGAAGCATACAATTATGATGAATTTTATGCCCAACTATACTTTGCATCTGCTCTTTTGAAGCGACATAAAGTTTATCAATATCTTTTTGTAAAATCAACTCGTTAAACTCATCATAATACTTACTAGTGGCTAAAATACTTTTAACTTTTATGTCAGTTTGTAAAAGTATATTCACAACTTTTGGGGAGTCTGCTATAAAGCTATTATCGCTTGTAAATGCTTTATCCCTAAGCTGATGATATATTTGTAATTCTTCTATATTTATCGTATCAATTTTAATCAATTTCATATTTGATATAATAACACAAACAATAAAAAATATGGACAAATCATGAAATACTCACTATACTTTAGAATCTGGCATTGGCTTCATGCTTTTATTATTTTGGGACTTCTAGCAACTGTTTTTTTGCGTAAAACTTTTTTGAGTTGGAGAACTAACTCTGAAATACTATTAAATAAATTAGCAGAAATAGATATAGAAATAACAGCAAGTCAAGCAAAAGTTTTAGCAAAAGCTGTTCGTGCCGGTATGTGGGAGTGGCATATTATTTTTGGTTATACTCTTGTTGTTTTGATTGCTTTTAGAATCTACCTAATGTTTAAAGACACTTCAAATAGAGAAAGCTTTTTTGATTTAACTTTGCATAAAAAAGCAGTTTTTCTATCTTACTTTTTTATCTATGGAACTCTTATTTTTATGAGTATAAGCGGTTTTATCATCTATTTTTATCAAGCCTTAGGACTTCTAAAAACTACCGCTCACGATATAAAAGAGATTCATGAGTTAGTATTTCAAGTCATTATGTATTTTGTGCCTCTACATATAATAGGCGTTATTATTGCTGAGAATAGAGATGAAAAAGGATTGACCTCTAGTATGCTTCATGGAAAAGAACTTTAAACTTTATCTATTCTAAACCAACCTGCGATTGAGTATCTTTTTCTCTTTGCTGGTAGGACTTCATGCGGAAATTTCTCACTCATAAAGACTATGAGTGTGTTAGCATCTGGTTTTACTTTTGCTAAAAAATTATCATCTTCATCATAAACAACAAGCTCTCCACCGTCATTGTCAGTCCAATCTTCATTTAGATAGTAAACTGTTGTTACAACACGATTTTTAGAGTTTTTAAAAGAGTCTAGATGCTTCTCATAAAACGCGCCCTTATCATAGATAGCGAAGTGACTTTCATAATAAGATAGTCCAAGATACAACTCTTTGTTTAGATACTCTTGTAGTCCAGATGCAAAATCTAAAAAACTAGCTTGAGCATCTGCACTTCTGCTTAACCAATGAATCTTATCTCTTCGTCTATTGCTATCTAGATGCAAATCTCCCAAACCAGAAATACCTGCTCTTTTAAAGTCTTGCTCATTTTTTGCTTCATTTAAAAGAGCTGAGGGGAGTTTTTTTTCAAGAGCATCTGTAATAACTACATAACCATCATTTACAAGAGCATCTGTGATCTGTTCATATTGTTTTTGATACATGGGAAGTATTTTAACTAGTTCCATCTTAAGAGATAGAACTACTTAAATAGCATATTTCTCTTTATAGACTTCAATCTCTTTTAGTACCTCATCAACACTTTCTTTAAGTTCACTACCCATCTTCTTTATCTCATTTGGAAAATCATCTTGCATAAGTGTCATCAATGCATACCAAATTGGTTTATATCTCTCTTTTAGTTGATACTCTGGCATCTCTAGGAATTTTTTTGCTTGATAATATTGTCCTTTTGAGATTAATAGAGTCAAATATAATACTTCTAAATCTTCGAAAAAATCACAACTTTCATATTCAAGATATTCTAAAAATTCTTTATAACTTTTTGAGAATTTTTCTTTCCATAATAAAGTATTTACTCTATTAATTGCTGATATCTTATTATTATTTACTATAAGTTCATTTGCTCTTTCTAATCCTATTCCTCTTATTAAATAAAATGTCAAATAATCATTTATCTCAGGATTATCTCCTATTTTAGTTACTCCTTTTTTAATATAAACTTCTGCTAAATCATATTGATTTTTCAACACATAACATGTAGCAATTTGTAGACTTATAAATGCACTATTTTTATTTGAACTTAATAATATTTTTAAGGCTTCTTCTGGTTCTTCAATTTTATCCAAGGACTTAATTATTATTTCCAAATCAGAGTCAGATAAGTCTTCACCATAATTAGAGTTGATACTTCTAAGATAAGCTCTTGCTTCATTTTTCAAAGATTGTTCAGTCTCTATATCTAACCCTGCATAGCTTAAAGCTTCCGTCATATTATATATATAAATAGGACTAAGGGTGTTTTTTTTAATTTTACCTATAAACTTAACTGCCCTCTCTTCCAACTCGTCCTCAGTACACCATGCCTCTAAAAACTTAACTAGCCACTCAACTCTCTGTCTGTCTTTTTTTCTACCAAAACGCATTAGGTACCAAATATTAAAAAATCTCTCTTTTATTTTGTATATCTTATTTTTTCCTATGGACTCTGACTCAACTATCTCATACTTTTCAAGTTTTTTGAGTTGAGCTGAGACTGACTTACTTGATTCTCTTGTCTTTTTAGCTATCTCATTTGTTAGCATCCCATCCCAGTTTATTGCAATTGTATGAACTATCTCTTGAAGTCCTGAGGGTAAATCATCCATTCGATGTTTATAAAGAGGTGTAGCTTCATCAAGTATTTTAAGCAAATCATCAAAAGCATTTCCATCTTCATCTAAAAATATATCAAACAGCATCACTAAAGTTCTAGGAACTCCACCTGTTATTCTTCTAAGTGTTTCTATTCTAGCGGGAGAGTTTTCTATAACATTTTGTATCTTCTCTTTTTGCTCATCTCTTGCGATGCTAAGTAAAAACTCTCTACTTTCTTTTGAGTTCAAACTTTTTAGTTTTATGATTTTAAAGTACTCATAAAAAGCTTTTGAGTAGTCATGATGATGCTCTAGCATCTTAGTAGAACCACCAACTATACGAAAGATAGACGAACTTATAAGAATCTCCCTTAATCGTCTTTGCTCTTTTTCACTAAGTTTACCTATCAACTCATCTACATTATCTATGAGTAAAAGTAGTTTTTTACCCTTAGCTTTTACAACTGATTCTAAGTATGAAAAACATTGTAAATCATAATCATCATCTTCAAAATGCTTTTCCATATCGTCTAATATAGTGCTAAATTCATATTCATATAAAGTCTGAAGATACTCAGCAACTTCTTCCCATAACCTACATAAAGAGCGAATTTGATACTGTTCTTCCGCAAATTTTATAGGTAGTAAAAATTTAGACAGTTCATCATCATTTTTAACTTCTATCTGTAATTTTCTAAGCAGTGTTGTTTTGCCCTGTCCTCTTTGACCTATGATTATATAGTGCTGATTTGTATTGCTATCATCTGATGACTTTAAATCTTCGAAGATATCATTAAATATATCTTCTCTGACAACAAACCTCTCTAAAAACTCATCTTCACTCATCTCATCTGGAGTATATTTATACCTTACATAATTAGTTTGCAACATTTTTATTCCACCATTGTCTTAGTATTGGAGAGTTGTATCTATAAACTTTAGGATTTTCATTATTGTTTATATACCCATCATAAATAAGCGTATGAATCATATCTTTAGCTTCATCTTCATTGAGGGAATGCTTAGTGGCTATATTTATTATCTGCGAATATTCCATGATATTATTTTCAGAAATAATATTTAAAATTTCTTTGACAAATAGATACTCATTATTAGAAAATGACTCTCTTAATTTTGTCTGCCAAGACTCAAAATAACTTCTATGTTCTAGTGCTTTATCTATAGCTTCATTTATGGCTTTGTTATCAATTACTCTTTTCCTATCTTCTCGTAAGAGTATCTTTAATTGCTGGATTAATAGTTGTATGTAAAATGGTATTAGCCATTCTACTTTTCCTAAAAAATAGTTTATAGCATCTTTATTCATCTCTATTTTTACACTAGAGCAGAGTTGATTTGTAAATTTATAAGCTTCAGATTTTAATAGTGGTAGTATTTTTACATTGTTTAAATCATTGATAATTTTAATTGAGTTTATCTTAGAGACAACACTCTCTAAACCAATAGAACCAGCATATACAAATGTGACCTTTTCTGACACTTTGGGATTTTGTCTTAGTGAACGATGTGCTTTCAAGAGGCTATTTGCATTTTTTACATCTTCGTATTTTATAATATTTTCAATAGTTTGGGCAAACTCATCTATCATAATAATTAGCTTTTTGTCTATGTCTAAATCTTTAACTAAGGTCTCAAATGCAAATGCATAATCAAGAGTTTTGCCATCTTCAAACTCTACTCCAAATGCAGATACCTTTTTTATCTTTATATTTATTAATTTTGAATAAAAAACTTTTGATTTTGATTTTAATTTATTTATAAAATCTTCTTCCATCATCGCATTAAATAGTTTATGCCAAAATTCATTCTCATTATCTGCGGATTCAGTATCAATATAAATGACTATATAACCATCTTTTGGTTCATCTTTAATCTTATGCATAATAGAAGTTTTACCAACTCTTCTTGGTGCAACAAGAAGAATATGACTACCAGAATCTATGGCATCCCAAATAGTTTCTAGTTCTATTTTTCTATCCCAAAAATCATTACCTCTGACAACTTGTCCAACGCAGTTTTTCATAACTAAATCCTCTTGACAATTTTTCTGTTGTCATTATATCTGACAATTTTTCTGTTGTCAAGAAAAAATAGAGTCTGAATTTAAAAGTAAAATTTAGGAGTTGAAAAATTAGTGAGGAAATTTAATAGCGGAGAACCCGCTATTAGTTAAATTGGTAAAACGCGGATATTTTTAGAAAGTTTTTCTTTTAATGTTGACTCAATTGCATAAAGCGTACCAGTTGAACTTGAAGCACATCCATTACAAGCACCCAAATAACGAATATAAATATCAATATGCTCATCAGAGTTTTTAATATCAATAACTTCCATATCTCCACCATCCATAACTAGGAACTGGCGAACACTTTCATCAATTACAGCATCTACTGCTTTGATTTGTTGAACTAGAGTCATAGTAGCAAAATCACCATCTGCACCAGCATCTGCTGCTGCTTTCATTTTTTCTTCATCCATCTCTTTTCTAGTATCTCTAAGAATATCTACTAAATAATACTCTCTACTTTCATGTCCACCTGGCTTAATACAGCTCTTACAAAAACCACCAGCTTTTGTGTAGTCAGTAATTTGCTCAATTGTTGTTAAATCATTTAAACGAATTACTTCTTGAAGTGTGCCAAGGCTAACTCTAGCACATTCACAAACTATGATTTCATCTTCAAAACTCTCTGCATCTACACCCATATAAAGTCCAGCTGCCTTTTTGATAACATCATAAGCCATAACTGAACAGTGCATTTTTTGCGGTGGGACTGCTGGAGTATCTGGGTCATCTCTTAGAGCTAGTTCAACATCAATATTTGTAATTTTTACAGCTTCTTGTACAGTTTTACCAATACACATTTCAGTCATTACATCTGAAGATGCAATAGCAGTACCACAACCAAAAGATTTAAATTTTGAATTTATAATCTTGTCAGTCTTAGGATCAATTTCCCAGTAAAGACGAACAGCATCTCCACATGATTCTGCACCAAAATCAGCAACAATAAGTTTATTACCGCGTTCCTCTGCCTCTGCTTCAAAGATTTCTCCTTGATGCTGAGGGTTATTCATAAGAGTTGTAACTTTATTTGAGTACGCATCCCAAAGGCTTTCGCCTAACATATCACTTTTTGCCATCGTTTATCCTTTAGTGATGGTGAAGTTCACATTCTTGAACTTCACCACCTTTAGTTGGTTGCTGTTTTGCAAATGAGCTTGAAATAGCTCTTAATCTTGTAACTGCACCTTTAAAATGAGCGATTGTATAATCAACCTCTTCATCTGTTGTAAAACGAGAAAGACTTAGTCTTATACCCGTATGTGCTAGTTCGTTATCAGCACCGATTGCAAGCATAACTGTGTTAGCTTCCAAATCTTCACTTGCACAAGCCGAACCTGTTGCTGCACCTATTGCACCATTATTTAAATCCCAAAGCATACCTTCACCTTCAACTCCACGAATCGAAATAAGTATAGTATTTGGAGTACGGTTCCATCTATCACCAACTACAAAAGTATCACTAAGTTCAAGCAGAGCATCTTCTAAACGGTCTCTTTTTTCTCTGATTTTTGCACCTGTTATCTCTATATCTTTAGTAGCAAGCTCTATCGCTTCACCCATACCAACTATAAGAGGAACATTTAAAGTACCTGAACGACGACCGCCCATATGCTCTCCACCATGTAAAAGTGGAGTTAAAGCTTGAGAATCTTTAATATATAAAGCGCCTACACCCTTTGGACCATGAAACTTATGAGCAGACATACTTACAAAATCAATATTTGTAGCTTGTAAATCAACTCTAATTTTACCAATGGCTTGAACAGCATCTGAGTGAAAAAGTACACCTTTTTCCTTACAAATCTCTCCTATTTCTTTTATAGGGAAAAGCATTCCTGTTTCGTTTGAAGCCCACATAATAGAAACTAAAGCTGTTTTATCTGTTATAAAACCTTTTACAGTTTGAGCTTCAACTATACCTTGATCATTTACAGGAAGGTAAGTGACTTTTACACCTTGTTGTTCCAAGAACTTACAGGTTGAAAGAATTGAAGGGTGTTCAACTTCTGTTGTTAGTATATGGTTTTTGTCTCCGTTTACTATTTTGTCTGTAAAAACAGACTGTAAAACCCAGTTGTTTGACTCTGTTGCACATGATGTGAAAACTATATCATCATTATCACTAGCACTTAGGGCTGTATATACTTGGTCTATCGCTTTACTTAAAGCTGGATGTGGTGCGGTTCCATATTTGTGAAGTGAGTTGGGATTACCATACATTTCACTAAAAAATGGCTGCATCACCTCTACAACTTTTGGGTCAACCATCGTTGTAGCATTATTATCTAAATATACTTGCATTTTTTACCTCATCTTTAAACAAGACAGATTTTGTCTTGTTTTACTTTTGACATGATAATAGGTTTGTTATTACGATATGCTTAAGCCAAAACAACTTATTCACTATTTTAAGGTTGAATTTTAATTTGATACTTAGATATTATAAGCATATACGCAACTATATAATGTATAATGTCATAACTAAAACAAGAGAAAATATATAAAAAAGAGAGTTCATAAAATATGTGTAATTTTAATAAACAAGATGAAGATGCAAAACTGCTTATCCATATGCTGTTGAGTAAATGTGCCCAAAATGTTGGTGGAGCAAACTTTTTACTTGGACTTATCGAAGCTATGAAAAAGAACAAGCCAAATCCACTTACGCATAAAGGCACTAAAATTAATTCTGAGCATCTAAGCATAACATGGAATAAAACCGTTTTTAAAGATAAACTTGATATCTTAGAAGAAGTTATACATTCTCACAAAAGTGAAGAAGGTCAAAACTTGAATATTTTAGAAAATGACAATGCTAAAAAAAGTAAAAAAATTCTAAATATGGTTAAAACTTTATCTCCCATCACTTTTGTTGTAACCCCGCAGAATCCAGAAAATGGTGCTGGCTTTGATTTTAAAATTTTTGAATCTATTGAAGATAATTGTGTAAAACTAAATCCTATCTTTGTAGCAATGTTATTTTGTTCAACAGAGTACATTAAAAAAGCGTTAAAGTATGTGCCAAAAAGCTAACTCTACAAAGTAAACTTAAACCTTAGATGCTATAATCGCGTCATTAATTATACAATCAAAGGTTCATTATGGCTCAAACTATAACAGAAAAAATATTTTCCCAACATGTCGGACATGAAGTTTTTGCTGGAGAAATTATCCGCTCAAAAATTGACATGGTTATCGGTAACGATATTACTACTCCTATTTCTATCTCTGCTTTTAATTTAAGTGGCGCAGAAAAATTAGCAAATCCTGATGGATTTTCAATCGTTCTTGACCATTTCATTCCTGCAAAAGATATAGCATCTGCAAACCAAGCTAGAATCTCTCGTGACTTTGCAAAAAAGCATAAACTTAAAAATTTTTTTGATGAAAAGGATATGGGAATCGAACATGCACTTTTACCGGAAAAAGGACTTGTTGTTCCGGGTGATGTAATCATCGGTGCAGATTCACATACTTGTACACATGGTGCTTTAGGAGCATTTTCAACAGGTATGGGTTCAACTGACTTAGCTTTTGCGATGATTAGCGGAGGAAACTGGTTTAAAGTTCCTGAATCTATAAAAGTAAACCTAAGTGGAAAACCACAAACTCACACAACTGGTAAAGATATTATTTTAGAAATTATTCGCCTTCTTGGTGTTGATGGAGCCTTGTATCAAACACTAGAATTTACTGGTTCTACAATAGAATATCTAAACATGGATGATAGATTTTCTATGTGTAATATGGCAATTGAAGCTGGAGCAAAAAGTGGAATAATTGCTTATGATGATGTAACTAAAGAGTTTCTTGCGGATAAAAACTTAGCTAGAGAACCTCGTATTCACTACTCTGATGAAGATGCTTCTTATGTAAGAGTATTAGAAATTGATGTTGCTAATCTTGAACCTGTTATAGCTTACCCATTTTTACCATCCAATGGGCATCCAATTAGCAAGGCAGTAAAAGATAAAATAAAAATTGACCAAGCTTTTATTGGAAGCTGTACAAATGGTCGTTTAGGTGATTTAAAAATTGCAGCAGAAATACTAAAAGGAAAGAGAGTTCACGAAGATGTTCGTCTAATCGTAACTCCAGCAACTCAAAGAATTTTAAAAGAAGCATATAAACTTGGCTATATAGATATCATAATAGATGCAGGGGGAGTTGTTTCAAACCCAACTTGTGGAGCTTGTCTTGGTGGATATATGGGAATACTTGGAGATAATGAAATAGCAGTTTCAACAACTAACCGTAACTTTGTAGGACGCATGGGTTCAAGAAGTTCTAAAGTATATCTTGCAAACTCTGCTGTTGCAGCAACTTCTGCAATAAGCGGTTATATTAGTGACCCAAGAGTTTAAAAACAATAGATGATTAATACCCCTTGTGTCATCTTTGCAGGTGGAAGAAGTAGCAGAATGAAAGAAGATAAATCTCTTCTTCCTTTTGCTGGATTTTCTACTCTTACCCAATACCAATACTCTCGCCTTAATAAAATTTTTAAAACCGTATATATCTCATGTAAAGACAAAAGCAAGTTTGACTTTGAAGCAAATTTCATAGAAGATATAAAAACAGATAATATTTTTGCTCCAACTGCTGGATTTGTTGCGGTCTTTAAGGAGTTAAAGAAAGAGCGTTTTTTTGTACTTAGCGTAGATGCTCCTTTTGTTAGTGAAAAAGAAATTCGTGAAATATTTAGTGCAGATACAAAAAGTACAGATGCTACTATTGCAAAAACAAGCTTTGGAATGCACCCAATGTGTGGCATCTACCACTCTTCTTTAGAAACCGATTTTATCAAGATGCTCAAAGAAGATAATCATAAACTTGGCTTTTTACTTAAGTCATCAAACACTCTCTATGTCAATTTTAATGATGAGATAACCTTTTGTAATTTAAATCATCCTCATGAATATCAAGAAGCCTTAGACCGTATTTAACCTCAAAACGCTATAATATAAAAAAATATAAAGATTAAACATGAATTTAACACATTTAGACGAAAACCAGAGACCTAAAATGGTCGATGTAAGTGACAAAGACAATACAACAAGAATTGCTGTAGCCTCAGGAATAATAGAGATGAGTCAAGATGCTTATGGCGCAATAGTAAACGAGAAAACAAAAAAAGGACCTGTTTTACAAACTGCTGTAATCGCAGCAATTATGGGTGTTAAAAAAACAAGTGAACTTATCCCTATGTGTCATCCTTTAAATCTTAGTGGGATAAACTGTGATATTGAAGAACTTTCTACATTGCCAGGATTTAAACTAACAGTAACAGCAAAACTTACAGGTCAAACTGGCGTAGAGATGGAAGCACTTACAGGAACGAGTCTTGGTCTGCTAACAATCTATGATATGGTGAAAGCCATAGATAAAGGCATGATTATTCGTAATGTTCAACTAGAAAAAAAATCCGGAGGTAAAAGTGGAGATTTTAAACGATAGAACTGACAAATTAGAACTCCAATATCCATGCTCTTGGACATATAAGCTAATCTCATTAGAAAAGAAAGCTTTACAAAAAGCAGTTCATGATGTGATTTCTGAGAGAGAACATAAGTTAATTCACTCAAAAAACTCAAAAGCTGGAAAATATATAAGCATGAGTCTTGACCTACTTGTTCACAATGAAGATGATAGAAACTTTATATATGAAGCTCTCAAAGCCCATCAAAACATAAAAATGGTATTATAAAAACAAGGATTTTAAAATGAATATAGAAGAAATAAATAATGATTTAACAAGCTCTTATAACCATAGATTTAAAAGTGTTGATAAAAGAGTAAAAGATGCTGTAGCACACCTAAGTAATGACTTAAAACTTGAACTTAACAATTTAAATCTAAGTGATATCAAAAGCATAACTACAACAATTTTAAACATAGAAACTTCAAAGCTTAAAAATGATGTTGAGTCACTTTTAGCACAAAAAGAAGTTTTAGAAAGAAGTTTAGAGAAAAAAGCTCAGGAGCTTCAAGAATCAAAATACTCAATTTTTAATGCTATTGAAAATTCTCTTGAAAACCAAACAGATGCCTTGTCTAAACTACATCAAGTAAAACTTCAATCTATTGACTTATATGATATGCTAAGTGAAATGGTAGAGTCTGCTATTATCACTGCTTTAGAAAAAGATAGTGATGGAGACATAGCACAAAGCACTGAAGAAGTAATTAAAGATATAACTTACGAGGCCATCAAAGAAGGCTCACTTAATACTATACGAGTAAGAAAAATCTTATCTACAATCTTGCAATCTTCTATTGATATTGCAGAAGCTACACCAACAAAAGCACAAGAAATTTTAAATGCAACGCTAAGAGGAATGAGAAGTGGTCTTATTCGTTCTATTGATAGATTTAAAAAGCGTTTAGCTTTTATGCCTGTTGAGGCTAAACATATTCTCATAGAAGATTATGACACTATTATGGAAGATTTGAACCAATCTGACACTCTTTTCTCTCAAGTTATTCAAAGTAAAGCAAGTGAGCATGGTCTAGAAACAAAAAAATTACTTCTAGAAATAAATAAAAATATGCGTTATGATTTACAGGAGTTAGTTCATATATCTAAAGAAACTGCAGATCTTATGCGCGAAAGATTTTCTAGTTTTGCAAAAACAGCAGTTAAGAAAGCTGACACAGCTATGAAATCACAAACTGCACAAGAAGCTAAAAGAATGGGTAAACAAGCGCTAGAAGTAGCTCGTATTGCCTTAGGCAGTGCTTTAAAAACAGCTAAAGATGCCATAGATAAAGATAAAAAATAGCTTTCTTGCTATTTTTTATTATGTTCTAAAAATCTCCCTCAGCGCCTAAATCCATCATCTTGTACATAGTGTCTCTAACATGTTCAGCTTTTTCCATCATCTCAGGAGGCAATTTGTGTCCACCATATAACATTAGTTCCATTGCCATTGTAACTAACCATCTGTCTCCATTATCATCTTCAACTATAAGGATTCTACAAGGCATAAATGCACCAAAAGCTTCTGAATAGTCAATAAATGTTTTTGCGATACTTGGAGAACAATAGTGAAGTATTCTGATATATCTCTGTCTTTTACCCGCATGGTCATATTCTTCTGCCATTCTGGAATCACCAACTTGAAGCATATTTGCATCGGTAGCTATACTTTTCATCGACTCTATTACATCTTCAGTAGATACTTCAGGATTAATTTTAACTTTTCTTATCATTGCATCTGCTGAACTTCCAGTGTCTAAAACCTTGTTAAACATATCCATGTATGCGCCCATAGCTCTAGGGTCAAGTTTTGAAACCTTAGTCATTTTATCACCTAGATCAAACTTAACGTATGCTACAAGCATCCCTACAAGAATAATTGCACCTATAACACTTAAAATATTTTTTATTAGATTCATTTTTTTTCCTTTGAAATTATAATCTATATGATTTTTACTTAGTGAACATATCTCCATATAGAGCATTAGCCCATTTATATACAGAGTGTCCATTAGATAGACCATCTTTTTTCCAGTTTTCACTGCTTGAAGTATTTGCAAAACTAAATGTTTTATTTGTCTTGTTATACTCGTATTGTGAGTATATATATATCGCCCTTTCTGGGTTAGTATCAACTATTGAAAAGCAAACTGTAGTTGGTGATTCCCATTTTAGAACTGGAGTTTTATTAATCTTTTGAGCTATTAGTTTCGCAACAAAATGACCTTCAGAATTTGAAGTATTTCCAGATTTAGAAAATCCCATTGGTCTGGAGTCACCAGTAACATAAATATCTTTTAAACCATTTACCTCATATGTCAGAGGATTAATATCTCCTTCAAGCATATTCTTTGCATCTTTGGCAATTCCAACTTTCTCTAAAATCTTTGCACCTCTAACATGTGGATAAAATGCAGCATCTTCAAACTTAATCTCATCAAACTCTGTCTCAACTATTTTGTTATCCAAATCGATATTTATAATAATTGTATTAGGCATATATTCAATATAATCACTATAAAGTTCATCAAATGCTGATAGAAAACCATCTTTTTTAATAGTTATTGTATTATTTTCGTCTAACAATATAACTTTGGCATCTAACTTTTTCTCTTTGAAATAATCTGCAATAATACAGGCTCTCTCGTAAGGAGCAGGCAAGCATCTATAGTTTCCACTTGGAACTGTAAGAATAAAGTTACCACCCTTAAAGTTCAGAATTTTATTTTTTAATGTTATATGTTCAGATCCAGGTATAAAACCTGCTGGGTACTCTTGTCTAAGTCTTGTTTCAAATGCGATATCATTTGTCCATCTTGAATAATCATAATCGATACCTGGTGCAAAAACTAAATGATCAAAACTAATATCGCCATTGCTTGTTTTTAAAATACGCTTTTCTTTATCAAGATCTATTGCAGTTGCATGAAAATATGTGTAATTATTTTCTCTTGCAGCTTGAAGATAATCATGAACTAAATACTCTAAATCCACCTTATCGACTAACCACAAATTACTCATTGGACCTGATATAAACTCATATCTCTGCTCAACTAAAATCACATCTGAATTTGGAGCAAATATCTTTGTATATTTTGCGATTGATAGTCCTGACCAACCGCCACCTACAACAACTACTCTAGGATTCTTTGAATCAGCAATTGGAGCTTTATAATCAGCTGAATTAGTCTCTTTATCGGGGTTTGTATTTGATTGCGGGCCATTTGAACTAGAACATCCTGCAACAGCTGTTGCAGCAACAGCTATGCCAGAAAGTTGTAAGGCTTTTCTTCTTGATATAGCCATTAAGACATCCTTGTAAATTTTTGTTGTTACTCTGTAACTTCGTTAACTACTTCTATCATAAGTTTTTGAGCGTCTTCTAAAACTTTTATAGATGATTTGTCTGTAATATTTAAAGATTTTAACCAGTTATATACAGACGGATACGCCATATGAATTGTTTTAGAACCTTTTTCTTTATACATATAAAATGTGCAAGGAGCGAATGCACCAGCTTCTGGATGAGCTATAGCAACTTCAAAAATAACCGGAAGTTTACAAATAGAGTATGCATCAAAAAAGTCATATTTAGCATATCCAACTTCTTTAAATTCATCACCTAGTTTATTGAAACCTGCAATTACAAATCCAACAGTTTCAAGTGAACTTTCCATCTCTTCTTGAATTCCCTCTAGCTCTTCTTCTATAGCATCAGCATCATTTCCCTCATCAAGTTCCATCTCGTAAGTAAATCTGGTAATTAATTCACCCTTAGGATCTATGACTTTGTATGAAGTTTTTTCAAAATGACCATTTGGAAGAGCATTTGCAAGAGTGTCTCTAACAAGTTTGCTATACGCTATCATATGTTTATTCTTAACTGATATACCAGTAACTTTTGCCATACCTTCTAATGATATAGATGAAATGGAAATATTATTTGAGCCATTATTCATGTAGAATGACATGCTTAAAGGTGTAAATAACGCAGCTTTCGGCGTTAATTTAATTAATTCCAAAGCATAATCTTTTCTATAAAGCGTAAAAAGATGGTACATCTTATGATTTGTTTTTTGGAACTTTGATTTAAATGCTATATTCATATCATTATTTCCAGAAATTAAAAACCCTGCATCTGCAAAAGCTTTCTCAATTGTAGCTCCTGTAATTTTACCCTTTGAATTATCAGCTGTATAAATCTGAATATCTTGTACTGCATTTGCCACTACTCCAGTCACTAAGAATAGTGCTACGACTAAATTTTTAATCATTGAATTCATTTCTTTCCTTTATTAATTTTATGAAACTTTTTCTATCTCATCTAGAAGATAAATATTATCACCTTTGTGTATTGTTCCGCTACTGATAACTTTTGCAAAAACACCTCTATCATCTTTAAGTAATTTTGGTAATTTCGCATCTATCTTTGCTAAACTTTTACAAAGTGTACAGTTTTGAGTTATCTCCAATACGAGGTTCCCAATACTTAGTCTTGCTCCTGGTTTTAAATGGTAAGGATTATAATCTATCAATAGATTTTCTCCAAGTGCACTATAGGGTGCTTTTATACCATTGCTAGCAGCTAGCTCATAACTATCATTAGAAGTTATTAAAACTGACCTTTGTATATTTTTATTATAATATTTATCTTCTATTACGCCCTTGTCATCAAGAGCCAACTTATCTGTATTAACTCTACCATCATGAGTAGAATAAAATAATTCTAATATTTTTCCAACTGGAAGTAATGACATATAATTCTCTCACTTTATTTAAAATCTTCTATGCTCATTTTCTCATAAGAGCGGCTCTGTACAAAGCGCAAAATATGTAAAAACTCATCTTCATCTTTATATCCAGGTTTAGCGTAAACTATCTCTCTGTTTTCATCTATAAAGATAGAGCTTGGGTAAAAATTATAACCTATACTTATAGCAAATTCTTGTTTAGTACCCTTAAAGTCTTCAAAGGTAACATAACCGCTATCTCCTATATCTATATCAACAAAAATAAAGTTTTTTTTGATATTTTGCACTATTTTTTTATCAGGTAGTGTAAATTCAATCATTGTTTCACAATAACTACAATTTGGTTTATGCAAAAAAATCAACACATGCTTGTGTGATTTCTCTGCTTTATCAACCATTGCATCTATATTGATGTTATCAGCGCCACTAATAGTAAAAATGGCTACTAATATAAAAAGAATCTTAATCATTTTATATTTAGATGATTCTTCCTCATCTTATTCTTCCTCTTCCTCTTCCTCATCTTCCTCATACATCTCTAGCTCTTCATAAGATCTAAAAACATTACCTGGACTTAGAAGATAATATAAATCTTTATTTCTAAATTCTTCAAGAGTTACATGTTTTGTAATATAGTCAGGATCAATTTCATCATCGATACCTTCGAGAACTCTGTCTTTTAAAAGAGTAAAGTATTGAACAGATTCATCAGCACCTGTTTTATCTGTAATAAAACCATGTCCTGGAACTAGGTGATTCCAATCTTTAGATGCAATAGCTTTAAGTGCATTTAACTGACCAACAACAATACCATCACGATTTGAAGTTACCCTACCATTCATTACAACATCACCAACAAGAACAACTTTATCTTCTGGAAGATATAGAAACCAATCCTCTTCAGAGTGAGCATAACCAACTTTTACATACTCAAATTTAATTCCATGAAGCGTAAACTCTGTTGTATCATCAAAATATCTTTCAACAGGAACTAGCTTAGTACCTCTAATTGCATTTTGGTAAAGAGCTCTAATCATTCTAGTTTGAGGTGGAATCTCTCTAGTATTTTCATTTGGCTTACCAGTATGCTCATCAAAACCTAAGTAGTTTACATTAACAGACTTTGGACCGATTACTGTTGCACCTTGTGTCTCTGTATAGTAATTATTACCTAACCAGTGATCATCATGCTCATGACTTATTATAAGCGATTTAACAGGCAGGTCAGCAATTTTTTTCATAGCTGCATGAGCTTGTTTAGCAAATATATAAGATGGGCCACTATCCCATGCAATCCAACTATCTTTACCTTTGATATAGCAACTATTTGACATATCCCCAGCATTCTCTTTAGTTGGCATCTCCATAGCACCGAAGAAACACCATACCCTGTCACTAACTTGCACTGGTTTTAAATTATAATCCCATTCCACGTTAGTACCAGTGCGTGGTTTAACCCACTCATAAAGTATAAAGTTGTCATCTGCATCTAATTTATGAGGCTCCTTAACGGTTGTACTTTTATTTCCAATAAATGGAATTGCTATAACAAATGCCACTATTGCTAGTAATACAAGTATTTTTTTCATAAGTACCCCTATTTAATTTTCTTCTTACCTGTCTGTTCTTTTGAATTGTTGTCAACTGTAGTAAAAATGATTTTATCACCTTTTTTACCCTTAAATTTAAACTTAACAAGTGGATTTTCAGACATGAAACCACTAGTAGATACTTCATATACTACAACATCATTAACTTTAGCAGTAATATATTTAATATATGACGCTTTAATACCTTTCTTAACCGCTTCTTCTTTGTCAGCCATTAAGCTTGTAAACATTGCCTTTACTTTAACAACACCTTTTTTTTCTTTTGCTTTAATTTTCATTTTTTTAGCCATGAATCTTTCCTTTATTATTTATTTATTTTTATCTATATCTAAAATTGCACTTGTGGTAGGATGATTAAATCAACCTCCACAACCACCAATAGATACATCTATCTCTTTTGATGCAGTATAAAGAGTACCTGTGCCTCTTTCTTTACCTACTATTGTAACAACAGCTGTTTGTCTCATTTTAATTCTGAAATCATACTCAATGATTGCACCTTTTGGAACTGAGAACACACAAGTTAAACATCTAGGATTAGCATCTTGAAAAAGTGCCACCGACTCTAGGTCCAAAGATGATTTAATCGTAATTGGGATTGAACCACCATTTTCAGCTAATTTTGGAGCTTTAAATATTAATTTATTGCTTTTCTTCAATCCAGCATTACCGTAAAGTGCTTTAATTCCATCAACTGTTTTCTCTGATTCCCATGCCTTTGGTTTAGTATCTCTAAAGTTCATTGCTTTTAAATCTGTTCCTGGCATAACGACTGCAGCAAAAGCTGCGATACCTACACCTAAAAATTTTCTTCTATCCATTTGTTATCCTTTTATTTAATGTTTTTCTTTACTTGAGTCTATCATCCACTCAACTACTAATTTAATGTCTGAAGGTAATAAATCCTCATTACCACCTTTTGCTGGCATTCCACCTATACCGTTTATAGAATTACGAAGGACCATATCAAAACCTTTTTCTCTTACTTCAGTCCATGCTTCTATATCTCCAACAGCTGGAGCACCCATTTTGTCAGTTGCATGACAAACTTTACAAGACTCATTGTAGATTTTTTCACCTTTAGAGATACTCTTATCTTCTACTTCTGGTGGTAAATCTCTAACTGTTGAGTACGCTGGTACTACATCTTTCATCTCGTAACCGATTTTCATAACTTTAGCTTCTGTTTTACCATCCATACCTGGATCTTTACAATCTGTCATACATCTTGTACCAGAACCAATATTTTTAGCACGATCGGCAAAAAAAGCTTTTACGTCTGCTGGACCAGTTGAACCATCGATATTTGGATAAAAACCGTTATTGTTTGCTAGAACTACTTTTACAAGTTTTTCTTTATTAAGAACATATTCATCATCCATCTCTTCGCCATCTATCTCAACACCATTTTGAGCTAATAAATAAGCGGTAATAGCATATGTTTCATCGTTACTTAAACTCTTAGGAGTTGCATATGGCATAGCATCTCTGATATATGTAAAAAGTGTAGTAGCTTTTGGCCAGTATGTACCGATGGTTCTTTTTGGAGCATCCATACCTGGTTCAAGTCTCTGATTTTTAAGAGTGATAACAATTCCGTTCTTATCTTTATCTTGATTACCGCCAGCTAGCTGTGGATAACCATTTCCACCACCACCAAAATCACCGTGACAAGATGCACATTGTTCTTCATAGAGTTCATCACCCTCTTCAACAGAACCTTCACCTGCAGGTAAACCTGTGCCGTCTGGCAGCGCATCTATATCCCATGCTTTAATTTCATTAGCTGTTGCAATTCTACCAAAGCTAACACCTTTAGTGCTTTGCTCATTGTAGCGATAGGCAGTCTCTATACCATGTTTTCTTTCATAAGTAACACCACCATCAATAGCAGTCTTATTTTTTATAGAATAAACTCCAACAGTACTTGGTGCTCCAACAGTAGCAGAAGCACTATTAGAAGTCGAACCACCCATGCAACCTGATAGCAATAAAACAGAAGTAGCGAAAGACGCAGTTCCAATTATAATTAATTTACGATCTAACTTGAACATTGTTTACCTCTCCTTTAGCATTTACAGCCCATGTATGGATAGCATTTCTGTGATAAACACCTTCAACACCAACTACTTTTTTCTCTTGATTAACAGTAGGTTGAACATTATCAGAATCATCATATGAACGACTTTGTAATAACAACGGTCTACCCTCATATCTATACATATAAGAGAATTTTGTCCAAGCTTTTGGTAATACTAAACCTTTAAGAGAAGCCTCTACCCAATTTTTACCACCATCAAAGCTGATATCAACTCCTCTAATAGTACCGTGTCCACTCCATGCTAAACCTTCAATCTCAACTAAATCACCTTTTTTAAGATCAGTCCATGGAATCTCTGGACATGGTGAAGTGATAACTGAATTTGTCTCAAGCGCGTAGAAGTGTTGAATAGCTTTACCACTTGCAGTAAGTGCAGTATATTTAGAAGTTTCTTCTTTAGCATACCATGGTTTATCGCCAAACTCTAATCTTTTTAACCACTTAACACATAAGTTAGCTTCCCAACCTGGTGCCATTAAACGAACTGGATATCCTTGTTCAGCTCTTAATGCCTCACCATTTTGTCCATAAACTATCATAACATCATCAAGAACTTTCTCAATTGGTAATGTTCTACTCATTTCTGAACCATCACTGCCCTCAGCAAGCATCCATTTTGCTTCAGGCTTAAGACCAAGTTCATCAAGAATTGTTTTCAAGCGAACACCTGTCCACTGAGAACAACTCATCATACCTCTTACAAACTGTAAAGAATTAAACTGTGGACCTTTCCACTCTGCAGCACCATTTGATGGACACTCCATAAATAGAATTTTACTTTCACTTGGATATCTCTTTAATTGTTCTAAAGTAAGAACAATTGGTTTCTCAACAAGACCGTGAATCATTAATCTAAATTTATTTGGATCAATATGAGCTACACCGTTGTGAGTACGAGTAAAGTGTAAACCATTCGGAGTGATAATACCTTTTTGCTCATGCAATGGAGTCATAGAAATAGCAGCATGCATATCACCAGCTGATGACATTAGAGCAGATGTTCTTCTAACTATGTTGTGCTCATACTTTGATGGCAATCCATAAGGATTATAATTACACTCATCTCCTAAAGTAGTTCCCCACTTTGAGTGATGCATAATATTTGGATCATCGGCAAGCAGTGTACCTGGTGCTAGAATACTAGCAGCAGCAACTGCACTAACAGATGCAGTTCTTTTGAAAAAATCTCTTCTGCTGATAGATGTTAATTCTTTTGAATTAGGTGTTTTATCCACATCTTCTCCTTTTTTATGTTCATATTTTATATTTACGATTTAACGCATAACACAAAATTATATAGAAATATGAATTAACTGCTCTGAAAATAGCTCTAATATCACAAAATAATCACAAATTTAACTCTATTTCGTCACAAAACGAAACACTCTTCTTATTATAATTAGTAATATAAACAAAATTCATGAATATTATTTATCTTTATATAATGATAGTAAATGTTACTACTTAGATTTTTGAAATATTAACTCTTTATTTGTAGTATTTTTAACGAAACAGGAAAAAATTGAAAATTAATTGAAGAGAACAGAAAATTTTAAAAAGATATTACAATTGACAACGACCATAAAAGTGCATTAACTACAGTCGTTGATAATAATTCTAAATCAGTATACTGATTTAGAATTATTTTAATTCGCTAATATATTTAGCAATAGCAACAATTTTATCTCTAGAAAGACTAGAAGTTGAATCTTTCATTACCTGACTACTTTTATGCATAGTATAGGTTCCAATTCTTTCATCTTGATCTCTATATGCTCTTATTGTCAATGCTAATTCAGTTACATCTCTACCAGCTAATATTGGTACTCCCTTGAGAGGACTTTTTAGAGCTTTATCGCCATGGCACAATGCACATCGTTGTTTATAAAGTTTTGCACCATCCGCGGCCATTAAACTAATACTTGCTAGTACTACTATAAGAAGAATTTTTTTCATTGTTACAACCTTTATTTAAATTTGTATCGTATTTTTACCTAAATAGACAATAGATGAAGAAGTCTATTAAAACTAATGTTTCTTTTTTTCAAATATACCCACCACAAAGTCTATAATTTTTCTTAAAATAAAGACTACACTATAGACAATAAAAGAGTATAAAAAAGGATGTGAATAGTTTCCTTTTTCCCCCATTGTTTGCAACCTAGAAAATGGATCGCTCAATAGGTCAACATGCATTATTAAAGTCAACACCAATAATGTTAACAGATAATAAAGTATCTCTTTTTTTATCGTAAGTTTAAACTTTTGAATCATCTTCATCTTCTTTTAACTCGATGATAAATTCTTGTCTTTTAATCGCTAGTTGATTTAGAATATCTTGACCAACCTCTTCTCTATCCTGCCAATCTATTTCATGATGAATATCAAAAAGCTTTTTAAAATAATCATAATGAACATCAGAGCTTGTAACTTTAAAAAAGTAATATCTTCTAAAACTAATATCATTTACATCACAAATTGCTATTTTTTTACCAATGTCGTTTGGATAAACTTCTTCTTTTATCCAATTTAAAAAAAGTTCAGACTCTTTAAAGTAATTATAAAGATGTAAATCATTATCTTTTAAGAGATTGAATGTTTCTTCTTCGTCCTCAGTAAGTTCGAGATTATAGACATTGCTGTCCAGTTCAAACTTATCATTGGATTCATCATAAATAGCGAACTCTAATTTTACTTGCATACGAATTAAGCTTTACCAGAAAGCATTCCGTACATTGTCATTGGTTTAAGAGCATAAACTTTCATTAGCCAAAATACCCATCTTTCTACTAGTGGATCTAGTGGGAATGATGGTGTAGGTTTAACAGTCCAGTCAAACTCAGCTAACATAACAGTACCGATATCTGTTATCAATGGACAAACAGTATAACCAGCATATTTTGAAGGTAATTTTTTCCCTTCCATCTGTGCTATTAAGTTATCTACAAGAACTTTATATTGTTTTCTTATCGATCCACCTGTTTTGCCCATTGGTACTTGAGCAATATCACCAAGTGAAAATACATTATCAAACTTAACATGTTGAAGTGTCTCTTTATTTACCGGAACCCAACCTTTAGCTGAACCAATATCAGATTCACCTACTTCTCTTGGAGCTACAGCATCTGGAGTGATATGTAAAAAATCATATGGAACTCTTATCTTTTCATGTTTAGAGATAACCTCAAAATCTTTCATAATTGGATCGTAAGGTCCTTTTTCTTGCCACTTAGAATCAAAAATAGCTATTTTATTCTCTTTTTCTACACCTATAAGGTTAGTTCTATAGTGCCACTTAAAGCCTTCTCTCTTGAATTGCTCATGAATAGTATCGTGATATTCAGGAACACCAAACATAGCTCCACCATTTGGATAAAAAGTAAGTTCAGCATTTTCTCTAGCACCGGCTTCTTTAAGTCTTGCGTTTGTAAGATACATAATTTTCTTTGGAGCACCACCACATTTAATAGGTGTACTTGGATGTGTGAAAAGAAACTGTACCTTTTTACCATCTTTAGCATTTTTTGCTAACTCTATAGCTTTTTGCATCTCTACCCAAGTTTTAGCAGCACCTTCGCCTGTATAGATTGAACATATACCATCATTACCTATAGCTTTGTGAAGTCTTGAATTATCTCCAGTTGAGTAAGCACGACCAGCATGCTCTAAACCTTCAATTCTTTCAAAATCAAGTTGTAAACCAGTAGCTACAATCAAATAATCATAATCAATAACTTGACCTTTTGCAGTAGTTACTTGATTGTTTGTTGGATCAAAGTCGATAACTTTATCTTCAATTATCTTCGTACCTTCTGGTACAAAATCATCTCTATTGTAAACAATTTCATCTGCATCCCAAATACCAGCTGCAACTAATGTTTGACCTGGCTGATAAGATACTGATTGTTTATTAGGCTCAATCACAGTAATATCTGGATTTTTAAGATTAAGAGTTAATCTTGCAGCTGTACTCATACCAGCAAGTCCACCACCAACGATTACAATCTTTCCATTAACGCCTGATTTAACAAGTTCTTTTTGATCTTTTTCCATTGCTTCAAGATCGCTACCGCCCATCATGAAACTTGCACCTGAGATACCAGCTAATTTCATAGCATCTCTTCTGCTCATACCTTTTGAAGATAAATCCTTGTCCATCTTCGATAACATATTATTAAGATACTTATAATCCATGCTTATCCTTTCATTTCTTTAACTTATAATTAGTTGTAAGGTATCGTAAAATATTTGATTTGGGACTTAATATAAATGCATTTTAAAAAAAATTACAATAATGTGATAAAATTGTAACATTATTGTAGTCTATTGAGATGCTGCTTGAAAACTCACTAATCCTAAAAGGACATTGATTTTCTTTTCTTCATCAATATAGAATGGTATTGTATAGCCTTGATTTTGAATATCTTTTATATTTTCATTATCAAAGTAAATAGATTTTTTATACTTCTTTAGCTTAGTATGCATGTTAATTATAATTGTATCAAGATACATCTCAAAACTACTAACATCAACTTCACCTTGCTTTTTTATTAGCTCTGAAGCCTCTTTTAATTGTTCTTTATAAAGTTCTGAAGAAAGAACATTCATACCAGGATAGTATGAAGTAAACTCACCTCTATTTTTAAGATATTTATCTAGTTCATTTTCAAGTTGTTTTTTAATATCATTTTGCATACTTATATCCTTTATCTCTCAGCTCACAATACTTAAACAATATCCCTTATTTACGCACAGGGTTGTCTTCAGAAGCTATTTTATATTTTTTAAGAAGTTTATTGAGAGGTATTTATATATAAAGCTATATGCTGAATTTCAGCATATGCTTGAAGTTTTATTTTATACTATCACTAATATATTTAGCAAGAGCATCTATCTCTTCATAAGAGAGATCTACAAGTGAACTTTTCATTAAAGCACCATAACCATACTTGTTAACACTTCCAAATCTATAGTCTTTTAACTCTTTTGCTAATTTAGCAGCATCTAATCCATTAATTGGAGCATATTCGATTCTAGAAGAACCTTCAAATGTAATTTGTTTTCCATCAGCAGCATGACACATGATACAATCTTTTTTATAAATTGCCTCACCATTTGCTGGTAACAATACACCTGACTTATATACTGATGCACTGTCTGCAGCTATTAAAGTAACACTTGCTAATAATATGCAAAGAATAATTTTTTTCATTTTGAACCTTTAAATCATAAAGTTTGTGTCACATTATAATCACAAAAATCTTAAATTACCTAAAAAATATCTTTGAACTACTTATTTTGAAGTATAATGTTACTTTATAACTGATTCTTATTTAAAGAAATATATTGGTCTATTTTGGTTCAAGTATCTTTAATATAGTGATAGATATAGTTTAAAAAAATATTTCTTTATATAATAGGTACTCAAAAATGGCAAAATCAATTAAAGCATCACTTATTCTATTAATACTAACTTTTACAGCATTATATGCAAAAAGCGGATACGATTATTACCATTATGGAAATAGTGGTTCTTCTTATAAAAAACTAAACAAAACGGCTATAAGTAAGATAGCAAAAGCAGAAGTTAAAAAATTAACTATGGCAAAAAAAATTCCAAAAAGTTGGAAATCAATACCCATATCAAAAATAAAAAAGTTTAATTCTAATGATTGGATAGTTAGTTTTAATAATTTAAAAATAAAAGACAAATCAAAACGAGACTTGTATATATTTGTAAGCATCTATGGGCGCGTCAAAGGTGCCAACTATACTGGTCAATAAAATAGGGTATATATATTTACTCTTTAGATTTTAGATCAGCATATAATGAAGTACAGGCTTGAACCGATGCTCTGTCTGGAACTCTTCTAACAGAAAGGTATGTAACAGAACCGTCCGAATGAACTCTTTTTAACGCTGTTGCATACACCCAGTAATAAGCGCCATCTTTTCTAAGATTTTTAACTACTCCTGTCCAAAAACCTTTTGTTTGTATATCATCCCATAAGCCTTTAAAGGCAATTTTTGGCATATCTTCATGTCTAATAATATTATGAGGTTGCCCTAGAAGTTCTTCAAGTGTATATCCTGCTAACTCACAAAACAAATCATTCGCATATATGATTATTCCCTTTTCATCAGTTTCACTAAGAATATATTGATCAGAAGAAAAAAACCATTCTTCTGTTTTTTCACTCTTTACAATGCTCATCAAGTCTCCCTTATTTATAGTATTTACTTACTCCATCCATAGTTGAACCCATATTTAACAGTAACATATCTGCAATCACAAGCGCAGCCATCGCTTCACAAACAACAGTTCCTCTGATAGCAACACAAGGATCATGTCTTCCTTTTAATGAAAAATCAAGCTCTTCATTTGTAGTTGTAACAGTATGTTGTGTTTTAAATATTGATGGAGTTGGTTTAAAGTAAACATTCATTATAATATCATCACCATTTGATAGACCACCTAAAATTCCACCTGAATGATTTGACTCAAATCCATTCGCTCTAATTGCATCATTATTAGTAGATCCATGAGCAGATGCACTCAAAACTCCATCTCCAATCTCAACAGCCTTAACTGCATTTAAACCCATCATTGCATCTGCTAAGACACCATCTAGCTTATAATAAAGTGGCTGACCTAAGCCAATTGGAGCACCTTTTATTAACACTCTTGATACACCACCAACAGAGTCATGATTATTCTTTGCTTCAAGGATAACATCTTTTTGTTCTTGTTCTTTAGTTTTATCTAAAGCATAAATAATACTTTTTTTAGCCATTTCATAATCAAAAATTTCAGATTTTACACCACCAACTTCACTAATTCCACTTAAGACTTCAATATCTAACTCTTTAAGCATTAGTTTTGCAATAGCTCCTGCTGCAACTCTAGCAGCTGTTTCTCTCGCAGATGCACGACCACCACCTCTATAATCTCTTATGCCATACTTATGAAAGTAAGTAAAATCCGCATGTCCAGGACGAAAAACATCTTTAATATTTGTATAGTCTTTTGACTTTTGATTTGTGTTAAAGATAATCATTGCTATGGGAGTTCCCGTACTTTTTCCTTCAAAAACACCACTTAAAATCTCCACCTCATCAGCTTCTTTTCTAGCAGTTTCAAACTCACTTTTACCTGGTTTTCTACGATTGAGTTCACTTTGGATATATACTTCATCAATATCCAAGCCTGCGGGTACACCATCGAGCAAACAACCAATAGCCTTACCATGCGACTCACCAAAAGTGCTATATCTTAACTTCATTCCAAAACTGTTCAATTATTTTTCCTTTTCTAGCATCTCAACCGCAATTTTTGCAGATTCTTGTTGGGCTATTTTCTTACTTTTGCCTATCGCTCTAGCGTATTCTTTATCTTGAATTATTACCGCTACTTCAAACTCTTTTAAATGGTCGGGTCCACGACTAGCTACAACTTTATACTCAGGAGTTATACCAAACCTTGATTGCGTTAGTTCTTGAAGAGTTGTTTTAAAATCATTAAATAGAAAATCTAAAGATATCTCTTGATGATTTTTCTCTATTAACTTTATAGCAATTTTATCTACTTTACTTAAACCTGCTTCTAGATAAATTGCTCCCATTATAGCTTCAAAGGCATTTGAAAGTAACGATGACTTCTCTCGTCCTCCATTGTTTTGCTCAGCATTTGACAAGTAAATAAACTCTCCCAAATCCAAAGACCTAGCCAGCTTATCAAAACCCGCTTCATTTACTAAAGAAGCTCTGATTTTTGATAGTTTCCCTTCATCAGATTTTTTAAACTTTTTATAAAGATACTCACCTACAATAAGGTCTAAAACCGCATCTCCTAAAAATTCTAATCGCTCATTATCGTAGGGCTGTTTATAACTTTTATGTGTCAGCGCTTCGATAATGAGCTTTTTATCTTTAAATTCATATCCTAGTTTATCTTCTAAGATTTCTATGTTTTTACTCATTAAATTTTCTCCTATAGTGAATCTTTCATTTTTTGCGCTTCATCTCTTGCGAGCTTATCGCACCTTTCATTTTCATCATGCCCAGCATGACCTCTAACCCAAATAGCATTTATTTTATGACCTTGAGAAACCTCTATATATTCCTTCCAAAGGTCAGGGTTTTTGACTTTTTTAAAATCTTTCTTTATCCAATTACTTAGCCATTCATTTATACCTTTTACAACATAAGAAGAATCTGAAATAACATCAACTTCACACTCTTGACTTAATGCCCTTAACCCTTCTATAACTCCCAAAAGTTCCATTCTGTTATTTGTTGTATGAACCTCGGCTCCAGATATTTCTCTCTCTTTATCCCCGTATCGTAAAATCACACCATAGCCACCAGGTCCAGGATTACCTAAGGCACTTCCATCACTGAAAAGAGTTATTTTCTTCACTAAATTTCCTATTATAATTTTTACTTAAACTAAGCTCAATACGAGAGGTATCTATACGATGACAAGAACTACAGCGATTAAAAGTAAATGGGAAAACTACTTTACAGTTATCGCATATATACTCAAAACTAAGTGTCGCATTTGCTTTTTGTTTTAGGTTTATCAATACATCTAACTCAAATACTGAACTATTTTCTGCCATATTTACATCGCCACGGGCAGTGTATAACTCTCTTAAGTACCCATTTTTTTTTACAATATCTAAGTCAATCTCTTCTTTATCTAACTGCCATAAAATATCTGATAGCATTTCACTTTTTGAACTATCAAAATTTTTCCATGCTAAAGCTGGCTTCATTCTAAAAAGAAATTCAAAAACCATATGCGTAAGTTCATGATTTTCTGCATAAATGTTTATAATTTTTTCTATTTTTTGCTCAACTTTTAAGTCCATATTATTTAGTAATTTCAAAAGTTTTAAGTATGCCTTGTCTTTTTTTGTGTCTTTTTTAAGCTCATCTAATGGCTCTAAAATTTCTAAAGCTAAAGAATACTCTCTCATATGTTCATGAACCAATAAGAGATAATTTAGTGCCTGTGGTGTTCTAGGATTATTTTGTAATATTTTTAAAAAAATCTCTTTTGCGCGTTCTAAAAAACCTGCTTTAAAGTAAGTTCTACCAAGTAAAAACAGTGTGTCTCGGTAGTTTTTTTTATTTCCAACTTTTAAAAGTTCATTATAAATTTCTATACTCTTTTCATAATCTCCATTTTTAAAGTATAAATGAGCAAGTAAAAGCCATGATTTTTCTGATAAATCGCCTTTTGTTATAAGAACTTTTAGTTCATCTTTTGACGGTAAAGAACGAAACTGTCTTAAAAACCTATCTAGATGCCTATGATCTTCTTTTTTTCTAAATCTACTCCACCAGTAGGAAAAAAATGTAATCACAAAAATCAATACAAAAAAGACAATTATTCCAAAAAGAGGATCACGAAATTCTATAAAAAAACTATTCATTTATTCGTAAACTATGATGCCGTAGTCATTTTTTAGATTGTAAAAAGTTGAATTTGGGGTAAATTCTAAATCTTTTATCCGTCCAAGTTGTACGATAGCATTTTTATTAGCCTTGATACCAAACTCTCTAAAGAACTTTTTTATATTTACAAACTTAACATCTTCTACAAATTTATACTCAAACTCTTTGTAAAGTTTCATTTTTTCATATGAAAAAATATGCTCATTAACATGTAGTCTATCAGATGCAAATTTTATAGGCAAGTATCCAGAAAGGTCTGTTAATATATCTTCAACATACTCATGTTTTTTTGGTAAAGTGTTTTTTTGGATAAAGATATATTTGTTATTTAGCTTAAGAGTTGGCGTACTTTTCCAATACTTATATGCTGGATTAGAAACACCAAGCTTTGATGAGACTTCTCTCCAGAGCCAAAAAGAATTTAGCGTATTTGATAAATGCGACATTATGACTCCTTTCCTGAGGGTTTAGTTCATTATATAGTTTTATTTTATATAGTTTTATTAAAGATAGTATACAATATCGGTATGAGTATTATAATGACCTGAATAGTAAAAATGGATGTAGAAAACTATGCACCTTTTTTTACTATTAAGTCTTTCTTAGAAGTTTTTTTCTCTTTAAGCATTCTCTTGTACTCTTTTTCAAATTTTTTTCTTCGTGAATAAGAAAGTTTATCTATAAAAAGAACCCCATTTAAGTGATCGACTTCATGCTGAATCGCAATGCTTAAGAGTCCATTTGCTTCAAGAGTTTTTGTATTGGCATCTCTGTCTTGATAGTTAATAGTAATGTTTTCAAATCTTTTAATATCTTCATAAAAAGATGGGACACTCAAACAACCTTCTTGATAAATAGTTTCACCATCTTGACTAGTAATAACTGGGTTAATTATCTCTAAAAGATTTTCTTCTAGTTGTTCACCATCTTCTTCTGGTATATTTAATATCAACGCAGCAATAGGATGAGCTACTTGCACGGCTGCTAAACCTATACCATTTGTATTCATCATAATTGGATACATTGAATCTAAAAGTTCATGTAAATTTTTATCAAATTTTTTAATAACTTTAGATTTTTGCCTTAATCTTTTATCTGGATATTCTACTATATTTAATTTCATTTATTTACTATTGTTTTGGTTGCGAAGGAGGTGCTGTTCTTAAAGAGACTGCGAAATCTATTTTCTTATCATTATATGCTTTTTCAATTCCTTCCATAGCACTAACAACAATCTCTTCAACAGAATAAAGTGTTGTGACATCTGTTACACCTATAGAAATTTTTAACTGTATTTCTTTGTCTGCTAAAAAAAAGTTTGAATTTGAAACTAAATCAACTAACCTTTGGCTAGCTTTTTTTGCACTCTTTATATCTGTGTGCTTTAAAAGCATTGCAAAAATTCCGTTTCCATAATGAGCAACAGTATCACTTCTTCTTGAAGTTTTTAAAAGGAGTCTAGCTATTGTTCTAGTCATTAGCATTAGTGCTTTATCGTTTTTAATGCCCTCTTGGAGTTCACGAGACAATTCAATCATTATAAGAGAACTTTTATGTTTAAACTCTGTTACTAGCTCAACTTCTTTCTCTATTCTTGTCATTAGATATCGTTTATTATAAACGCCGAATTTATTATCAAAAATAGTTTCATTTTCTACATTTTTCACTATTTTTGCAGTATCATCATATAAAGTTTTCATATAAGAACTTTGTTTTTTTAAGATGCTATTTAACTTGCTTACATCGCTTCCTAAAGAAGCCGCGATACTAGTAGCAGCTTGAAGTTCTTTGTTTTCTTCAAGTTCAATTTTTCTCTTATCAAGTATTTTTGTCATAAGCGACATGTTTTTATATAAGTTTGCAGTAACACTTAAAATACTCTTAACAGAAGAAAAGCCTCTTTTCAAACTTTGCTCTAAAAGAATAGTATTTTCATTATCATTACTCTCTTCAAGTTCAAGCATAGAGAGTATTTTTTTGCGAAGGTTTTCACTCTTATCCTCAAGAAGTCTATCAAAATAGAGTGAAAAGTTGTTTGGGGTAGGTGGCAGGTTGTCTTTTATAAGAGCACTAAGAACCTCCTTAGAATATATCTCTAAGTCACTTGTAGGTTCATCCATTTCTAATGTTACTTCTGTCGGTTCTGTCGGTTCTTTTGCCGGTTCACTTATTTTTCGACGATTTCTACTTCTTAATGTTCCTGCCATTGTATCCCCCTTACTCTTTATCGTTCTTAACTAAAATCTCATCAATCATGCCGTACTCTAATGCTTCTTTTGCACTCATAAAGTTATCACGATCGGTGTCTTTTTCTACTGTTTTTTTATTTTGACCTGTGTTTTTTGCTAAAATCGAATTCAATTCATCTTTCATTCGTAAAATTTCTTCAGCTTGAATAGCTATATCTGTTGCTTGACCTTGAGCCCCACCTAAGGGTTGATGAATCATAATTCTAGCATGAGGAAGAGCATATCTTTTCCCTTTTTCACCAGATGAAAGTAAAAACGCACCCATAGATGCTGCTTGTCCGATGCAGATTGTTGTAATATCTGAACGAATATAATTCATAGTATCAAAAATAGCCATGCCCGCAGTTACAACACCACCTGGAGAATTTATGTAAAAATAAATATCTTTTTCAGGGTCTTCAGCTTCAAGAAACAGCATCTGCGCAACGATAGAAGAAGCAACAGCGTCGTTAACTTCTCCACTTAGCATGATTATTCTATCTTTTAAAAGGCGAGAGTAGATGTCATAAGAACGCTCACCACGACCTGTTTTTTCTACTACATAAGGAATATAACTCATGCTCTACGCTTCTTTTATCTTTGAGTTAAGAAGTCCTGATAAAACTTTATCCTCAACAATTGACATTTGAATTGCTGGAAGGTATCCAGCATCTTTATACTGATCGTAAGCAGCTTTTGGATCCTGCCCTATTTGCATTGCTTCATAGTAAATAGTTTGCATTACTTCTTGCTCCTCTACCTTTATGTTTTGCTCAATCGCAAGCGCATCTATAATAAATGTTGCTCTTACACTTTTTTGGGCATCATCTCTAAAAGTATCACGAAGTTTATTTAGTTTTTCTTCACTCTCACGAAGTTCTTTTATCTCATCTTCACTCATGCTTTGAGCAGACTTATTAAGAGCCATATCGATCTCTTGTTCTACTACAAACTCTGGTAAGTCAAATTTAAACTCACTAACAAAAGATTCTAATAAAGCTGGTTTTAACTCATCATTATAAAGTTTACCAAGTTCTTCACTTTCCATCTGTGTTTTAATTTGTTTTTGTAACTCGTCTACAGTTGCATCTTCTTTACCTTGAAGAATTGTTTTTGCAAGATCATCATTGATTTCAACATCACCTTTTACTTTGATACCGTTTACTTTTACTTTAAATTCAGCCTCTTTACCAGCTAATGCTTTTGATTGGTATTCTTGTGGAAATGTAACTTTTACAACTATTTCTTCATCTCTTTTTACGCCAATAAGTTGCTCTTCAAAACCTGGAATAAACTGACCTGAACCTAAAAGAAGCTCAAAGTTTTCAGCTGTACCACCTTCAAAAATTTCTCCATCAACAGAGCCTTCAAAATCTATAACAGCTGTATCGCCATCTTTCATTTTTCGGTTTCTTTTTATGTCTTCTAGTGGCGCTTGTGACTCTGCAATAGATTTTATTCTTACATCTACATCTTTATCTTTTACAACAGGCTTTTTAAAGTCTTTAACCATTGAAGCATAATCACCAAGCTCTATGATTGGGCGCATTGCAACTTTTACAGCTACTTCTATTTTGTCATCACTCTTTTCAAATTTAGAAATATTTGGCTCACCAATCAACTCATCATTAGAAATACTTAAATCTTCTAAACCTTTAGATAGAACTTCACGAAGAGCCTCAGCTTCAGCATCTTGAACTAGTTTTTCGCCATATTGTTTTTTCACAATAGAAACAGGAACTTTACCTTTACGAAAACCTTGTACACTTGCGGTTTTTTGTAATTCTTTAGCAATTTTTTCTATGTTTGCATCAACAACTTCTTTTGGTACAGTAGCTTCAATAGTAGCATTAGCCGCATCTATCTTGTTTGATTTAATTTCCATTAATTTCCTTTAATTATATCTTTAGTTATTTTTTTAACTATATCTCATTAGGCAATAATACCTAAAATCTGCTTTTAGTTAGCTTTTACAAAACTTCGGCTTAAAATTCAAAACCAAAAAACACACCACTGCTACATCTATCATAACATCAGCAAAGTTAAATACAGCAAAGTTGAATCCGCAGTGCCAGTAAACCATATCTACTACGCCGCCGTGGATAAACCTATCATAAATGTTTGAAAAAGCTCCACCAAGCATTAGTCCCGCTGGAAAAGCAAAACAAACTTTTTTAAGAGTTACAATATAAATTAAAATTCCAAAAACCATAACAAGCTGTATATACTTTAACCATTCATCTAAAAAAGAAAGCATTGAAAAAGCAACACCTCTGTTATAAACCAAAATCAAGTCTATACACTCTGTATAGTAACGAAAACCGTCTACAAAAAGCATCTTAATATTTTGATCTATTATAAAAATACCCGCCATTGTAAAAAACATAATGGCGCTAAGCCTTAGAGTTGTTTTATCCATTTAAAGCTTTTTGAAAAAACTCTATCATCGTATCCATCTCTTTTTCCATTATTTTAGCATCTATACATTCTAGTAAAACTCGTAGCTTGTTTTCAGTCCCTGAGTATCTTATGAGATGACGAATATGTTTATCATCTAAATTTTTAAGTTTAGCATCTAGACCCTCAATTTTTTCAAGTGGCTTTTTAGCTTTTATATTTATATTTACTAGTTTTTGAGGATAAAGTTTAAATGGACGAAGAACCTCAGATGCTTTAGTATTTGTGTTGATTAAAAGAGCTAGAACTTGAAGTGCGCTTACTAACCCATCTCCTGTTTTTGCGAAATCACTTATGATTACATGACCGCTTTGTTCACCACCAAAGTTAATGCTCTTTTTTTTCATTATTTCTAAAACATTTTTATCTCCAACATCTGAACGAAAAAGTTTTAAATTTTTTGAAGTCATGTAGTCTTCTAGTCCTTGGTTACTCATAACTGTTGACACTATGCCTTCTCCCTTCAAAACGCCTGTATCATTCATATAAACACCCAATGCACCTAATAAATGGTCACCATCAACTATCTCACCATTTTCATCAACAACAACAAGCCTATCAGCATCTCCATCTAAAGCTATCCCTAAGTCTGCTCTGTATTTAACAACGCTATCTTGTAAGTCTTTTGTGTGAAGTGCTCCGCAACCTTCGTTTATGTTAAATCCATCTGGTTTATTATGAAGAACTATAACATCAGCACCCAATTCTTCTAAAACAGTTGGTCCTACTATATAACCTGCTCCATTTGCAGTATCAAGAACTATTCTCATACCTTGAAGCGACAACTCTCTAGGAAAAGAATTTTTAAGTTGAACTATATATCTACCTATAACATCATCGATTCTTTTTGCTTTTCCAATTTTTTTGGCACGAACTTGAGCTTCTTGAAGTCTTTCATCATCAGCATAAATTTCTTCAATCTCGCGTTCAACACTGTGAGATAGTTTATCTCCCTGTCCATCAAAAAATTTTATTCCATTATCTTCATATGAATTATGAGATGCACTTATCATTATTCCTGCATCGCATCGCATGTTTTGTGTTATAAATGCTATCGCAGGTGTTGGCATCGGACCTATTTCGATTACATCATAACCAATTGCAGTTAAACCACTTACAATCGCATTTTCTATCATATAACCACTTCTTCTCGTATCTTTACCTATTAAAATTTTGTTTGTTCTTGAGTGGGCTTTAAAGTAAATTCCCGCTGCCATCGCCACTTTCATTGCCATAGACGCTGTTAAAAAAGAGCCTGCTTCTCCTCTAACTCCATCTGTTCCAAATAATTTATTCATAATAGTTTCCAATTTTTAAAGTTCCATATTTTAGCGAAATAGATAAACTTTTGCAATTCACCTTGTCTTTAACTTAATTTTAATTATCTTTAAGCTATTATTTCGCACTTAAATTTCATGAGAAGGACTCATTACATGGCAAATCACAAGTCATCAATAAAGAGAATTCGTCAAACGATTAAAAAAACAGAAAGAAATCGTTTCTACAGAACTCGTCTTAAAAATATTGTTAAAGATGTTACTACTGCTATCGAAGCAGGGAACAAAGAAGAAGCTGCAACAGCATTTCAAGTTGCAAACAAACAAATTCATAAATTTGTAAGCAAAGGTATCTTAAAAAAAGAAACTGCTGCTAGAAAAGTTAGTCGTCTTCACAAAGCCGTTAACGCTATATAATCAGAGCATAACTTAATGCTTGCCGATAAACTTACCCCGTTTATCAACCGCTATGATGAACTTAGCAGACTGCTAAGTTCACCTGACATAACTTCTGACATCAAAAAAATGACAGAACTCTCAAAAGAACAATCAAATCTTTTACCCATCGTTGAAAAAGCCAAAGAGTATAAATCTGTAATTGAGCAAATTGCTGAATCTAAAGAGATGCTAAGTGACTCAGAGATGATAGATATGGCAAAAGAAGAGCTTAAAGAGTTAGAACCTCAACTTCCTAGAATAGAAGAAGATATTAAAGTTCTACTTCTGCCAAAAGACCCAAATGATGATAGAAATATCATTGTTGAGCTTCGTGCTGGTGCTGGTGGTGATGAAGCTGCTATTTTTGTTGGAGATCTGTTTGATGCTTATACTCGCTATGCAGAATTACGGAACTGGAAGATAGAGCTTATTAGCACATCTCCCTCTGATTCAGGTGGCTTTAAAGAAGTTACTGCCCTCATAAAAGGAGAGCAGGTTTATAGTCGGTTGAAGTATGAAGGAGGAACTCATCGCGTTCAAAGAGTTCCTTCCACTGAATCTCAAGGTCGTGTTCACACCTCAGCAATAACAGTAGCTGTAATGCCTGAAGTTGATGATGTTGAAGTCATAATCGAAGATAAAGATTTAAAAATAGATGTTATGCGTTCATCTGGTTGTGGTGGTCAGTCTGTTAATACAACAGATTCTGCTGTTAGGATTACTCACTTACCAACAGGCTTAGTAGTAACCAACCAAGACCAAAAATCTCAACACAAAAACCGCGAAAAAGCTATGAAAGTTCTTAAAGCTAGACTTTATGACCTAGAGATGCAAGCACAACAATCTGAAAATGCAGCCGAGAGAGCAGCACAAGTTGGAACGGGAGATAGAAGTGGGCGTATTCGTACTTACAACTATCCTCAAAACCGTATGAGTGACCATAGAATAAATTTAACTCTTTATAGATTAAACGAGATTATGAATGGTGGTCTTTTAGATGAAGTTGTAGAACCTCTTATAACTGATAATCAAGCAAAAATTGTTGAGGCTGCTGGACTTTAATTATATTTAATTTCCTTTTGTCTATAATATCTCTTTAAAGGAGATATTATGATATCAAAAAAAATGACAAAAGCCCTTTCCCTACAACTTAATCGTGAATTTTACTCAGCTTATTTATATCTATCTATGTCAGCATATTGTAACCATATTGATTTTAACGGTGCTGCGAACTGGTTTAAAATGCAATATGAAGAAGAACATATGCACGCAACAAAAATCTATAACTATTTAACAGAACAAGGGGTACATGTTAATCTAGAGCAGATTGATAAGCCACCAAGAAAATTTGGAACAATTTTAGAAATTTTTCAACAAAGCCTTGATCATGAAAAGTTTATGACAAAAAACTTAAATAACTTAAGTGATAAAGCACTTAAAGTAAAAGACCATGCAACATACAACCTATTGCAATGGTTTGTCAATGAGCAAGTTGAAGAAGAAGCATCAGTAGAAGAAATAATCTCTAAAATTAAGTTAGTGAAAAATAGTGGTTATGGACTGCTTATGGTTGATAATGAACTTGCACAAAGAGCAGCACCAGAAGCAAAATTATAAGATATTTGAAGTGCTAAAAGAGCTATACAACTCTTTTAGCTTCTCTCTTTATATACTCCAATGGGTATTAAAAGTATTTTTAACTTCACCCTTAAAAGTAATAGTTTTCTCATTCATTCCAAGATATAAAGTTTCTCCACTTTTAGGGTAAACTTCTATCGAATCACTCACTAAACTTTCTTTTACTGCCCTGTAAAAACAAGCTGCCATTCCAGTTCCACAAGCTAAAGTTTCATCTTCAACACCGCGTTCATAAGTTCTAACCCTTAGATTATTACCGTCTATATAAGCTATATTTACATTTGCGTTGTATTTGTAGCGAAGCTCTCTTGCTTCATCTAAGTTAAACTCTTCTATATTTGATGTAAAACTCACCAAATGAGGAACTCCAGTATCTATCAACCACCAAGATTTTTCATTAATCTCTATACCTTTGTCTAAGATTTCAGGGGGAGTTAGTTCACTTAAGACCATATTTGCATCTACGCTAGCCTTTATAACACCCGCCTCAGTTAAGAAGCTCATCTCCTTAGATGCTAACTTGTTTTCATAAGCATAATGCGCACAAGCTCTGGAGCCATTTCCACACATCTCAGCACTGCTTCCATCTGAATTATAAAATTGCCACTCAAAGTCATATTTGTCATTTGGCACTACAACTATCAAACCATCTGCGCCGATACCATTTTGTCTATGACATATCTCTTTTGCTAAAGCTGTTCTATCTTTTTTTATATCACTATGAAAGATTACAAAATCATTTCCATTTGCACTATATTTTGAACATTTCATAGATAAATACCTTTAATTTTTTCAACAAAGTCTTCTACCTCTTGTTGAAGATGTTTTAAGTTTTTAGAGTTATCTATAACCCAAGTTGCTCTGTCTTTTTTTTCATCTATTGGCATCTGAGAAGCTATGCGTTTTAAAGATTCTTCTTCTGGGTAAGCATTTCTCTTCATAAATCTTTGCAACTGAACATCAGCGGGAGTATAAACAACAACACTCTCTTTTATATCATAAGCACCTTTTTCGAAAAAAAGTGGAATGTCTATGAGATAAGGAAATTTAAAACTATCTTGTTTTACACTAAGCTGTTCTATCTCATCACGAATTTTTGGATGCAAATATCCTTCTAGAAGTTTCTTCTTTTCTTCATTTGAAAAAACTAAACCACCGAGTTTTTCACGATTAACTTTTATACCATCTATAAACTCTTCACCAAAAGTTTCTTTTACCCAAAGATGCGAAGCATCTAGTATTTTATGCGAAATAGTATCAGCATCTATAACTCTCATACCATTTAGTGCAAGCAGAGATGCAACTGTACTTTTTCCAGTTGCAATTCCTCCAGTAAGTGCGATAGCATATTTAAAAGCCATTAGTTTTTTATGCTTCCTAAATATTCTTTACGGATATAGTTACCCATAGCAAATGAAGCGATATGAACATCACAGTTGTAAAAATTCAAATCATCTAGCATCTCAGCACGATGAAGATTTATATCTGCTGTTGGATGATATTCTTTAGATGCAAGAAGTGCGCTATAACCATTATATAAATTATAAGGCATTACTACTTTAAAGTACTTTCCAAGAATTTCCATTAAAGCTTTATTTTGCTCTACTTCTCTTAAAGAAGGATGCGAGATACTTAACTGTCCATCTTCTTTTAAAACACGGCTAATATGAGCTAAAATAGCACTATCATCATACTTTTCACAAATAACTACATCAACGCTAGCATCTACTTCATCTCTCAAAGTATCGATACTACAAGGTATAACTTTATAGTTAATTTCATCATGTTTTTTCATCTCTGCTTCTAATCTGCTCGCATTATCACTAATGATTAAAATATTTTGTGGGTTTTTGCTAGTACATACTGGTACATGCACCATCATTTCTGGGTAAATAAATTCTTTCATTTCATATTTCCTTATTTTATACCAATAATTTACCGCGATTTTATCATATTAGGATTAATTTTACTTAATATAGTATTCTATGTTTAAAACAATAAGAATGTAGTAAGTTTACTTTAATTTGGGTTTTGTGAGTAGAAAGGTAACACTTTATAAAGTTATTTGCCCATAAAGTGTTTGATTAAGAGTTCTAGCTGTCCCTCAATTTTATTTAGAGTTTTTAACTCTTCGGAATGAAGTCTGTCGTTAGTGAATAAAACCTTGATTTCATTCTCACAGACTTCAATACGACTGTTTTGTTTAGATATGAAGATAGTTAGAAGTATAATATTACTAAGTAATATAACAATTAAACCGCCTAATTCTACTATAAACTCCATATTCATAAACTACCTAATGTGCTTGCAATCTTGATGAAACTACAACTACCTTATCAGCCTTGATACCATTGAAAGTTTTACCTTGGAGAGCAGGGAATAAATCTATCTCATCTTTAGTTGCTTTAAGGACGAATTTCAAATATGTTTTTCTATTATCTGAATTTTGTTGAATCATAACATTTACAGCAAAACTTTCATCTGCTTGGTCGCTTCCAACTGGAGTAGTTTGAGAATAGACTGTCAACTCTCCATCCATTACAGCTTCAGCGAATGATAGAGCGTCAGCATGACCAGCAGGAAAATAATTAGTAATAGTTCTTTCTCCCAGTTTTTGTGTTACCATAGACTTACCCATAATTAGTTACCTCCATTTTTTGATGAATCATAAAATAGATTAAGCTTTTCAGCTTTAATCGCAGTTTCCCAATCGCAGTCTAGTTTACCTATCGCTGCAGCCCTAATAGCACGGGTACCTACAGAAGCTTTGCAATGGCGGATTGTAACAGATACACTATTTTCATCTTTACGCACAGAGAATTTTTTTGTATTTTTTGAATAAGGATACGGTTCAGAAGTTCCCGCAGTTCCCTCCTCTTTATATTGAGTTACTTCACCTTCTAATAAAGCAAGTACATCTGTTAAATCAGCTTCAGAGGCAAGAATTGCAACTCTGTTCACACTTCGACCCTTAATTGTTTGTGTAATTAATGGCATTTGAATCCTTTTGTTTTAATTTTGAAACAATGAATTGTTATTTAATTTAAGTTAATTGTAAAGTGTCAAGTTTGTTTTAATGGAAGTACCTAATATAGGGCTTATTGGATGGTACTACTTGACACTTTTTTTTATTAATATTTTTTAATAGTATGTTTTAATCAAAAAGAAGGTTTATTATGAGAAAAAAAGAGTTTTTAAAAATATTTAAAGAAGGGTTTGAACTAGATAGCGTAGAAGGGTATAGGAGTCAACTAAAATGTTTTATTTGTCACGAAAGAACAGGGTTGAGGAGAATTAACAGAAGATGGAAAATCAGATGTAGAAATAAGCATACTTTTGAACTAATAGATTATACAACGACTCATATAATGGCAAGAGATGGGCTATTAAAAAAACAACTTAAAAACCTCTGTATGTTCAACTTTTAAAAATAATAAATATCCTTAGCGTTCTCTTTGCGGTTTAGGTGGAGCGAATGCTCCAAGCTATGGTAGCTCAAACATGATTTAATACATTAGTAAGATTAACGCAAATAAAGTCAAAAGACTCATACAGCTACGCCTCCCGAAGTATGTATCACTTTTTTTGCAAAAAAAAGTAAAAGAAAAAAAGCTTTGCTGGTGTGTATGGCTTAAGAGGGAATCAGAATCAGCTTTCAAAGGCATTGTTAAAAGAGAGTACCACCGAACTTAACTTTCATGCTAAATTTTAACACTTGAAAACATTAAGCCAAAATGAACAAACGAAGCTGGCTTTAAAGCAAGTGGCAGAGCCACTTGAAGTGGAACCGCTTGTCAAGTTTGGAACCTAAGGTTTAAGTGTAAAAAATAGCTATCAAGATGAAGATTCGGAGGCATTCTCTTTAGAGAATTAAGGCACTTGTTATGGTAAGGAAAAAGCTTTTATGTCTTTGAAAGGCTCTTTATAAAATGAGTAATTAAAGTGTATTTTTTTTTCTTATAATACTAGAAAACCCCTATTTTAGGGGGTTTTAAGCTTAATTTAGGTATAATATAACATATATAAAGAGAGGGTTTTATTATGAAGACATCATCAATTATTTTAGAAAGACCTAGATTGTTTTATTTTATGATTCAAGGTATTGTAAATTACAAAAATGAACTAATAGGTTTTATAAAAACTTCAACTATAATAAGAAAACAAGATAATCAAAGTAGATTAAAATCATTACATAATAAAATATATAATTTTATAACTAAAATTTGGAAAGACATAAGCTCAATAAAAAATTTCTTACTACAAAATCCTATTTTTTATAAAGGACTGTAGTAATAGAATCAACTCTTAAACCTTGAATTTCCATGTTTTGTTTTATACTATCATAGAGTTGAGAATCTGAAAGAGTAACTTTTAAATTATTAAAGATAACCTGTCTTGACTTTCTAGTGTCTTCATTTTTAACAAAAGCCTTGAATTGACTCATATAGTTATAATCATCAATTGGAGGAGTAGTTTTATCCTCGTATTCTACTTTTAATATCTCACTAACCTTCATAGTTGAAATAGTTTTATAATGAGTTTTAACTGCTTGAAGATTTTTAAACTCTCCATGAGCAACAATAGTTCTTTTACCTTGTTTTAGTTGTATCTTGTAGTTTGGCACAGATTATCCTTATTTTAATTTAAAGTTACTACCGAATACTCTACTTATAAGTTTCTGAATATCTTGAGGCGTAACTTTAAATTTCTTGCGATGTTTAAAAATTATAGAAGAATGATGAATTTCCACATAAACATCTCCTCTAAAATAGGTAACATAAAGCCTGACAGAATCACTAATAAGAAGATTATTAAGGTCAGCAGAAGAATATTTCTCATGATAATAACCAGAAATGGTTTCAAAAATATTATCATTTAAAAAAAGAAAAACATTAGAAGGAGAAGGAACATAATTAATAGGAGTTGAACGCAAATTAACAATAGCAATATTATAAAAATTATGAGGATGAAAAAAAGAAAAGACACCATCGACATATTGAAGCTTGAGAGCATGACTGTAACTAAAATCATGAACATAATAAAAATTACAACAACAAACCATACTATATATCACTTTCTTTGATTCCAAGAAGTTTAGCTATTGCAAGTAAAATTCTAGTTTGTAGCATTGCGTTCTCTTCACAAGTTGTAGGAATAGTCATTTTTTAAACCTTATTATGTAAATAGCCTAAGCCATTAATTATGCTAAATAATTGCTCACTAAGACCTGTCATGTTTCCGCTTTCATCTTTTGTAAACATAAAATCAGCAACTTTGTTCATATCTTCTATATCTAACTTAGCAGAAGAATCACGACCTAATATTTTTTTAAGCATAGTTTTATCTTTAGAATTAAAAGTTTTAGTAGCCATTTTTAGCATAAGCGTTTCATTGAAATTTTGGGTCATACTTTTAGCTACAGAATGGTTTAGTTTTTCTTTCTCAACCATAGACGCTTTAACAGCTGTTGTAGTATTTAGTCTTAACAAATCATCGCTTGTTCCACTATCAGCTTGAAAGTGTTGACTTGTTTGTTGAGACACTAAATTAGCAGTAGCTATTCTATCAGATTGAGAACCACCAAAAAGTTTTAGTTTTTTAAAAAGTTTTACACCTTTTAATTTACCTAATGTCTTATTTTTGAATTTTGATAAATGACCACTACCTAATAAACCCAATATCAAGAGTTTAGACTTAGCGAATACAGAGTCTATAAAACCTTCTTGTGTTCTCATGAGCTGAAACATAATACCGCTAACGATTATTCCGCCTGCACCTGCTAAAGCTTCTTGTAGTAACTTATTATCTACACTATTTGTAAACTCTGACAGCTTACCTCTAGCCTCTTCATAAGCTATACCATAGAAGATGGTTTCGGCAAACTCTTCTACACCGTTTTGACCGATTTGTGAGAGTGCCATTATGAATTTACCCCCTCAATAGTTCTAGCACTTTTATAGTTATAATTAAAAATACTTGCTAGATCTGGCATAGTAAACCAATCGTCATATTCATTCTCATCTAAGTCAAAAGTATTCTCGTCACTATTCTTTTTTGCTACTGCAACATCTTTTAATGCTCTCATCTTTTGAGGTGTAACTCTAGGGATATTATCGCCTAAATTATCCAATTGAATTTCAGTAGTTTCAAAAGTTATGTGCGCTAACTTCTTAGAAGTTAGATTCAACTCGTCTTGAGTCTTTTGGACTTGTATTCCGTTCTGTAAAAAAGTTGAAACAGTTGCAATTTTTGAAGCAATGTTTTGCAAAGTTGTATCTAGTCTATCAGAGTTAGAGAGATTTACCTCGTTATAAGCTGTATTTATACTTTGACTAGTTTTCATTAAAGATGATATTTCAGCAACTCTTAAAGATACTAGCCTTATCTCTTTAGTTAAATTGTTAAAGTTTTGAGATTGTAATTCGCTATAAGCTATATTGGTTTGTGATTGTTTTGTAAAATTATCACTCATTTGCTTTAAGGCACTTGCTAATTCGTTTCCACTATTTAAAACTATACCGTTATTTGCTTCTAATTGCCTAGCTATGGAGGTATTAACAAGGGTTGAGTCTTTTAATACACTTAGTAAGGTATCTCCGCTGTCAATAGGTGTAGGAGATGTAACGATAAGTTTAGGAGTTGTAGCAGAAGGCACAATTTTTTTAGTAGCTTCTAAAGATTTCTTCTGTTCAGCTTGAAATTCCATACCATAATTATAAAGTTCTGTACCTTTTTTAAAAGCATTTGGATTCTTTTCGGCAAGAGTTTTATATGCAGAGAGACCTTTTTCGGTTAGCAACTGACTAAGAACAACTAAGCCAGTAGTAGCAACACCAAAAGGATTAAAAAGGCTGCTTGATGAAGATACACTTTTGAATGATTTACTACTGTTTTTTAGAGAACGAGATAAAGGGTCATATTTAGAGTTTCTTGATTCAACTGATTTATCGAAAAGTTGCTGTAACTTTTTACTAGACTGAACGGGATTATTATTTGGTTTTTGTAAAGCACCCATAATCAAGTACCACTGTCAGGACATTCGTCAACATGAATCCACTCATCAGGATTAACCTCACGGACATAAGAACTTGCAAAATCTGAATATACTGGCTTACCATCAATTTCTTTTTTAAGAGTGTAAACGACTGTATAATTCCAATCGCCATTAGGTAGGAATTTAGAACTTACTACCTCAAAAATGCCGTGAGTAATTTCACAAAAAACTTTAGTACCGTTAGGGTAAATAGCTATACTCGTATCATTTACAAAAGGGACTTTAGAAGATATATAGTCTTTGGTTACTAAATCATTATTTTTGGAATCAATATTAACTACTTTTTCGTTGATAGACAAACTTAAAATGTTACTTTTATTCATTAAAGTTTTATTAATATCTATTGCAGATACTATATTATCTAGCTTAGTGTTTAGAGCAATATTTTGAGCCTTTAAAGAAGACAACTCTTTTAAAACGGCAGTTAAATCACAATTCGTAGAAGTAGAAGAAGAGGAGTCATCCCCTTCCACATAATCTTTACTGTATCCATCTTCAACATATTTTTTCATGTTTAAACCTTTATTTTAATTTTTAACATTATAGCTTAATAGAATTTCAATGTTTTATCAAAATCATCTAAAAATACAGCATTAAAATTGCTTATGGAAATGAACCAAGAAATACTTTTAATACCGCTGACATCTTTATTAGTTTTGAAATAAAGAACTCTGTTAGATAAATCAAAAGTCATAATGTGTTCTTTAGAATCAGCAGAAACGGAACCATCTTTTTTTACAGAAACAGTAAAGTTATCAGAACTCAAATGAAAAGGAACATTATCTTTTTTAACTGTAGAATATTCATGCATGTTTATGGAAACTAAAAAAGAATAATTATATTCAGGGACATTAGGAATTGGAAGAGCGAAGACAATAACTTCATTAAAACTTTGATGTTCACCCACTATTTCGATTGAGCGACCAGAGACCTTTTTAGAACCATCAGTATTAACGATTTAAAGTAAAATTTTTTAGGCTGAAAAGTGCTTGAAACTACTGTATAGTAATGGTTAAAAAGGTTTTATTTACAATGAGCTGTAAAAAAATGCAAAAATCTGTCCACACTGTACATCAAAAAAGACTAAAAAAAATGGTGAATTAGGTGGAATTCAGAGATATAAATGCTCAAGTTGTAATAGTTATTTTTCATCAAAAAGACGACCAGATAAATTACAAGAAATTATTTTTAAAAAGTATATTTATAAGAGACAAACACTAAGTGATTTAGCAGAGGAATATAAGAAAAGTTCTCGATGGATTCAGAAGCAAATATTTGAATATGAACCAAATATAAAATATCATAAACCTAGAGCGATAGTTCTTATCTGTGATGCTACTTTTTATGGCAAACGCAAAGATAAACTTGGAACGCTAGTTTTTAAAGATGACATTACCAAAGAGATACTTTTATCCAAACATATTCAAAGTGAACTATCAGCTGACTATAAACTATTACTCAATCAACTTTTAGAGCTTGGCTATACAGTTCTATCAGTCACAATAGATGGCAAAAGAGGCTTACAAAAGGTTTTTAAAGACTTTCCACTACAAATGTGTCACTTCCATCAGGCAAAGACTGTGAGAAGATATATAACTAAAAGACCAAGACTACAAGCTGGAAAAGATTTGAAGAAAATCATGTATCGACTCACTCAAACTAATGAAAAAAAATTTACTAAAAAGCTTGATGAATGGTATGAAACATATAAAAATTTTATAGAAGAAAAAAGTATCAATAATGATACTGGTAAATCATATTACACTCATCAAAAAGTTAGAGCTGCATATAGAAGTTTAAGAGCTAATCTTTCATATCTTTTTACAAGAAATAAATATAAAAATTTCAAGATTCCAAACACAACAAATACTCTCGATGGTGGAACTTTTTCTCCATTGAAAATACTCATTAAAATCCACAGAGGATTAAGCAAAAGCTTGAAGTTAAAAATGGTTGATGATTATTTATTAAACTATAAGAAAAAATAATTATTCAGCCTAAAAAAATTTACTTTAAATCGAAATCTCATAGATTAAGGGAAGAACAGCCAGTAAAGTTTTATCAGCGACGCCGACTAAATCAGATTTTATATGCTCATATTCGGGCATACTTATTTTAATAGTTACAAGAAGTTCAGCTAATATCTTCTTTTTAGTTTTAGCTAAATGCTCATTGAATTTTAATATTTCAGTTTTTAAGGTTGGAGATATGAAATCGTTATCGACCATCGAGTCGGATAGACCTTTAATATGGACTTCTGTTTTTATTACTAGTTTGATGTAATTATTGTAAGACTTATAAAGTGCCTTTGTTTTTGAGTGACTAGAATTGAAAGAATCATCTTTTAAAATTGATATATAGTCAGCTATGTAGTAGCTATCTAGTTTGTCAGTTTTTGATTGATAATTTTTATATTTAATATAATGATGTAATTGTTTGGGATTGATTAAAATGTGCCTTACGCTATGTAAGTCTAAATACTTTTGGAGTGGATACATGTAGTTGCTTGTAGCTTCTAAACCTATACGAATGTCTTGTAAATTATTAATAGAATTAAGCAAAGAGAAAAAATTATAAAAACCTTCTAAATCATTAGAATAGGATTCGTACTTGCAACTTGAAAAATTGCCATTATAGATACAAATATCAAATTTACTTTTTGCAATATCAACGCCGACAAGCGTTATGTTATCTTTATTTAACATAATTAAATCCTTTAGTTTTATTAACTATTCTCTTATTCAGGTACAAGACCTATTATTCTTATACAGCATTACAAAACTTGACCTATACTAAATTTCAGTCATATAGACTAGATATAATTTCAGGTACTAAGAATATTTTAAGACAAATAACGAAAGAAAAAGTTAAAATTTAAAGAAATTATATAAATTTTAATTATTTGGATACCTTGTAGCTCCCTTATTTGCTTATTTGCATTATAAGAGATATAATTGCGAAATATTTAAGATAAAGGTTTTAGATGGATTTTAACAAAATAAGAAAGTTTTGTAGAGTTTTTCGTATTTTTTTAGGCTCTGCTTTGATTGTTACTGGTGTAATTACAGGGAGCGCTTGGTTTTTTCTTGGTGCTATTCCTCTTCTTGCTGGCATACTTAATTTTTGTCCACTTTGCATTATCTCTAAAAAGTGCGATTTACCAAATCAAGGAAGTAACTAATGTCACAAATCTCTTATAAAGATGCAGGTGTTGATATAGATGCTGGAAATAGTTTTGTAGAAAACATCAAACCTCTAGTAAAATCTACAAAAATTCCAGGTGTTTTGGGTGGCATCGGAAGTTTTGCTGGTGCATTTGAGCTTCCAAAAGGTTTTAAAGAACCTGTAATGCTAGCTGCTACTGATGGAGTTGGGACAAAACTAAAACTAGCAATAGATAGCGGTATTCATAATACTGTAGGAATTGATTTAGTTGCGATGTGTGTTAATGATTTACTATGTAATTTTGGTACTCCTTCTTTTTTCCTTGACTATTATGCGACTGGTAAACTAGATGTTAATGTAGCGACTAATGTTGTTGCAGGAATCGCAGAAGGTTGTATAAGAAGCGAATGTGCTTTGATTGGTGGAGAAACAGCAGAGATGCCAGGAATGTACTCTGAGGATGATTACGATTTAGCAGGTTTTGCTGTTGGAGTAGCTGAAAAAAGTGAAATGGATAGAGTTTCTTTAGTTCGTGCAGGACACAAACTCATTGCTCTTCCAAGTTCTGGACTTCATTCAAACGGTTTTTCTCTTGCTAGAAAAGTTCTTTTTGATAAAATGAAACTAGACTTCAACGAAGACTTTAATGGTAAACCTCTTATCGAGACTCTTCTTGAGCCAACAAACATCTATGTAAAAATGTTCAAAGAGTTAAAAAATGAGATAGTTGGAATGGCTCATATTACTGGTGGTGGAATCGTTGAAAATCTTCCTCGTGTTTTACCAGAAGGCTTAATGGCAGAAGTTAAAAAAGATTCCATAAAAGTTCTTCCAATTTTTGATTTAATTGGACAACATGTAGATGCTGATGAAATGTTTAGAGCATTTAATATGGGTGTTGGTATGATACTTGTGGTTGAAGATAAAAATGTTGATACTATTTTAAGTAAAACTGATGGTTATCTAATCGGTGAAGTTAAAAAGGGTAAACGCGAAGCTATAATGATTTAATACAAAGCCTCGAACAAAAGTTCGAGGTTATAGAATACCTAATACTACTTAAAAGGCTTTCTTAAGTCTTTTACTATAGCACCTGGCACAGAACCAATGGTCATAAACTCTCCCATAGTTAAAAGTGGATAACTCAAAGCTAGATAGTATTTAGCTTCTAAGGAACTAGCTTTCCCATTCTCAATAGAAATACAATAAGGAAGAACAGTAGCATTTGCTCTACCTATCTTTTTAACGAATTTTTTTGTTCTTTTTCCTAAATCGTAACCCAAAAGTGTAGTACGATCAGAAAGTTTAAGTTCAAATATAAGAAGTTTCCCTTTTTTATAGGTTTTTGCTTTTGCTAGTAACTCTTCATTTGCTCCAAGTCCTAATTCATCTGCATCTTTATAATATGGCATACCCATCATAAAATGAAACTCGCTCAAATTATCAAATTTCAGTTTGTCTTTTGAACCTTTAAGTCCTGCGAATTCTTTATTTATAGCTTCTTTTTGAGCATTAAAAACAGCATGATTATATTGTGCTTGCATAAATGCTTTTCCAAAATAAACAGGATTTGTAAAACTAATAGTTTTTTCTTTTTTATCTACAAAAAGACGAAGTACTGCCACATGAGCACGACCTGGTTTTGCCGCTTCAGCCTTTAATGCTTCATTTGTAAAAACTATTGTCGTACCTTTTTTTACAGGTTTATAAGTTGCTAGAACTTCAAAACCAGCATTTTTAAGTTTACTCTGGGCTTCTTTAACATCTATGAAAGAGCCTTGAAGATAAGCACTAATTTCTTTACCTTCTAGTCCGGTTTTTGGTGCCTCTGGTCCAGATGCACTACATCCAGTTAAAATAAAAAGCGATACTACTACTAAACTTGCAAGTAGTTTTTTCATATCTCTTTAGCTCCCAAGCTTTTCATAATTTGGATAATTTCAGCATCTAAATCATCAACTGATTTACCCATTACTTTATCTTTTATATTTAAAGCAGCAACCCATGTTCTTAGCATTGGCATACCAATTATTAACTTGTTTGAATCTTTTTCTATATACATATACATAGAACAAGGAGCAAAAGCACCAGCATCTGGGCGACCTTTATTAAACATGTTATAAGAATATGTGAAATGACATAAAGAATAAACAAAATATGCATCATATTTATCAAACTCTAAATCAGCATCATCATATGCTTCTTTAAAGTTCTTAAATCCAGCAATAATATACTCTTTTTCTTCAAATGCTTCTTCAAAACCTTCTTGAAATTCATCAAGATAATCTTCCAAATCAGCTGGTCTATCAAAAGTTATCTCAAATTTCATCATTTTCTTTGCAGGTAATGCACTGTATTGACTTATCTCTACTTTTCCACCAATCTCTTTTTGCACTAACTCATCAAGTGCAGGGAACATCGCTTCAAACTCACTTCTAATAGCCTTATCTTTAACCCCTACAATATCAAGCATCAAACTTGGAACAATATGTCCAACATAAGTTTTATTTTCATTTTTGTTTTTATATACATGCAGGTTAAATGGTGAAAATCCACCTAATTCTGGAGCTTTTAAAAGTAACGAACGAAGCGCTTCATCATTGGCGATAGAGAAAAAACCAAGATTATCTAAACGCTCTACCCACTTGGAATCAAATTGAGGGTTTGGCTTACCATTTGCTAAAACTTTTTTACCATACTTTACTTTGTAAGCGTCGTTTATTCTAGCATGAGGGTCAGATAAGATAAAACCAATACTTTCAATCTTCTCATTTACTAGAGTATTATATTGTTTTTCTGCATTTTTCTCTACTACATTAAATCTTACTGCCTCTGCACCAAATGCAATAGTTGCAGCGATACTAAGCGCAAGTGTTGTTTTTAAAAGTTTTATTAACATTTTTTTTCCTTGAGTGGGAGTTAGCGATACTTATCACAAAGCTATCACTTTATTATTATGATAATTGTATCATAATTCATATAAAATTTTAAAATGTGTAGTTAAGACCAAGACTAAGAGCTGTTTGTGAGTGTTTAGTCTCTACATCAAATGTACCACCACCATCAGCACCAGCAAATTTTTCTGAAACTTCAGGAGCATAAGTATAGGCTAAATCAATTGAAGTTGTTTTATTTACATTATATGTACCACCAAGAGTTATGTGAGACTCTACAATAGCAGGAAAACCAAGTAGATTAAGTGCATTTTTAGAGTATCCGCCAGGTTTAGTAACATCTTGCTCTGATATTGGACTTGCTGAATAGTTATAACCAATACGAGCTGCCCAATTCGTTGTTGCATACTCATAACCAATAGAAATTACACTTTGATCATCCCAAGCAAAATCTTCATAACCAGATGCACTTGACCATTTAATTTGTTTGTAATCTAAAGCTACTGTATGTTCTTTCGTATTGTAACTAACACCAATACCAAGTTCAGCAGGTGTAGATAATTTATCATTAAGAGTTAAACCAAAGTCAGAACCTGCACTTGTGAGTTGACCTTTATATTCCATTTCAATTTCAGACTTATAAATAGCACCAATAGTAACACTTGAAATTTCATAAGATAGGCCTAAGTTATACCCAAACTGTAAATCTTGTGACACACCTGAATGTCTATTTGATGGACTATTATAATCAATATCTAATGAACCATATTGAAGTAATGGCGTTAAGCCTACACTAAAATTATTCGTTGTGTATGCTAATGGTACACCAAATTGCATTAGCTGTAAATTTGTAACCATATTATACGTTCCTGCAGCTGTATCATCTCGATAATCAACACCCATGCCAGCAGTTCCCCACATACCTATACCCCAATAAAAGTTATCATTAGCTTTGTTAGCAATAGACACAGAAGGAATTACATTCATATCTGCAGTACTTTTATCAGTATTTCCACGCATACTTCTTTCAACATTTGGCATAAAGATAGTGCCACCAAAAGAAATCTCAGTACCTTTTACTGAAGTAATTAAAGCAGCATTTGTTAAACCAGACTCAGCACCGTGAGTAACACCAATAGCCGTACCACCCATACCACGAGCTTTAGCGCCAGTACCTATTAAGTTTGAACCATTTGTAGCAAATACTGATGTTGCACCTAAAGTTAATGTAGCTACCACTGCTAATTTAATTGTTCTTTTCATTTTCTCTCCTATCGAGTAAATATAAATTATTAAGATAAATTATTATCTTGATTGGAGTCATTATATGAGAGGTTATTTTAATTATTTATTAAACTTTATTATTAAATAACATATTTATATTGTAACTTTTTTAGAAATTGATACTAAACTGAGTTAATAGTTAGTAAATTGTACTTTTTAAACTCTAAATATAGCAAATAAGCTAAAATAAGTAGTAAATTGAATAAAAATATTTAATTTAGTGATAAATTTTAAAAAATATATTTTGTGATAATAATTTCACATTGTGTATAATTGTAACAATATTATCACAATTAAATCATACATTTTTCAAATATATACGAAAGAAGTTTCTAAAAGAAGTAAACAGAGCATATTTCATAGAAAGATTAAAAAGTGTGAATATGGATAAAGTGAATAATATCTGGGAAATAAATAAAGATTTTATATAAGATGATAGTAAAGTAAAAAAAAGAGTTAAGAAATGATCAACTAGGCAGCGACCTACATTTCCACAGATGCAATCTGCAGTATTATCAGCGATGAGAGGCTTAGCTTCTGGGTTCGGAATGGGACCAGGCGTTTCCCTCTCTCTATAGCCACCTAGACAATCACATATAAAGATACCTAAGTATATTTATATGTGACTGTACGAGTCATTATTATGAGTGAGTACTCATTAAATATTAATTGTCGTGTGTTCTATGCCATTTCTAAGCATAGAATATAAAGTCAACGAACTAAATAACTATTTGTATTACGCTTTTGGAGCTTAATACACTAAACAAGGTAGTGAACGAATTGCACTCTAATTAAAGAGTATGTAAAAAAAAGACAAACGATCTATTAGTACTGGTCAGCTAAACAGATTACTCTGCGTACACATCCAGCCTATCAAGCAGTTAGTCTTACTGCGATCTTCAGGGAGAGTTCATCTTAGAGTTGGCTTCCCGCTTAGATGCTTTCAGCGGTTATCTCATCCGTACGTAGCTACCCAGCGATGCTCTTGGCAGAACAACTGGTGCACCAGTGGTACGTCCAACCCGGTCCTCTCGTACTAGGGTCAGCTCTCTTCAACTCTCCTACGCCCACGGAAGATAGGGACCGAACTGTCTCACGACGTTCTGAACCCAGCTCGCGTACCGCTTTAAATGGCGAACAGCCATACCCTTGGGACCTGCTCCAGCCCCAGGATGCGATGAGCCGACATCGAGGTGCCAAACCTCCCCGTCGATGTGAGCTCTTGGGGGAGATCAGCCTGTTATCCCCGGCGTACCTTTTATCCTTTGAGCGATGGCCCTTCCACACAGAACCACCGGATCACTATGACCGTCTTTCGACTCTGCTCGACTTGTATGTCTTACAGTCAGGCTAGCTTATGCCATTATACTCTACGAGGGATTTCCAACCCCTCTGAGCTAACCTTTGTAAGCCTCCGTTACTCTTTAGGAGGCGACCGCCCCAGTCAAACTACCCACCAGACATTGTCCTCGCACGAGATAATCGTACCGAGTTAGCTATCAGAATATTCAAGGGTGGTATCTCAAGATTGCCTCATCTAAAACTGGCGTCCTAGAATCAATGGCTCCCACCTATCCTGCACATGAATATCCCAATAGCAGTGTCAAGCTATAGTAAAGGTGCACGGGGTCTTTCCGTCTTTCCGCGGGTAGGAGGAATTTTCACCTCCACTACAATTTCACTGGATCCATTGTTGAGACAGCTCCCATCTCGTTACGCCATTCATGCAGGTCGGTATTTAACCGACAAGGAATTTCGCTACCTTAGGACCGTTATAGTTACGGCCGCCGTTTACTTGTGCTTCAATTCATGCCTTCGCAAAGCTAAGCAATCCTTTTAACATTCAAGCACCGGGCAGGCGTCACACCCTATACATCCTCTTACGAGTTAGCAGAGTGCTGTGTTTTTGGTAAACAGTCGGGAGGGACACTTTGCTGCGACCATGAGAAGCTTTTGGGAGTAAATCCCATAACCTCTCTGGCACACCTTATACCGAAGATACGGTGCTAGTTTGCAGAGTTCCTTAACAATGGTTCTTCCACGCGCCTTAGAATACTCATCTCACCCACCTGTGTTGGTTTACGGTACGGGCAACATTACATCTCGTTTAGAGGCTTTTCTCGGCACGACAGTATCAACGATTCAGTTCGCTCTCCGAAGAGATTGAACTGCCTGTAAGATCTCGGTTTCATGAAGAGCGGATTTGCCTACTCTTCAACCTACTTCCTTCGAGCCACACTTCCATCGGTGACCTCGTTTAACTCTATGCGTCCCCCCATCACTCAAATGATGTAATGTCGGTATAGGAATATTAACCTATTTGCCATCGTCTACCCCTTTCGGACTCGACTTAGGTCCCGACTAACCCTACGATGACGAGCATCGCGTAGGAAACCTTGGGTTTACGGCGAAGGGAATTCTCATCCCTTTTCTCGCTACTCATGCCTGCATGCTCACTTCCATCCGCTCCAGCACTCCTTACCGGTGTACCTTCAGCGCTGAATGGAACGCTCTCCTACCACTTGGTAGTTATACCAAATCTAAAGCTTCGGTGTTTATCTTAGCCCCGTTATATTTTCGGCGCAGAATCGCTAGACCAGTGAGCTGTTACGCTTTCTTTAAAGGGTGGCTGCTTCTAAGCCAACCTCCTGGTTGTCACAGCAACTCTACATCCTTTTCCACTTAGATAAAACTTTGGGACCTTAGCTGTTAGTCTGGGTTGTTCCCCTCTCGACATAGGATTTTATCACCCTACGCCTGACTCCCGAGGTTACACATACAGTATTCGGAGTTTGATAGGGTTTGGTACCGCGGTAAGCAGCCCTAGCCCTGTCAGTGCTCTACCCCTGTATGCTAATGCTCGAGGCTATACCTAAATATATTTCGGAGAGAACCAGCTATCACTAAGTTTGATTGGCCTTTCACCCCTATCCACAAGTCATCCCAAGAATTTTCAACTTCTACGGGTTCGGTCCTCCACTGGCTCTTACACCAGCTTCAACCTGCTCATGGATAGATCACTTAGTTTCGGGTCTGCAGCATCTAACTATGTCGCCCTATTAAGACTCGCTTTCGCTACGGCTCCCCGTTAGGTTAACCTTGCTAGATACCACAACTCGCAGGCTCATTATGCAAAAGGCAGTCCGTCACACTTGTATTACAAAAGTAATTCAATAGTGCTCCGAATGATTGTAAGCCATAGGTTTCAGGTTCTATTTCACTCCGCTCACCGCGGTCCTTTTCACCTTTCCCTCACGGTACTTGTTCGCTATCGGTCTAGTAGTAGTATTTAGGGTTGGAGGGTGGTCCCCCCATATTCAGTCAAGATAACACGTGTCCCGACCTACTCGTTCCTTAGTCTAGTACCATATAAATGTTTTCGCTTACGGGAGTATCACCCTCTATGCTCACTCTTTCCAAAGTGTTCTGCTAACATCTATATTATCACTAAGTGCCCTATTCCCATTTCGCTCGCCGCTACTTTGGGAATCTCGTTTGATTTCTATTCCTTCAGGTACTGAGATGTTTCACTTCCCTGAGTTCGCCTCTATATAAATATAGATAACATGAATCGCTCCATGCTGGGTCGCCCCATTCAGAAATCCCCGGATCAAAGCTCTTTGGCAGCTCCCCGAGGCTTTTCGCAGCCTAATACGTCTTTCATCGCCTCTACTAGCCAAGGCATCCACCTATGGCCCTTAATATCTTTTTTATTATTCTAATTTGCGTTCACTACCTTGGTTAATGTACTAATACCATTACTGATATTTTAACTAATCAAGTTAGTAATTTGTTTATTGTAGTTATTTAGTTTATAATTAATAATTTACTTATCTTATAATTTAATATACGATATGTTTCTTATTATTATATGTTGACTTTAACAATTATAATTTAATGAACAAGACTAATATAAATAGAAGTCTAATAAAAAAGCTAAATCTCTTTAGTTCTTTTATTAGGTTTCTTATTTTTGTGTCTTACTTGTTTTTCGAAGTAGTTGTATTTGAAAAGGTGGCGAAGAATACTTTAGTATCTGAGTCAACTTTTCAAATGCAAATGCTCGAAAAATGGTGGGCCTACCAGGACTTGAACCTGGGACCTCACCCTTATCAGGGGTGCACTCTAACCAGCTGAGCTATAGGCCCTAAAGTGTATATTTCATTTCAAATGAATTCTGATCACTGAAAACTAAGCAAGTAATAAACATTAATAACAACTGTGAGATTTTCTTTTTGTATGAAGTAATCAAACGAATGATTCTTCTTTACTCTAGAAAGGAGGTGATCCAACCGCAGGTTCTCCTACGGTTACCTTGTTACGACTTCACCCCAGTCGCTAATTCCACCGTAAGTGGTAGCCTCCCGAAGGTTAGCTTCCCAATTTCGGGTGAAATCAACTCCCATGGTGTGACGGGCGGTGAGTACAAGACCCGGGAACGTATTCACCGTAGCATTGCTGATCTACGATTACTAGTGATTCCAGCTTCATGGAGTCGAGTTGCAGACTCCAATCCGAACTGAGAGACGCTTTAAGAGATTAGCTCCACCTCGCGGTATCGCAACTCTCTGTACGCCCCATTGTAGCACGTGTGTAGCCCTAGCCGTAAGGGCCATGATGACTTGACGTCGTCCTCACCTTCCTCCTTCTTGCGAAGGCAGTCTCCTTAGAGTGCCCAGCTTAACCTGCTGGCAACTAAGGACGAGGGTTGCGCTCGTTGCGGGACTTAACCCAACATCTCACGACACGAGCTGACGACAGCCGTGCAGCACCTGTTTTCATGCTCCCCGAAGGGCACCTCTGTATCTCTACTGAGTTCAATCAATGTCAAGGCTAGGTAAGGTTCTTCGCGTATCTTCGAATTAAACCACATGCTCCACCACTTGTGCGGGTCCCCGTCTATTCCTTTGAGTTTTAATCTTGCGACCGTACTCCCCAGGCGGAACACTTAATCTGTTAAGTGCATCACCGAGATGACAAGCATCCCGACGACTAGTGTTCATCGTTTAGGGCGTGGACTACCGGGGTATCTAATCCCGTTTGCTCCCCACGCTTTCACGCCTTAGCGTCAGTAATGTTCCAGGAGATCGCCTTCGCTTTCGGTATTCCTAGTGATATCTACGGATTTTACCCCTACACCACTAATTCCATCTCCCCCTCCCATACTCTAGGTTAGTAGTTTCAAATGCAGTTCTACAGTTAAGCTGTAGGATTTCACATCTGACTTACCAACCCGCCTACGCGTCCTTTACGCCCAGTGATTCCGAGTAACGCTTGCACCCTCCGTATTACCGCGGCTGCTGGCACGGAGTTAGCCGGTGCTTATTCATATGCTACCGTCATTTTCTTGACATATAAAAGGAGTTTACACACCGAAATGCGTCATCCTCCACGCGGCGTTGCTGCATCAGGGTTTCCCCCATTGTGCAATATTCCTCACTGCTGCCTCCCGTAGGAGTCTGGTCCGTGTCTCAGTACCAGTGTGGCGGATCATCCTCTCAAACCCGCTACCCGTCATTGCCTTGGTAGTCTCTTACACTACCAACTAACTGATGGGATATAGTCTCATCTCGAAGCGAAAAAACGTTTACCAACTCTACTTATGTAGAGAAGGATTATTTGGTATTAATCATCGTTTCCAATGGCTATCCCAATCTTCGAGGCAGATTAACTATATATTACTCACCCGTGCGCCACTCGTCAGCAGAAAAGCAAGCTCTTCTCTGTTACCGTTCGACTTGCATGTGTTAAGCACGCCGCCAGCGTTCACTCTGAGCCAGGATCAAACTCTCCATAATTATTGGTCTCCTTGAAAAGGAACAAGTCCCTTCTCAATTCCTCTCACTGAAGCTAGAAACTAACAAGTAGTTTCAGATTTAGTTTAAGTAGATTCCAAATCATGTAAAGTATGTATTGCTACATATTACTGATCTTTTGCCCAAGAATTAAAATTCATTGGCTTATTGTTTTATAGTCTAAACTAACTACTGCTTAAAGTATTAGTTACGACTTTTTGTTGTATGTTCTATGCCATTTCGAGCATAGAATAATAGTATCTATTACTATTTGGGAACCAAACATAACCTAAGTTATATCTGGTAACTAATAGAATAGACGGTTGTTGTTATATTAGTTATTTCTAAGTAATACTTCCAACTTAATAGTTATTATTAAGTCTATTACTTGCTTAGTTTTCAATGATCTCAAACATCTTTTGGTTAACTCCTATCGAAGTCTCCCGTGAGCCTAAACATTAGGTCTCTGTGTTTGTGGATGGGAATTATAGACAAAGCAACCTTCAATGTCAATAGTATTTAGAAGAAATATGAAGATTTACATTAGAGTGTTTATTTTCAGTATTAATTATTAAACTTGTTCCTAAGTTCTTATATATAGTATAGAGAAATTTTGTTTGTTGCTATGCATTAACTCTTTATATATAAAATTCTCTTAACAAAATAATTTCTTAGGAGGAAAATATGGGACTATATGACCGTGATTACGCTAGAAGCGATTCATCTACTTATGAAAATGTCGCAAAAAGCGACACACAAATTATCTCTTTTGTAAAAGAAACATATAAGCTCTTCGCAGCTTCTATGATGGCCGGAGCAGTTGGTGCTTATGTTGGTGTTCCTATGGCAGGAGCAATTGCAGCATGGTTTTTACCACTGTTTTTATTAGAGATCGGACTATTAATCGGTCTTCACTTTGTAAAACATAAGCCAGGGATTAACCTTGTAGTTATGTTTGCTTTTGTATTTATGACAGGTTTAATGCTAGCTCCTTTGCTTGCTCGTACTCTTGGCATGAGTGGCGGTGGTGCAATTATTGGTAATGCCTTTGCTATGACATCAGTAGTTTTCGGAGCAATGAGTTTTTATGCTATTAAAACTACCAAAGACTTTACATCTTATGGTAAACCTTTAATGATCGCTCTTTTTGTTGTTATTGGCTTTTCTGTCATAAACATATTCTTGGGTAATCCAATGTTAAGCGTTATCATATCTGGAGCTGTTGTATTTTTATTTAGCATCTTGGTAGTTTATGATACTCAAAATATTATGAGAGGTGCTTATGAAACTCCAATAGACGGAGCAATTGCACTTTATTTAGACTTTTTAAATATCTTTACTGCATTATTGCACTTATTTGGAATATTTGGTGGCGATGACTAAAAATCAACTTTCACCCGAACTTTTTCGGGTGTGTGATGCAAACTTGAATCGCTTAAAAGAAGGTATTCGCGTTGTAGAAGATATAATGCGTTATCGTGACAATAACAAAACTCTCTCAAAAAAACTCAAAGAACTTAGACATAAAGCAAGAATTCAAGAGACTACAGAACTTTTGACTAACAGAGATAGCATTAATGATGTTCTTCGTCCATCTACAAAAAGTGAGCAAACCAGAACAGACATAAAGAGTATAATTCTTGCAAACTTTAAAAGAGCTCAGGAATCTTCCCGTGTTTTAGAAGAACTTTTTAAACTTAATAATATCGCTTATAGTGAAAATTTTAAATATATAAGATACGAACTTTATACTCTTGAAAAAGAAATAATACTTAACGAGAGTGAATAAAAACAACTTCAAATTCTAAATAATTTAGAGGATATTCATTTAAAAGTTTTTTCGTTTGTTTATAATCTAGTACTTTTCTTGCACCACTTACTCCACTATTTTTTATATACTTAAACATCTCTCTTGTTGAGTGAAACTCTAATTTATACTTAACAACTTCAAAACTTGCGTCAAAGTATTTTTTTTGAAGTTTATTTATTGTACCTACACTTCTTAAAAGTGGTTTTATAGATGCTGTTTCACTTAAAGTTTTAAAAGTATTTTGCGTAAAAACAGCTAAAGCTACTGGTGCATTCAACTCTTTTATATTTTTAAACACCATCTCAAGGTCATCTGCCCACTGCAAAGCAGATGCTGAAAAAATATAATCATAACTATATGTTGATAAGTTTTCAAAAAGTGTTTTATCGTTAAAGTCACCATAGATGCATTCACAATTTTTTGCTTTTGGATGTAGTTCAAGCATGCCAGCCGCGAAATCTACACCTGTAAAATGTTTATACTTCCATGTAAGGCTGTCATGTAAACTACCACTACCACAACCTAAATCTAAAATATTTCTAGGTTTTCCTTTAACATTTTTGAGTAGTTTTTTTATGACTTTTTTTTGGATTATATTATAGCTACCGTACTCCGTAGCATGTTTTGAAAATTCTGAGCTTACCTTCATCTTTTGTTACTAACTAAAGAAACTATAAAAATAACTAAAATAGACAACACGATAGTAGCCCCAGAAGGAAGTGAGAAGTAAAAAGAAAGAGTCATACCAGAGATAACACTAAGTAGAGCAAAAACTAAAGAGATAAGAATTGTCTTTACAAAACCCTGTCTAAACTGAAGTGCTGAAACAGTAGGTATAACCATCAATGCCCCAATAAGTAAACTCCCAACAACCCTAATAGAAAGAGCAATAATAACAGCAACAATACTCACAAGTAAAAAGTTTAATAATTTGACTTTTATTCCGCTTGTTTGCGCTACTTCTTCATCATAAGCAATAAAATAAAACTCTTTTGAAAAGGCAAGTAGAACTCCTAAACACAGTACTCCAAATATTGCTATTGTCCAAACATCTTGTGTACTTACAGATAGAATGGAGCCAAAAAGATAAGAAAATAGTGAGTTGTTAAAAGCACCGCCTAAAGAAACTATGATTACTGCTATTGCCAAAGAACCAGATAGCATTATGGCTAAAACAGCATCTGAGTACAAAGAAAACTGACCTCTTAAATACTCGATAAGCCATGCCGATAAAATAGATACAATCACAGCCATCCAAATAGGGTTCAAGCCTGCAACCAAGCCAACAGCAACACCAACAAGAGCTGCGTGAGCAAGAGTTTCACTTATCATAGAGTAGCGTCTAAGTACAATAAAAGTTCCACTAACAGAAGCAAGAACGGCAATAATCATACCTGCCAAAAAAGCTCTTTGCATAAAATCGTAGGAAAGCATTTCACTCATCTTAATGCCCATGCTTATGGTTGTGAAGTAAATGAGCATCTATACCGTAAAGCTCACTCATCTCTTCACAACTCAAAGCTTCTTTTGGGTTATTGCAGATTGTTGCTTTTTGATTAATCGTAAAGAGCCTAGCTATATCATCTGCTATCACGCCTATATCGTGGGTAATAAATAATATTGTTATTTTTTCATTTGTATTTAATTCTTGTAAAAGGGCATAAAACCTTTTTTGTGAAGGAACATCCACCCCTGTATTTGGCTCATCTAAAATCAAAATTTCTGGTCTGGATGCTAATGCTCTAGCTATCATAACTCTTTGTCTTTGCCCGCCAGAGAGTGTTCCAATCATCTTATCTTTTAACTCGCTAACATCCATTTTTTGCATTGCATCTAGGACGATTAATTCATCTTCTTTATTAAAACTTTTAAAAAAACCTTTTTGCGAGATTCTTCCCATCTTAACAACATCTTGCACAGTAGCAGGAAACGAGGCATCTACATGAGTCGCTCTTTGAGGAACATAACCTATCTTCCCCCACTCTTTAAACTTTTTGATTTTTTTTCCAAAGATTCTAACCTCGCCACTAGTGGGAGCATCTAAGCCTAAAAGAATTCTAATTAGTGTTGTTTTTCCGCCACCATTTGGTCCAATGATTGCAATATACTCTGCGCTATAAATCTCCAAAGAGATGTTTGAAAGTATCTCTTGACCTTTTATTTTAAAAGTAAGATTTTTTACATCAAAGATAGGAAGTGAAAACTTCATTCACATTCCAAAGCTTTTGAGATTTTTTCTAAATTTTCTAGCATTATGGTTTCATAAGAGAGTTTTTTATCAGCTTCATCACGCGTGATATTTCCTAAAGGTTGAAGAACATCAACGCTAACTTGTGCCTCGTTCGCTATGCTTTTTATAGCCTTATCACTTACAAAACTCTCAAAAAATACGGTTGATATGTTATGCTCTTTTATGTGCTCTATAAGTCTAACCATACTCTTAGCACTTGGCTGAGCATCTGGAGAAAGACCACTTAGTGCTTCAATACCAAAACCATAGTTTTTACTTAAATACGAAAATGCATTATGATTTACTATGATTGTGTCTTTTTTACAATTTTCAAGTGTTGTTTTATACTTAGCATCTAGACTTTTTAACATTTTTATATAATTATCTCGATTTGTCTCAAACAGCTCTTTATCTTTTGGAGATAATTTTATAAACTCTTTACAAATAAGCTTCGTTGCAATAATCATGTTTTGTATATCTAACCAATAATGTGGGTCAGATGCTTCATCTTCATGGTGAGCATGATGAGAGTGTTCATCAATATCTAGACTATTAAGCTTCACATATTTACTCATATCAACAACTCTCGACTTAAACTCAAAAGAGTGTGTCCAAGGTTCAAGTCCCGCTCCACTGTAAATAACTAAATCGCTCTGTAAAATCTTAGCCATTAATTTTGGCGTTGGTTCAAAACTATGAGCATCTACACCAAAAGGCAAAATCGTAATAATGTCAAAAGTCTCTTGTGAAATATGATTAGCAATATCATAGATACTAAAATTAGAAATAGCAATACTTTGTTTTTGACTTTGTTGTTCTAGCTCTTTATCTTTTTTTGAAACATACATCTGTAAAAGAAAAGTAGCAATAACTAAAATAAAAATAACATTTCTAAAATCTTTCATAATTGTCCAATATTTTTCTGAAATTATATCCAATTTTGTAATAATTAAATTATTTGGGTATAATTCGCAACTTTCAAACTGCATGGAAAATAAATCGCACTAGTGCGATGGGCTTCCTGCCAAAGGAAACCAAGCGTTAGCGTAATTAAAGGAATTTATAAATGACAACTAGTTTTTTACTTATTGTTCAGATAGTTTTAGTCGTAATACTAGTAATAGCTGTACTTTTACAAAAAAGCTCAAGCATAGGTCTTGGCGCATATAGTGGCTCTAATGAGTCTGTTTTTGGAGCTAAGGGACCGACTGCTTTTTTAGCAAAAGCTACATTTCTTATAGGTTTTTTGTTTGTTTCAAACACCATTGCTCTAGGGTACCTTTACTCAAGTAGTGCTCAGGCATCTGTTGTAGACAACATAGTTGAGACAACAAAAGTTGTAGCACCAAATGCGACTACTCCTATTGAAGCACCACTTGCTGCTCCTGTTGCCAAAGAAGCAACTCCAACGACAAATACAACAAAATAGTTGCGATTTCGCAACTATTTCTATCCTTTAAACTATTCTCGCTACAATATCATACTAATTTTTCAAACAACAAGGAAGATAAATGCTAAATGAAATACATGACGAATGTGAAACTAAAATGACATCAAGCATAGAGCATATGCAAAGAGATTTTAAAACACTTAGAACAGGAAAAGTTACAACTTCTGTTTTAGATAATGTAAAAATTGATTATTATGGAACTCCAACTTCTTTAGATCAAGTTGGTTCAGTAATCGCTGTAGATGCAACAACTATTGTAATTAATCCTTGGGAAAAGAATTTGTTATCACTTATAGAGTCGGCAATCTCTTCAGGTAATGTCGGAGCAAGTCCGAATAACGATGGAGATCAAATAAAACTATACTTTCCTGCTATGACAGTAGAGCAAAGAAAAGAGTCGGTTAAGCAAATGAAGGGAATGGGTGAGAATGCAAAAGTTTCTATTAGAAACGATAGAAAACACGCGAACGACCAAATAAAAAAACTTGAAAAAGATAAAGAAGTCACACAAGATGAATCAAAATCTGCTCAAGATTCTATACAAAAAACAACTGATAAATTTACTACAAAAATAGAAACTATTTTAAAAAATAAAGAAACAGAAATACTAAAAGTTTAATTCAGTTAAAGGTAAGCAAGATGGATGTTAAAAAAATATATATGGATGCAGATGCTCTTTTAGAAGGGCATTTTAAGCTTAGCAGTGGAAATCACTCACAGTTTTATCTACAATCTGCAAAAGTGTTAGAAGACCCAAAAACTGCAAAAACTTTAGCAGATGCACTATCTAAAGACATCAAAGAAAGTGGACTTAAGATAGATACAGTCTGCGCTCCTGCACTTGGTGGACTCATCGCAGGTTTTGCCCTAGCTCAGGCTCTTGGTGTTCGTTTTATATTTGCTGAGAGAGTTGATGGTGTTATGAATATTCGTCGTGGCTTTGAAGTAAGTAAGGGCGAAAAAGTTTTAATGTGTGAGGACATCATTACAACAGGTGGTTCTGCCATGGAAGCGGCTAAAGTTGTAAAAGAACTTGGTGGCGAAATAGTTGGTGTTGCAGCACTCGCTAATCGTGGTTTTTGTAAACGACAAAACAATAGCATCCAAACAAAACCTAACTGCAAACTTCCTCAAGACATACCATTTTTTGCTCTTGCTGATTTTACATTCGAAATGTACTCTCCAGATGCTTGTCCATTGTGCAAAGATGGAAGTAAAGCTATAAAACCAGGTTCTAGAGGCAATTAGCTAGTAGTCCGAAAAAGGAACAAGTCCCTTTTTCTTCTTACTTTATATTATATTTTAACTGACAAGTAAGCATTCTCTCAACTAAAACCCGTGCCACTTCTTTTTTTCCATCAACTATAATATCTACACCTAAATCTTTTAGTGTATTCTTATGCTCTAAAGAAGTAACTTTTACTATAAGGTTTATATCTTTAGTATGGTTTAAAACTGCTTCACAAACTGCTCTTTTTTTATCAATATTATCAAGTGTAACTATCACAGCAGCCGAACTTTCAGTATGAAGTGCCTCAAGCATTGAAAGTTTTGACATATCACCAAGGTAAGCTTCTAGTCCTCTATCTAATGCTTCTTGAACATGTTTTGGAGAGTTGTCTACAATAATATATGGAGCTTCTAACATGTCTAAATCCTTAGCAACAAACTTACCAACAACACTATATCCACACACTATAACATGGTTTTCTCGCGTGGAAAACTCTTTAACATCTAGTGACATATACTCTTCATGCGTAAAATAATCAACAATCGCATTGATGCGAGTTAGAAAAAATGGTGTTACCATCATAGAAAATATAACTACAAGAATAAATAGTGCGCCTAATTCTGGCTCCAATAAGTTACCAGAAAAAGCAACTGCAAATATTACAAAAGAAAACTCTCCAACTTGAGATAATGCCAATGCTGTTTTTAATGAAGTTGAATGCTCAGAAGTTATGCGAAGTAAAACATAAATGATAATAGTTTTTAAAACTAAAACTAAAGCAAAGATACCTACAATTAAGATGATATTGTTCATAAAGAAGACTACATCAATTTTCATACCAACAATAATGAAAAAAGTTCCTAAAAGTATATCTTTAAAAGGTGCGATATCAACCTCTACCTTATGATGATATTTTGTGTCAGCGATTATCATTCCAGCTACAAAAGCACCTAAAGAATAAGTAAAACCCATAGATGAAGCCAAAAGCGAAGCGCCTACAACTATAAACAAAACAGAACCCATAAACAGTTCATCAACCTCACTTGAAGCAGAAAACTTTAAGAGCCAAGTCATAACTCTTTTTCCAACTACAAAAAGCAAACCAATAACCACAACCGCACTCAACGCTGTATCTCTTAATATTATACCAATTGAGTGATCGCCACCTGTTGTTAAAAACCCAAATAAAATCAAGATGGGAATAACTGCTATGTCTTGAAAAATAAGTATTCCTGTTGCTCTTTGTCCGTAAGGAGAGTGAATCTCTTTTGAATTTTTAAGATAACTTAAAACTACTGCTGTTGAAGATAGAGCAAAAGCGAGAGCAAGGACTAGAGCAGAAATCTCTTTCATACCAAAGACATAATGGCTAATAGCATAAACAACAAGAGCAGTAAAACCTACCTGCATAAAGCCATTTAAAAATATTTCCTTTTTCATGCTTCCCATCTTCTCTAAGGATATCTCAAGACCAATAGTAAACATCAAAAAGACAATACCAAATTCGCCAACATACTCTAAGCTATGAGAGTCATTCAAATATCTCAAGTCAAAAGCATAAACTAAAATAGTACCTGTTATTATATATCCAATAATTGATGAAACGCCCATTCGTTTTAAAAATAGGTTTAAAACTGTTGAGACACCAAGTGCCATCACAATATAAAGAAGAGTCGAGTCCATCAAATACCTTATATTTTTTAAAAACATTATATACTAATTAAGTGTAACTATACATATTTTAAGAGATTCTATACTATACTTCGCGATTATTAAAATCTTGTTGGAGTGTTTTTTATGACTAAATTTATTTTTGTTACTGGTGGGGTATTAAGTTCTCTTGGTAAGGGAATTACGGCTGCTAGTGTTGGTACTTTACTTAAACACTCAGGTAAAAAAATCGGTATGCTAAAAATAGACCCCTATATAAATGTTGACCCTGGAACTATGAGTCCGCTAGAACATGGTGAAGTTTTTGTTACAAAAGATGGAGCAGAAACTGACCTTGACATAGGAAATTATGAGAGATTTCTTGATAGCTCTTATCTAAAATCATCTAACTTTACAACAGGACAAGTATATTCTAGCGTTATCGAGCGTGAGCGTGCTGGTGGTTATCTTGGTCAAACTATTCAAGTTGTTCCTCATATTGTTGGCGAGATTGTAAATCGCATAAAAAAAGCGGGGAAAGGTCATGAAATTCTTATTGTAGAACTTGGGGGGACTGTTGGAGACATAGAGGGCTTACCTTTTATGGAAGCAATCCGTCAAATGAAACATGATGATGAAGTTGCTGGAACTTTTTTTATCCATGTAACTCTTATACCTTACATAAAAGCAGCTGGAGAAATGAAGTCTAAGCCAACTCAACACTCTGTTCAAGAACTTCGTCGTATCGGAATTACTCCTCAAATGATTATCGCAAGAAGTGAACGACCTCTTCCAAAAACATTTAAAAAGAAACTTGCAATGAGTTGTGATGTTCCACAAGATAGCGTTATTGAAGCTTTAGATGCTGCTACAATCTACGATATTCCTGTTACATTTTTAAGACAACATATCTTAAAGCCTATTGCCAAAGAGTTATCCCTTGGCGAGTTAGACCCAGATATGGGAAAATGGGATACTTTAGTTAAAAAAATAGTTCAACCACAAAACAAAACTGTTGTGGGTTTTGTTGGAAAATATCTTGAACTTAAAGAAGCATATAAATCTTTGACAGAATCTTTAATCCACGCAGGTGCTCACCTAGATACTAGAGTTGAGATTAATTGGGTCGATAGTGAAGAGATAGAAGAAAGAGGAGCCCAAGAACTTTTAGGCGATTGTGATTCTGTTTTAGTTGCTGGTGGTTTTGGAAACCGCGGTATTGAAGGTAAAATCAAAGCGATACAATACGCAAGAGAAAACAAAGTTCCTTATCTTGGCATCTGCCTTGGAATGCAACTAACACTTGTCGAGTATGCTAGAAATGTTTTAGGTCTTGAAGGTGCTAATTCTATTGAGTTTGATAAAGACACTCCGCATCCAATGATTTATCTAATCGATAACTTCTTAGATCAAAGTGGAGGCACTCAACTTCGTACTCATAAATCTCCAATGGGTGGAACTCTTCGTCTTGGAGAGTACCCTTGTGATACAAAAGCTGGTTCAATCTTAAGAAATGCCTACAACGGAGAAAAAACTATCTTAGAGAGACATCGTCATAGATATGAAGCAAACCCTGCCTATCGTAAAGAGTTAGAAAAAGCAGGTATGCTTGTAACAGGAGAGTCTAATGGGCTAATAGAAACTGTTGAGATTAAAGATCATCCATGGTTTTTAGGTGTTCAGTTTCATCCAGAATTTACCTCTAGACTTCAAACTCCAAACCCTATTATACTAGACTTTGCAAAAGCTAGTTTAAACGCTCAATAATTAAGGAACCTCGAATTTATTCGAGGTTAACAAAACTTGAAAACACTAAATAAACAAGAACTTTTTGATACCCTTTCCTCTCGTTTTAAAGATGAAGAAAAAAAACTTTCACAAATTCCGAACCCTGCTCTACTTCAAGATGCTAGTAAATCAGCTACAAGAATTTCCAATGCTATTGCCAACAAAGAAAAAATCACTTTGGTTGGAGATTATGATGTTGATGGAGTAAGTTCAAGCGCAATAATGGTAGATTTTTTTAGACAAATTCCTTATCCTCTTGAAGTTATCATACCAAATCGATTTAAAGATGGATATGGAGTATCTCCTAGCGTTTTACAAAGAGTAGATGCTGAGTTAGTTATAACAGTTGACAATGGCATCTCCGCCATTGAGGCTGCAAAAATTTGTAAAGAAAAAAATATTGACCTCATCATAACAGACCATCATACTCCTTCAAAACTTTTACCAGATGCTTATGCTATTGTCGATCCTAAATTACAAACATGTGAGTATCCTTTTAAAGATATTTGTGGAGCGCAAGTCGCGTGGTTGCTTTTAGCACTTGTTAAAAAAGAGTTGCATCTAGACATTGATATGAAACAATTTTTAGATATTTTGGCAATTGCAATTATTGCAGATATTATGCCTCTTATTGATATAAATCGCACTCTTGTTAAAGTTGGTTTAAAAGTTTTAATGACCTCACCTCGCCCTTCTTCTATTATCATAAGAGATTTTTTAAACAAGTCATATATTTCTAGTGAAGATATTGCCTTTATGATTGCTCCTCGAATAAACTCTGCTGGAAGACTCGAAGATGCTTCAATAGCTTTAGAGTTTTTTACAGCAACAGATACAAACAAAGCCTACAAACAGTTTGAACTTTTAGGTAAACTAAATGACTTAAGAAAAGAAACAGAAGTCCAAACAACAAAAGAAGCAATTATCAAAGTAGATACAACTTCTAATATTATTGTTGTTGCACATGAAGGTTGGCATGAAGGTGTTGTTGGCATAGTTGCAGCAAGACTTGTTGATAAGTTTGCAAAACCTGCCATAGTCTTAAGTATAAAAGATGGAGTAGCAAAAGGAAGTGCTAGAAGCATTGGCGAAGTAAGCATCTATGAACTAATAAAAAAAAATGAACACTTGTTAACTAAGTTTGGCGGACATAAAATGGCAGCTGGATTAGGGCTTAATGAGCAAAACATAGATGCCTTTAGAGATGCGATAAACAAAAGTGCATCTAAACTAAGTCCTAATGATTTTTTACCTAAAGAAGATGCTCTTGGTATTTTATCTACCGATGAGATAGACTTAGAACTCTTAGACCTACTACAAAAGTTTGAACCTTACGGAGAAGCAAATCCTCGTCCTTCATTTTTACTCCAAGATGCTGAGGTGGTTAGTATAAAACTTATGGGAAGTGATAAATCACATTCAAGAATACAAATAAGACAATATCCACATCAGAGAAAAACTCTTGAACTCATTGCTTTTAGAAGAGTTTACGAGATGCCAGCAGATAGAAAAATAACTTGCAAATATTCAGTTACTAAAAATGAATTTAACAACAGAGTTTCTGTACAACTTCTTATAGATAAGATTTATTAAATAATGAACAAAAAAAAAGACCATGTTTATGTTTGGCCAATATATACTAGAATTATACATTGGCTTATTGCTCTATCTTTTACTTTTTCTTTTATTTTTTCACTCCAAGAAAACCTTTTAAATCTTCATGTTGGAATAGGAATTATTTTTGGCTTAATGCTATTATATAGAATATTATGGGGCTTTATCGGCCCTAGATATGCAAAATTTTTCACCTTTAAACTCTCTTTAGTAGAATTAAAATATTACTTTGTTCAAAAAGTTCAAAATCGTTTCAGAGAGATTCCCCCAGGACATAATCCTGCTTCAAGTTGGTTTACTATTATTGTAGTCTCACTTGGTACTCTTATCTCTATAACAGGACTTTTACTTTACGGTATCCAAGAAGGAAATGGTGTCCTTGGTTTTTTAAATAATCATTATTATAAATATATGTTTATACTCTTAGATATTCACACTTACTCTTCATACATCTTACTAGCATGGGCAATTATTCATGTATTGGGTGTTTTAACGGAACAGTTTTACCACAAAACTAATATGGTTTTTGCAATGATAACGGGATATAAAAAAGCAAAAGGGGAAGATTCTAAGACAGGAACAATAAAAAGAGGACTTACCTATGTGTTTCTTTTTGTATGTACTATGGTCTTTTTTGTATCCATTTACGACAGAAATAATATCTTTGTAGCAAATAAACACGAACCTTTACTTTATGAAAGAGACAATCCTATATACTTTAAGGAGTGTGGTGCTTGTCATAATCCATACCCACCATTTATGCTTCCTTCTTCTTCATGGCAAAAAATACAGCGTGGTCTTAAAAATCATTTTGGTAGAAAAATCACAGAACTCGAAAAAAAAGATGATAACAAAATCTCTTTGCAAAATCAAAAACTTATATTTGAGTATCTTAAAGCAAATAGTGCAAATAATAGCACAAGAGAGATTTCTATTAAAGTCATCAATTCTTCAAATGCTCAAAGTGGACGAATATCCTTTTCAAAAACAAGATACTGGAGAGATACACATAAAAATATTAAACATAGCGTCTTTAAATCTGATAAAATCAAGACAAAGTCAAACTGTTTTGCCTGTCATAAAGACTTTAATAAAGGGATGATTGAGGATATTGATATCATAAAGTAAAAAATATTTTACTAAGTATGTGATTAAGTATTAGTTGAAGTTATTTATAAGATAAATTTTATTATAATTTTAAATATGTGATTTTTTTGTGATAAAGTAAAACTTTATTAAATAAGAATTATTTTTAAAATATGAATAGGAGGTATCACTTATGAAAGTAGAGGTCTCAAGAAGAAAATTTCTTCAAGGCACTGTTAGTATGAGTATACTAGGTGCATCTGCCTTAAGTACAAATTTATTATCAAACAATCATTCGCCAAGCGTAGCACGAGGAACAATTTCATTTCAAAATACTAAAACAGGAACAGGAGAAAGTTATGATATAGCTACTCTTTGTGAAATGTGTGTAAATAAATGTGCTGCATTAGCAAGAGTTGAAAATGGCATCGTTACAAAACTAAATCCCAATCCAATGTTTCCAAAATCTAAAAATATGTTATGCGCTAGAGGAAATGCTGGCATCCAAGCACTTTATGACCCAGACCGATTAAAATTTCCAATGATACGCATCGGGGAAAAAGGTGAGGGTAAATTTAAAAGAGTTACATGGGATGAAGCTTACGAAGCTATCCTAAATGGAACAGATAAATTCACAGGTCTTTCACAAATACTAGAAGAAGAAGAAGATAACCGTTCATCTTTACTTTTTTGTGCAGGTGAAGGAATGGCAGAACACACTTTTAAACAATTTTATCAAGCCTTTGGTTCTGCTAACTGGCTAAATCATGCTTCTATATGTTTACAAACCGTTGCATCTGGTTATGGTGTAACTATTGGGGCTTATCCACAAGCTGACTTAGACAATGCAAAATATATTATTATGGCTGGAGCAAATAGAGCAGAAGCTATCATTACTCCTGATACTATGGATGCTTTTAAAAGAACTAAAGGTCGTGGAGCAAAGCTTATTTGCATCGACCCTAGATTTACAAATACTGCGGCAAAAGCAGACAAATGGTTAGCTATAAAACCTGGAACTGATTTAGCTTTTGTTTTAGCTTTAACTTATGTAACTATTACTGAAAAACTATTTAACAAACAATATGTAAAAGATAATTTTAAAGGTTGGGATGAATACAAAAATAGTGTTTTATCAAACAAATATACTCCTGAGTGGGCCGAGCCTCTTACGGGCATAAAAGCTAAAGATATTTACACCATCGCGAGAGAGTTTGCGGCAGCAGCTCCTCAAGCTATCTACTACCCAGGAAGAAGAAGTACCTTTGCTAAAAATGACTTTCAACTTCGCCGTGCAATGGCAATTTTTCAATCAATGCATGCAGGGATAGACACAAAAGGTGGTCTTATTTTTGGAACTGGCTTACCACTAAAACCACACGAAGGCTTACAACCTCTTTATGAAAAAGCAAAGGCAAGAGCAATTGTAAAAATTACAGATAAAGAAGGACATGTTGGATACAGTGACTGTGCTGTTGTTTCTGGAGGTGGTTCTTGGATTGGTTGGAGAAACAGATACTTAGAGAATGTTATGCCATATAAGGTTAGGGGTATGTTTTGCTATAAACATAACCCTATGATGAATATGCCAAATACCGCAAAAACAGCCGAGATGCTAAAGAGAATGGAGCTTGTTGTCACAATAGACACAATGCCAAGCGATACAGTGATGTATGCTGATGTTGTACTTCCTGAGTGTACTTATTTGGAAAGAACTGACCCTATTAAAACATTTGGCGGGATTGAGCCATCTTTTGCTCAAAGAAACAAAGTAATAGACCCTATGTTTGAAACAAAACCAGTTATCGATATCATGCGTGGCTTAACAACTAAAATATCTAAACCTCTTTTTGAAATCAGTAAAAAATACGATGAAGAGATTCAAGATGCCATAGAAGATGAAGGCGAAGAAGATACATATGCTGAGTTTGACTTAACACTTCCGTTTAAACATTCACAAGAAGAGTTAAATCATCATACTTTAGCTATGTATATTGGAGCCGCAGAGAAACTTCACAAAGATGGTGTTTTTTATCCTAAACAAGATAGATACTATAAACAACTCTCAGCAAATGAATTTCAATATTATCCTGAAGCAAAAAAATATTACCAAACAAATGGTGGTAAACCAAAAACTCCATCTGGAAAAGTTGAGTGTGTTATAGCTTCTTTTACAGCCAAAGGTATAGATGCTATGCCAATTTGGAGAGATGAATATGAATTTAGCGTTCCAGATGGAAAGTTTAAACTTCTAACAGGTCGTCATGCACAGTTTACTCAAAGCGGAACAGGAAATAACTCAATGTTAAGAGATTTAATGCCTGAAAACTTTATATGGATAAACAAACGCATTGCAAAAGAGCGAGGCATAAACTTTGCAGACATGATTGAAGTTAGTTCAAAAGTTGGAAAAACTCATCTCAAAGCATACCCAACTGAAAAAATTGCTCCAAATCAAGTCTTTTTTGTTCATGGCTTTGGTCATGAAAGTGAAGCTTTAACTTGGGCATATAAAAATGGTGGTAATGATAACATGGTTATCGAAGATATTACCGAACCTGTTTATGGCGCAGCGGCGATGCATGAAACTAATGTTGAAATAAGAAAGGTGTAACTTATGGCTAGATATGGAATGGCACTTGATTACAAAAACTGTATCAACTGCAAAGCATGCGAAGTAGCATGTAAAGAAGAAAATGGCATCTTAATGGGTGCGGATAAACACAGAATCTGGGTTGGTGTTGGAGAGATTAAAGGAGAGTATCCTTTACTAGATATTACTTCTAATGCTTTTCATCCAAGTCAATGTCAGCACTGTGAGGATGCCCCTTGTCAAGATGTATGTCCAACACAAGCGACATATACTGATAAAAATGGTGTAGTTAGAGTGGATGCTGAGAAATGTATTTTATGTACATACTGTATGAATGCTTGCCCTTATGACGCAAGGTATGTAGAAGACAGAGGCATGACGGTTGATAAATGTAACTTTTGTACTGAAACTAGGTTAGCAAGAGGTGAAACAACTACCGCTTGTCAAAATACCTGTCCAACAAAAGTAAGAGTGTTTGGAGACTTAGATGATCCAAATAGTGAAATAAGTGAAGTATTAAGAACAAGAGAGCATTATTCCCTCAAGCCTCATCTTGGTACAAATCCAAAACTGTTTTATCTAACATAAGGAGTATATGATGAAAATAAGCAATATTATTCCAATACGAGAAGATTTTTCAATTAAATCACTCTTTAGTTTTGAAAAAACTCCTACAAATATATTTTTAGCTATTTTTACAATAGCTTTATTGGCAGCTTTTGCCGTTGGTGTAACAATTTTTCTAACACAAGGGCATCACTCATATAATGTAACAAGAGAACACCCATGGGGACTTTTACTAGCTGTTTATGTCTTTTTTGTTGTTAGTTCAACGGGGCTTTGTATAGTTGGTTCACTCGGTGATGTTTTTGGCTTTAAAGATTATAAAATGATTTCAAAAAGAGCAATATTTGGCTCTATCGTTACTATTCTTTCAGGATTTGCTGTTATTATTTTTGAAATTGGTCATCCTATAACAATGGTTATATATAATGTAATAAGCCCAGGTTTAACTTCTGCTATCTGGTGGATGGGAACACTTTATGGGACATATCTTACTTTTATGATTGTTGAATTTTATTTCCTACTAAAAAATGACATGAAAAATGCAAAGATCTTTGGACTAATTGGTCTAATGGTTGGTTTAGCGGCTCACTCCAACTTAGGTGGAGTATTTGGTTTTTTAAATGCTAGAGCTATTTCAAATGGTGTTTTTTACCCTATATACTTTATTTTAACAGCATTTATTACAGGTATATTTTTAGCTTTTATCATGTATGGTTTCAAATACAAACTAGACTTTCCCCAAAAAGCTAAAAAGCTTTTAGAAGGTTTAGCAAAAATTCAAGGCTTACTTATTTCAATACTAATATTTTTAGTAATTTGGAAGATGCTAACAGACATTTATGGCGGAATGCCAACAAGAAGTGAAGTAGCAATTCATATACTAGGAAGCATAACTTTTCACCTCGAGGTACTGCTTGCTATGGTTATACCTTTACTGGTTGTTTTAAAAGATTTTGGTAAAAGTCCTGTACTTATGTTTTGGGCTTCAATGATAGGTATGGTTGGTATATTTTTTATGAGATATAACCTAGTTCACGACACTCAACTAAAGCCACTTATGATGCTTAAAAAAACAGAGTACCAACTCGCACCAACTTGGATAGAATACTTTCCTTCAGCTTCTGAGATGCTAATATCTGCTGGCGGACTTGGACTTTGTATTGCGATGTATTACTTTGGCACAAAGTTATTTAATCTCGATGAAGAGGTTCACTAATGGAGAAATTTATGAAAAATTATAAAACTGCCTTTGTGGCTGTTTTTTTACTTACACTAAGTGGATGTAGCGAACAAAAAGAAGAGCAAACAAAAACTATGCAAGCTCCTAAAGTCCAAGAAATAAAAGTTATAGAAGTAGCGCAAGTAAAACAAGAAATCGTCCAAAAACAATACACAATAGAAGAAATATATAACACTAAGTGTATAGAGTGTCACGCAACTGATGGTTCAGGTAATACAGAAAAACTTACCCCTACTATGATAGGTCAAAGTCTAGAAGAGATAACAGATTCATTAACGGACATAGAGGATGATAAAGGTCACATTGTTATGGAGCATAACAGAGAGAAAATAGTTGACGCTGGGATGGAATACGGTGCCAAAGATATGGCTACATATATGTACAATAGGTTCAATAAATAAAAAATTATTACTTTTTTGTTACATTTTCATTAATTGCATAAACTAATTTGATAATATATATAATTTTTATCAAATATAAGATAAAATGTGATAAATAAAAGGAGATTTAGAAATGAATAAAATCGTTAAAATTATACTTGCTACTATGGTTATGATTAGCATGAGTTCAGTTACACTAAGTGCTGATGTAGCTAAAGGGCAAAAACTATACCTTAAAAAATTAAAAAGTGCTTGTAGTATGAATGGTGCCAAAATGGCGACTCAACACTCTCAGGCTGAATGGAAAGCTATTGGTAATGATGCAGGTCTTGCTGCAGAACTTAAAAAAATATGTCCAAGTGTAAAAGATAAAGCTTTAAAAGGTAAATACCTTCCTCATTATTACGACTTCTTTTTTGAGTATGCTAACGATAGTGGAAATGTTCCATCTTGCTAATTAACTCTTGAGCCACATTAGTGGCTCAATTTTCCCTCTAATATAATCTGATATGCCTGTAACTAGTGACTGCCAACAAGCTCGCTCTGAGATAACATCTTTTGTAAGACTACATAATGATTCCTTTGCCTTTAGTACTAAATATCATGGTGCAAAAATTATTGACTCTCAAAATTGTGATATTAAACTTAGTTTTAAACATGCAAATCTAAACTGTAACACAACTGCAATCTGCTTCTCACCGAATTCAAAATTTATCGCCTTTACAACTAAGAGCCACCTATACATTGCAAACATGTATGATAAAAAGATACTTCAAAACATCGAGCTGGATAAAAATAGTATTAATATTTTAACTTTTGACCTCTCTTCACAATACATCATAGCTGGGAATACAGATGGTAGAGTTCTTCTTTTTAAGCATAATGCCTCTTCTCAACTTTCAAGACTATGTTCTTTTCCATATCAAAGACCAAAATCTAAAATAAAAAAGAACTTTATTAGTGCTTTTGCTTTTTACAAAAATTTATTAGCTGTTAGTGGTTATGGCGGGGCTATCTTTATCATCAACATTAGTTCTTTTGCAAATAAAATTGTACTAATTCATTCAACAGCAGCTAAAAGATCATTATGCTTTTTAAATGAAAATAATATTGTAAGTGCTGACAATGATGGGAATTTACAATTTATTTCCATAGCAGATAATAAAGTTATAAAAAACATTACTCTGCCTGTAAGAAAAATATCCCAAATTACTTTGATTCCTAAGAGTAAATACTTAATTATTAACGCAAATACAAACTTTATGATAATTGTGGACTACAAAGAGCATAAAATTATTCATAATAAGTATATAGAATTTAAAGATAACATATATAAGGTTTTTGCCATAGATGCATCTGCACTTATAGTTTGTTTAAAAAATAAAGAAATAAAATATGTTGAACTTCCAAGTGCCAAAAGATTAAGTTCTTTAATCCTTCATAATGATTTACCTGAGGCTCATAAGCTTGTCGATAGAGAACCTATGCTACTAAATACAAAAGAGCATAAAAACTTAGAAAAAATTTATGACATTGCATACAAAAATGCAGCTGAGGCACTTGTAAATCAACAGATTACAGTTGCAAAAGAGTTTATGCGTATTTATAAAGATGTTGATTCAAAAAGAGAGTCCATTGTACTTCTATTTAAATCTTTTGAACATTATAATAGATTTAAAACTTTATATGTTGAAAAAAATCATGCTCTTGGTTTTGCGATGAGTGTCAAATATCCAGCATTAAAACTAACAAAACAATATAAAAATATGGAACTAAGATGGAAAAAGACTTTTACTAATGCTCAAAGACACATACTATTAGGTAAGTCTGAGTATGCAAAAGCACTATTTCAAGACTATATTACAGTTGCATCTAAGCGTCCTATTATTGAACTTATTTTAAAGCACAACACCCTGTTTATAGAGTTTTTAAAAGCTCTAGAGAATCAGGACTTCAAAAAAGTACATAACATATGTATTAAAAATCCTCTATTCACTCAGATGCCAATATATAAAACATTGGCAAATGACATAGAAAAGTCAATAATTAGAATCGAAGCTTATATAAAAAATAATAATATTTCTTTAGCAAGGACTAGTCTATCAAAAATAGAAATGACTGCTGGATTTAAAGATAAAGTTGAACAACTCTACTCTATGTGTGATGATATGGTTCAACTTCAAGAGATGTATATAAATGGTGATTTTTATTCATGCTATGAGTTAGTGGACTTATATGCTCATTTACACTTTAGTGACCTTGGAGAACTTCTTCAAAAACACTACACTAAACTGATTGATAAGTGTGAAGTACACGCATTAAAGGGAAATATTCAAGGGATTAAAGCTGTTCTTGGAGAGCTAATAACTCTAGATGCTAGAAAAGAAAAAGTTGGTGATTTACTAAGAATAAGTTTTAAAATGCAAATTAAATACTTTTTATTTAACCATAAAACTAAAGCTGCAAAAAGTGTTATTTATACCTATATAGATATTTTCACAAAAGATGTTGAGATTATTAGTTTAATGAAAAAATATGAAAATCAAACACATGAAAAACTTGCCATTACACTTTCAAGTGAAGAAACACCATCTAGAGATGCTTGGCTAAACTCATCAATTATATTTGATTCATAGCCATAAGCGAGATTAAGTCTTTAGTTGTTTCTTCGTATGGCACTTGAGTATCTGAGAACTGTGACATAAATTTTTCCATATCCTCTTTTTTATTCATCGCTTCATCAAGCTCTGAGTCAGTTCCTTTTACATAAGCACCGATGCGAATAAGCATCTCATTCTCTTTTAATAGTGTGTATAATCTTCTATATTTCATAACTGCTTGTAGATGCTCTGTGCTTATAATATCATTCATTACTCTAGATGCTGATTGTAGTATATGAATAGGTGGATATATTCCAAAGTCAGTAAGTTCACGCGAGAGCACTATGTGTCCATCTAAAATAGAGCGAGATTGATCAGCAATAGGATCACTCATATCATCTCCCTCTATCAAAACTGTAAAAAAGGCCGTAATAGAGCCTTTTCCTTCCTCTTTTCCAGCTCTTTCCATAAGTTGAGGCAGAAGAGTTAAAGATGAAGGTGGATAACCTTTTGAAGTTGGTGGTTCACCAAGAGCTAGACCAATTTCTCTTTGAGCCATCGCAAATCTTGTAACAGAATCCATTATAAAAAGAACATCTAAGCCCTTATCTTTAAAATACTCAGCAACACTCATAGCAGCAAAAGCACCGTATTTTCTCATCAATGGAGAGTCGTCAGAAGTTGCAACAATAATTACAGTATTTTCTAAATTACCGCCTAAGTTTTTCGCTATAAACTCAGGAACTTCTCTACCTCTTTCTCCAATTAGTGCAACTACTTTTATGGGTGTTTGGGCACCTCTAACGATCATACCCATTAAAGTTGATTTACCAACTCCACTTCCTGCGAATATACCTAGCTTTTGTCCTTTCCCGCAAGTTAAAAGTCCATCAATGCTTTTAACACCTACGCTAAACACTTCATCTATCATACCTCTTTTCATTGCAGCAATAGGTGCTTTAATGATAGGGGAAAGAGACGAAGAATTTATATGTCCTTTTCCATCAATTGGTCTCATAAAAGGATCAACTACTCTTCCAAGTAAGGCGTCTCCAACAGAGATATTCATACCTGTTTGATCTAAGAACACTCTATCCCCAGAGCAAAACCCTTCCACAAAACTAAAAGGTGTTATATAAAAAGTAGAACCATCTATCTCTGTTACCATTCCCACAGTTTCTTGTGATGAAGTATTTGAAATAATTTTAACCAAATCACTAATGCTTACTTTTAAGCCTTTAGCCGTAATAATTGTTGCATTTATTTTTACCACCTCACCAAAAGATACAGAATATTTCTTTGATGAAATTTTATCTTTTAGTGATTTAAATGGCATTAATATCTTGTGCCTGTTGGGGAATTAATAAGAGAGAAAAACTCACTTCTTGTTCTTTGATCTTTTTTAAATAGACCTCTAAGGGCTGAAGAAGTTGTAATTGAATTGATTTTTTCAACTCCTCTCATCTCCATACACATATGTCTTGCAGCAATTACAACAGCGACACCCTTTGGTGCAATGGTATCCATAATCGCATCTGCAATTTGTTCTGTAAGTTGCTCTTGAATCTGCATACGACGAGCAAATACATCTACAACTCGTGGTATTTTTGATAGTCCAACTACTTTTCCATCAGGAATATAAGCTACATGAACTCGCCCAATTATTGGTAAAAGATGATGTTCACAAGTTGAATAGAACTCTATATCTTTAATTAAAACCATCTCATCATTTGAACTTGTAAATAGTGCTTTTTGTAGTATCTCTTTTGGATTTTCTTTATACCCACCATAAATAAACTCATAAGCTTTTCTAACTCTATGCGGAGTTTTTTCTAAACCCTCACGAGTTGGGTCTTCGCCTATATGAGTTATCATTGTATTTACAGCGTTTTCGAATTTTTCATTTAACTCTTCACTCAAAATATATGCCCTTTATTATATATATAAGAATTATACAACAATTCCATTACTATGTTTGAGGGGATTTTTTAACTTTGTAAGAAATTATGTAAAAGCTACTGCTTTTACATAACCATGATATGAGGAACGATTAATGGATATTTTTTCATTTTTCTAAAGATATGCTTTCTTACGATTTGACGAAGATCATTTTCTAATGCTCTAGAATTTTCAATTTGTCCATCTTTAACATGAAGTAAGAAGTTTTCTAATATATCTTCCATTTCCTTTGCAAAAGCTCTATCTTGTTTGTCTGCAACTATACCAAAAGTTGTAACCTTTGGTTTTGCTTGCATCTTACCGTGTTTTGCATCAACTTGTGCAACAAGCATAACGATTCCATCAGAAGCAAGTTTTTGACGGTCAAGAACAATATCATCATCTATTTGATGATTGTTTTGATTATCAATATATGTTTTACCTGTCTTAACAGTTTTAACTTTTCTCATATATTTTGAAGTAATTTCTATCTGATCACCATCTGTCATAATCATAATATTTCTCTCTGGAACACCACACATCATTCCTGTCTCTTTATGTGCTATTACATGATTATACTCACCATGAACAGGTAAAAAGAATTTAGGATTTACTAAACGAAGCATAAGCTTTTGTTCTGCTATAGAAGCATGACCAGAAACATGTATGTCTTTTTCTCTGGATATAGTAGCACCTGCGCGTTGAAGATGATTTAACATTCCTGAAATTGAACCTTCATTACCTGGTATTGCACGAGAAGATAGAACAATTAAATCAGTTGGTTTTATCTTAACATGCCTATGTTCACCAATTGACATTCTAAATAATGCTGAACTTGGCTCACCTTGAGAACCTGTTGTAACTATAAGAACTTCTTTATCATTAAGGTGTGAAACTTGATCAGCATCTACAAATGCATTTTTAGGAAGTTTTACATAATCATACTGCATCGCTATCTCAATATTACGCTCCATTGAACGCCCTATTACACAAATTTTACGACCATATTGTATACCATATTGTATAGCTTGAAATACACGGTGAATGTTTGAGCTAAAAGTAGAAAGTAAAACACGACCTTCAGCTTTAGCAAAAACTCTGTCTAAGGCTGGTCCAACACTTAACTCAGATGGAGTAGGTAAAGGATTGTAAGAGTTTGTAGAGTCACTCAACAAACATAAAACACCTTTTTCTCCATAATGAGCAAGTCTATGTAAATCTGCTGTATAACCATCTACTGGAGTATGGTCAATTTTAAAATCTCCTGTATGAATAATTGTTCCAGCATCTGTAGTAATTGCTAAAGAAGATGAATCTAAAATAGAGTGTGTCATGTGCATCCACTCTACTTTAAAGTCTTCACCTATCTCATAAATTTCTCTTTTTACAACTGGATTGAAATATTTTCTACATTCTTTTATATGATGTTCATCAAACTTATTTCCAATCATTGCAAGCGGAAGTGGAGTTGCATATATAGGAAACTGCATCTCTTTATAAAGATATGGCATCGCACCAATATGATCTTCATGGGCATGAGTAATTATTACAGCCTTGATTTTGTCTTTAATTTGACGAAGATAAGTAAAGTCTGGCACTAAAATGTCAACACCATGCATATCTTCATCTGGAAAACTCATTCCAATATCAACTAAAATAGCTTCTTTTTCTGTTTCGAAAACTGTTATATTTCCACCAATTTCACCAAGTCCACCTAATGGAGTAACTCGAATTTTTGCTTTAGAGTTTAAATCCAGTTTATAGTGTGGGTTCAACCTTTGTTTATGTGCTTCTTGATTCTTCACCACAAATGCTTTTAAGTTTTCATCAGTTGGTGCAGGTTGTCTGCGGTGACGATTTTTATTTTTATTTCTATTTGGATTGTTGTTGGGCTTATTCCCATTACTATTTGGCTTACGATTGTTATTACTGTTGTTGTTATTTGGTCTTCTGTTGTTATTGTTTGTATTTGGTTTACGGTCCGTTTGAGGTTTTGTTTGTGTAACCTCTTGTTGTTCTTCTGCCATCCAAACTCCTTTGTAATTATATTATTTTTTTATAGAGTTGGTGATAGTCATGTGTAGAGATTTGATGAGGGCGTATCGTTAGTGTTAGCTCAAGTTCATTTAGAGCTTTTTGAATATTTTCTTTTTTATAAACGGCAGATAAATTTTTCATAAGAGTTTTGCGAGGCTGCTTAAATGCAACTCTAAGCATGCCCTCAAAATTCTCATCACTTCTATCTTTCGTCTTTTGTATAAGAAAAACAGCAGAGTTTATTTTTGGCGGAGGTTCAAAAGCAGTTGGAGGCACTTGCACAACTATATGTGCACTTGCTACACTTTGAGCTATAACGCTCAAAGACCCAAATACTTTTTGTCCCTCTCGAGCGCAAAATTTTTCTGCCACTTCAAGCTGTACCATTACAAGTATATTTTTACACATTGGATCTGCGAGTGCTTTTAATATGATGTTTGTCGCAATGTAATAGGGCAAATTTGCCACCAAATCATACGGCTCATCAATTAAGCTACTCTGCCAAGCATTCAATACATCTCCACAGTTTATGTGAAGTTGCTTGGTATCAATCTCTTTTTTAAATGTACTTTGTAATAATTTACACAAATCGGTATCGACCTCAAAAGCTTCTACACTTTTGACATCTACTAAATATTTAGTTAAATCACCTAAGCCAGGTCCAATTTCTACGATTTTGTTGTCGTTTTTGGGCATCGCTTCGACGATCTTTCTTAGAACCATTTCATCTTTTAAAAAATTTTGTCCAAATTTCTTTTTAGCTACAATGCTATTCTTATTCATAAACATGATTCTATAATAATTTTGCTTATAGTTAGTTAATGTGAGACATTATGTTCATATCAAAATTAAATGTTTCATGTGAAACATAAAATACTTATGGTCTGTAACTTAAGAAGCAAAGTGTATAATTTCAATATATAATATAAGGTATGCTTTCATATGAACTATTTCGCTAAAAGAATTATTCCTTGTCTAGATGTAAAAGATGGGCGAGTTGTTAAAGGTGTTAACTTCGTTGGTTTAAAAGATGCTGGCGATCCTGTTGAAGTTGCTAGAAGATACAACCAAGAAGGCGCTGATGAAATTACATTTTTAGATATTATGGCTTCTAGTGATAATAAAGATACTATAGTAGACATGGTTGCAGAGGTTGCAAAAGAAGTTTTTATACCTTTAACCGTTGGTGGAGGAATTAGAAAACTTGAAGACATATATAAGCTTCTAAATGTTGGTTGCGATAAAGTTAGCGTCAATTCAGCCGCTATAAAGCGTCCAGAACTTATAGATGAAAGTGCTAAACGCTTTGGCTCACAATGCATTGTAACTGCAATAGATGTTAAAAGAGTAGGTGACAAGTACCATGTCTTTTTAAATGGCGGCAGAGTAGATACAGGACTAGATGCGGTAGAATGGGCTAAAGAAGTAGTGCTAAGAGGAAGTGGAGAAATACTTCTAACTTCAATGGATGCAGATGGTACAAAGGCAGGGTTTGAGTTAAATATAACAAAGCAAATTTCACAAGCTGTTAATGTTCCTGTTATCGCTAGTGGTGGAGCAGGTACTATGAAACATATAAAAGATGTCTTTGAGATAGGTGCAGATGCAGCTTTAGCCGCTAGTATATTTCACTATAAAGAGATAGATATTATGGATTTAAAGCATTATCTTCATGACAATAATATACCAGTGAGACTATAGATGATAATTTGCGCGGGTAATAACGAAACTTTTGATTTTGCAACTCCAATGGGAGTCGGCTTGATAGAAACCGCTATGAATTTAACAAGACTTTGTTTATTTGATAAACCAGAGTTTTTACTTTTTGTTGGTTCAGCTGGTAGTTATGGTAATCATAAGATCTTTGATATTGTAGAATCAAAAACTGCTTCAAATATTGAACTAGCATTTTTGAGTGCAGATGCTTATACTCCACTTGACAATTTTGTATCAACTAACATAGAAGAAAAAAAAGATGTTATTGTCAACTCATCTAATTATATTTCAACAAACAAAGAACTAACAAAAAAGTTTTTAAACTTTGGAGTAGAAATAGAAAATATGGAATTTTTCAGTGTTTTGAAAGTTGCAGAGGAGTTTGATATTCCTGCTGGTGGAGTTTTTTGTATTACAAACTATACCGATGAGAATGCGCATAAAGATTTTTTAGAAAATCATGAAAATGCAAAAGAACTTTTAAGTACACATGTAAAAAAAAGAATAAAGGAACTAACATCTTCGTAACTAACACAAAACCTTCTCTTCTTGATTTTACAAAAAAAGAGCTACTAACTTTAATCAAACCTAGTTTTAGAGTAAATCAAATATTTGGTTGGTTATATCATCAGTATGCACAAGATTTTAATGATATGAAAAATATACCAAAAGCTTTAAAAGAAGAGTTAGCAAAAAAGTATATTGTAAATCCTCTCACAATTATAAATAAAGAAGAGTCTAGCGATGGAACTAAAAAGTATCTTTTACAGATGCAAGATGGAAAAACCATGGAAGCTGTTTGGCTTAAGATGAAAGATACTCAACTTGATGAAAATGGTGAAGTCGTAGCAGAAGCTAAATATACTATCTGTGTTTCAACACAAGTTGGTTGTAAAGTTGGCTGTTCGTTTTGTTTAACTGCAAAAGGTGGTTTTACTAGAGATTTAACCGTTGGAGAGATTGTAGCTCAAGTTGTAACTCTAAAAAGACACAATAACCACAAACATAACAGAAAAATAAATATAGTTTATATGGGGATGGGTGAACCACTAGACAACTTAAATAACCTTGCAAAAGCGATAGAAATTTTTAAAGAAGATGATGGTCTCTGTATAGGTGGAAAAAGACAAACTGTTTCAACAAGCGGACTTAGCAATAAGATAGACCAACTTGGGAAGATGGATTTAGGTGTTCACATAGCCATATCTCTTCATGCTGTTGACGATAAGCTTAGAAGCGAACTAATTCCTATGAATAAAGCACATAACATAAGTTCTATCATACAAGCAGTTAAACGCTTTCCAATAGACACAAGAAAACGGGTAATGTTTGAATACCTAGTTATTAAAGGCAAGAACGACGACATAGGCTCTGCTAAGAAGCTCATAAAGCTTTTAAGTGGTATAAAGGCCAAAGTAAACCTTATCTACTTCAATCCTTACCCAGGGACTACTTATGACAGACCACAGAAGGAAGATATGGTGGCTTTTGCGGACTACTTAATCAAGCATGGGCTTTTATGTACCATTAGAGACTCTAAGGGAATAGATATAAGTGCGGCTTGTGGTCAACTAAAAGAACAAGGTGAATTGAGCATTGCTCAAGAGAGAGTCCACCTGGGTGGAAAAACTCAAAAGGATATATCATGAGTTATTTAGACATTGTTCAAGTAGTGTTTTTAGTTGTTGTTTTCGCTGTTGGAGTGGTTAGTTTTGTAAAAGCCGCTACAAGTGACGATAAAAAAGAAGACTAATAAACTTACTGTAATCTTCTTATGATAAAATAGCAATATAAAATTAATCGGAGGCATAAAATTATGGCTGAAAAGAAAAAAACAAATACTGATAGAATTAAAAGAATATATGATCTTTGTCAACTTCACTTTGGTGATGTTCGTTTTGTTGGAATTAAGTATCATAAAAAAATTGGTTGGATTGCAAAAGCACAATTCGATGATGATTTTGAAAATTTAACGGCAGATGGAGAGTCAAGTGTTCAAGCGCTTCGTAATCTTAAAAATCGTGTTAAAAAAATTATAAAAAGATACAACGCAGTATAAATTGAATCCTCTGAACAATTGCATATTCTCAACTAAACAAAAGATGAGCTGTTGCAAGGCGAAGTTGCGTAGGAGCTACTAGTAGCTTCAAGTGACTTCAACAAAGTAAGAGATTATCTTTTGTTTAGCCCTACGGGAGGATTTTTAAAAAGCAATCTTGCACATAATTTTTCATCATCTTAACTTAAGCTAAAACTCAAAAAAACTTATACACATTCTTACCTTTTAAAAACTATTTAAGAAAATGTAATTGTTCGGAGGGTTCAATAAAAAAGAGTAAACGACCAACACACCAGGGAGGTCGTTTATGAATGTAATAATACCCTACTTTTCTTATAAACCCTAACTATCTACTAAAACTTTAAAAAAATCTATGAAAAATTTCTTAATATGTGTTATTCACACATTGTTCTAAGTTGTGAATATCTTTTTGTTTTAGACAATATAAATTTACTTTTGCTTTTGCTTTTTACATAATTATTTTATATAAAATTTTACTTAAATTTAAAATCTTATACCTTGCTTAAATCCACAAAATAGGGCTTCAGAGACTTTTTGACTTTATTAACAGAATTTTTGTTTGAATGTCTTTTAATAATCGATAAATGTTATTCACATTCGTTTGTACTATTAAGACAAAGTTCATCAAAATCTACTTTACTTTGCACATGGTACATACTATCATACAGCTCGAACTCCAATTCATTTGCATGAAGAAGTAGTCTTGAGGCTCCACTAAGTTCTATTCTTTTTTTAGCATCTAGCTCTTTATCTAAAAATCTAATTATATTTTCTTCTTTTTGTCCATAAATTGGATCACCTACAATTGAATGTTTCACATGAAACAAATGAACTCTTATTTGGTGCTGTCTTCCTGTATATGGAATACACTCAACCAAAGTCATGTCTTTATCAGCAAAATATTTTAAAGGGTGGACATCAGTCTTAGATGCTTTTCCATCTTTATGAACTTTTACTACCATTCTAACTATTGCACTTTCATCTTCTCTTCTAAGCAGTGGTTCTTCAATTGATAAATATTCTTTTACTTCTCCATGAACAAGAGCAAGATATTTTTTTTTCATTTCTCTCTCTTCAAAAATCATCTTGATATCTCTCTCGCTCTGTTTATTTCTAGCACATAAAACAAGTCCGCTTGTTTCTTGATCTATACGATGGGCAATATTAGAATCTCTTCCAAATTGATATTTTAATTCATCTATTAAAGAGTAGGGTGTTCTTCTATTTTGCGGATGGATTAAAACTCCACTTGGCTTATCAAATACAACAAACTCTTCTTCGACCTTTGTTGGTTTTAGTCCTCTTGTAATTGGCTCAAAATATATAAATTCAAACTCTCCTTCTATTTCTCCAGCTGTTCTTGTCATTGGAATATCGTTAACAAATAGGCGACCTTTTGCTATTAATCGCTGTGCTTCTTTTTGTGTATAGTCTAATTCTTTTATCAAATACAAAAATGCTTTCTTTTTTTCTTGTGCAAACATTTTCTTGCGTACAAATGGCAAAATTTAAATCCTTTTTAATCAAATATTTACTAAAGATTATGTAGAATGAATCACTTTAATTATGCAAATAATAGCATAAAACAACAAGATAAATATTATAAGGTTTGTAATAATGATTGACAGATACTCAAGAGAAGAGATGAGTAAAAATTGGACGCAACATGCAAGATATGCCGCATGGCTAGAAGTTGAAAAAGCAGCTGTAAAAGCTTGGGCAAAACTTGGAAAGATTCCTCAGGATGACGCAGATAAAATCGTAAAGAATGCAACATTTTCTGTAGAGCGTATAGAAGAGATTGAAGCAGTTACCAAACATGACCTTATCGCATTTAACACAAGCGTTTCAGAATCACTTGGTGATGAGTCAAGATGGTTCCACTATGGTATGACATCTTCAGATGCAGTTGATACTGGTGTAGCATTACAAATGAGAGATTCTTTAACTATAATAATTGACGATGTTAAGATGCTAATGGAATCAATCGAAAAACGCGCACAAGAACATAAGATGACTTTAATGGTTGGTCGAAGTCATGGTATCCATGGTGAGCCAATTACATTTGGTCTTACTTTAGCAGTTTGGTACGATGAAGTAGCTCGTCACCTTAAAAACCTTGAAGAGACTATGGAAGTTATATCTGTAGGTCAAATATCAGGAGCTATGGGCAACTTTGCTCATGCACCACTTGAACTTGAAGAGTTGGCGATGGCAGAACTAGGTCTTAAGCCTGAACCATGCTCAAATCAAGTTGTTCACCGTGACAGATATGCTAGACTTGCGACAACTTTAGCACTGCTTGCTTCTTCAGTAGAGAAGTTTGCAGTTCAAGTAAGACACCTTCAAAGAACGGAAGTATATGAAGCTGAAGAGTTTTTTGCGAAAGGGCAAAAAGGTTCTTCAGCGATGCCACATAAGCGTAACCCAATCCTTACTGAAAATATTACAGGACTTGCTCGTATGATTAGAGCATATGCTATGCCTGCAATGGAAAATGTTGCTTTATGGCATGAAAGAGATATCTCACACTCTTCAACTGAGCGTTTCTGGTTACCAGATGCATTTATTACGATGAACTTTATGCTTCACCGTATGAACAATGTTATTGCCAACCTAACAATATTCCCAAAAAATATGATGAAAAACTTGAACCTTACTGGTGGACTTGTATTTTCTCAGCGTGTACTTTTAGAGCTTCCTCTTCAAGGTGTGTCTCGTGAGGATGCATATAGAATTGTTCAGCGTAATGCTATGAAAGTTTGGGAAGAGATTCAGCAAGGCAAAGCTACTACAGATGAAAATGGTGAGTCTTTATATCTAAACCATTTATTAGCAGATGAAGAATTAAGAAACTCATTAAGTGAAAAACAAATTCGTGATTGTTTTAACTACGAGTACTACACTAAAAATGTAGATGCGATTTTTAACAGAGTATTCAAATAATCAGGGGAACAAATGATTACAATTATAAAAAGAAATGGTAGAACAGAACCACTTGATATTAGTAAGATTCAAAAATATACTTCTGCTGCAATTAAAGGCTTGTCTAATGTAAGCCAAAGTGAGCTTGAAGTAGATGCACAAATTTTATTTAGAGATGGAATAACATCTAAAGAGATTCAAGAAACTCTTATCAAAACTGCTGTTGATAAGATAGATATAGATTCTCCTAACTGGACTTTTGTGGCATCTAGACTTTTTATGTTTAACTTATACCATCAAGTAAATGGATTTTCAGGATACTGCTCACTTGAAAAGTATTTTAAAAGAGGCGAAAAGGAAGGTAGACTTCTTCAAGGTCTTGGCGATTCGTATGACCTCCAAAGATTGGACAAACACATCAAGCCTGATAGAGATATGCTTTTTAACTATCTTGGCGTTAAAACACTTTATGATAGATATATCATCAAAGATCAAGCTTCTTGCCCAATAGAGCTTCCGCAACACATGTTTATGGCTATATCTATGTTCTTAGCACAACGCGAAGATGATAAACACGAATGGGCTATCAAATTTTACAATATGATAAGTCAGTTTGAAGTTATGCTTGCAACTCCAACACTTTCAAACGCACGAACAACTAGACATCAACTTTCATCTTGCTATATAGGTTCTACTCCTGATAATATTGAAGGTATTTTTGATTCTTACCAAGAGATGGCTATGCTTTCTAAGTTTGGTGGAGGTATTGGTTGGGACTGGACTGGTATTCGTTCTATGGGTTCATTTATTGATGGACACAAAAATGCTGCTGGTGGAACTGTTCCCTTTTTAAAGATTACAAATGACATCGCTATCGCTGTTGACCAACTAGGAACTAGAAAGGGTGCAATCGCCGTCTATATGGAACCATGGCACATAGATATAAATGACTTTTTAGACCTAAAGAAAAACTCTGGTGAAGAGCGTCGTCGTGCGCATGACCTTTTTCCTGCAATGTGGTTAAATGATTTATTTATGCAACGCGTACAAGAAGATGCTATTTGGACTCTTTTTGATCCTTATGATGTTAGAGAACTAGCAACACTTTACGGAGATGAATTTAACAAACGCTATATAGAGTTAGAAGAAGATGAAAGCATTATAAAAGAGAAAATCAAAGCTAAAAACTTATGGAAAAAGATACTAACATCTTACTTTGAAACAGGATCTCCATTTTTATGTTTTAAAGATAATGCTAACAGAGCAAACCCAAATGGACACACTGGTGTTATACGAAGCTCAAACCTTTGTACCGAAATTTTTCAAAACACTAAACCAAACCATTATAAAATAAAGTTAATTTTCGAAGATGGAGAAAGCATCTCTTATGAAGAAGATGAGATTGTAAAAGTAGATAGTGGTATAGAAAAACCTGCGAGAAAAGTTACTGCACTTGACTCACTTGGTGGCCAAGCTATTTATGTTGTAGAAAAAGAAAAAATCAATGGAGATACTGCTGTATGTAACTTGGCATCTGTAAATCTTTCTCGTATAAATACCAAAGAAGACATAAACAGAATAGTTCCAATAGCAATTAGATGTTTGGATAATGTTATAGATTTAAATTTTTACCCAGTTGAAAAAGTAAAAAGAACTAACATGAAAAGTCGTTCGATTGGTCTTGGTGTTATGGGTGAAGCTCAGATGCTAGCAGAACAAGGTATAACATGGGGAAGTCAAGAACATTTCGACAAGGTAGATGAAGTTATGGAAGCTGTTAGTTTTAACGCTATCTCAGCTTCATGTGATTTAGCTAAAGAAAAAGGTAGTTATCCTGAGTTTGATGGTTCACATTGGAGTAAAGGCATTATGCCAATGGACCATGCTAATGCCCAAGTTTTAAACCTTGTTGATAGGGGTGGACTTTTTGCATCTAGCTATGAGTGGGATGAGTTACGCTCAAAGGTTAAAAATCAAGGTATGAGAAATGGTTATCTAATGGCTATTGCACCTACAAGTTCCATCTCAATTTTAACAGGAACTACTCAAGCTATTGAGCCTGTATTTAAAAGAAAGTGGTTTGAAGAAAACTTAAGCGGACTTATTCCAGTTGTTGCTCCTAAACTCTCTCCTGAAACTTGGGCTTACTACACTCCTTCTTATGATCTAAATCAGACTCTTTTAATAAAAGCAGCGGCAATTAGACAAAAGTGGATTGATCAAGGTCAAAGCTTAAATATCTTTATATCTCTTGATAAAGCAAGCGGTAAATACCTCAATGAAATCTATATGCTTGCTTGGAAGCTAGGACTTAAATCAACTTACTATCTTCGTTCTCAATCACCAGAAGTTGCGAATGATGTGGAAGATAGAAGTATGGAATGTGTAGGATGCCAATAGAGTGAAACCTTTACTAAAAACTGAACTGCCAAATTTCTTAAAAAGATTTGGAAATTTTATAGATGGAGAAATTCGCTCTATTGATATAATTTCTCCAACGATTATAAAAGTTACTATGGCAGCACAAGATAGTGCTAGAGGTTTTGACTGGTTGAGTATAAATTTAGAGTTTTCTAACATAATAGATGCTAAACTTATAGAGAACTCGAAGCTATCACTTCTTGATACGAGTGAAGGTTTAGCACTCTTTTTTCAAGATGATTGTTTCGCTTTTAGTATAAGTAATTATACTAACTTAGAAAATGTAAAAAATTCTCTGTTTTACATAATATCTTCTAACATTAAATATGAAGAAGATTTATTCTAACAAACTAACACAAGGAAAGAAAATGCAAAAATATGAAGTTAAAGGAAATATTCATGGGTTTGATAATACTCTAAATATTGAAATTCACAAAGTCGATGAACTTTTTGCCACAATCCAAGATTGCGACAATAAAGAAATATCTTTTACCATTTTGAACCCATATACTCAGGGAGTACTCTTTTGATTTACCATCAGATGTAAAAGTTCTTTTAGAAATAAATGAAAAATCTAATGTTAGTGTTTACAATATTGTTGTTATTCAAAATCCTTTAGAAAATTCTACAATTAACTTTATTGCTCCTATAATAGTAAATAATGATAACAATAAAATTGCCCAAGCTATTTTAAATGAAAAAAATCATCCTAATTTTGGGATTACTGAAAGTATAAAATCATTTAAAAAAAATGAATAAAACTTAGTGTTAAATCTAGCTATCATTAACTATTCGTTTGCAGTACATTAACAATCTGTAAATAATTTAGTAATAAACTGTCATAAACATCCAGAAGGACAAAAAGTGAAAAAGTTATTACTAATCTGTTTAGTTGCTATAAGTCTACTTCAAGCAAAAAATAGCGTTGAGTTTAAATTTGCAAAAAAAGATTTTCAAAGAAAAAACCCCACAAATCAGAACTATATACTTTCATATAATAATATTTTAAAAGATGCTAGAACAAGCGTTGTAAGTATATCAACCCAAAGAACAATAAAAAGTGGAGGAGCATACGGAAATCCCTTTTTAAGAAGAGAAAACACAATGCCTCAAGCTACAATGGGAAGTGGAGTTATCCTAACAAAAGATGGTTATATAGTTACCAATTACCATGTAGTAAATGGAGCAGATAAAATAAAAGTAAGTATAGCCGCAAATAAAAAAGAATATGAAGCAAAACTTATAGGTACAGATGCAAAAAGTGATATAGCAATTATAAAGATAGATGCTAAAGGCTTAAATGCTGTGACTATTTATAATTCAGATAAAGTAAAAGTTGGCGATATTGTGTTTGCTATAGGTAATCCTTTTGGTGTTGGAGAGACTATAACACAGGGGATTGTTTCTGCAACTCAAAGGAGTGAAGTTGGTATAGTTGAGTATGAAGATTTTATACAAACGGATGCATCTATAAACCCTGGAAATTCTGGTGGAGCTCTTATAAACTCTGCTGGTCACCTCATAGGAATCAACTCTGCAATTATTTCTAAAACTGGGAATAATGTGGGCATAGGTTTAGCAATAAGCTCAAACATGGTAACATCAATAGCGACTCAGCTAATAAATAAAGGAAAGTACACTCGTGCTTATTTGGGTGTTGGCATTTCTAATGTTAGTGAAGATATGAGTAGTTTTTATAACAACAAATTTGGAGCTCTTATTATAAGTATAGAAACCGATACTCCGGCTGCAAAAGCTGGTTTAAAAAGAGGTGACTTAATAATCTCTGTTGATGGGAAAAAAATTCAAAGTGGAAATGAACTTAAAAATATTATAGGTTCTTATCCACCATCACAAGTTGTAAATATAAAGTTTTTACGTAACAAAGAGATCGACATAGTAAATGTAAAACTAGGTTCTCTTGATAAAAAAGTATCGAGCGATAGTTTAGATTATAAAGGATTAAGTGTTATAACATTGGACTCACAGCTTCAAAAACTACTAAAAATAAATGCTAACATAAACGGAGGTGTTTTAGTTAAAGAGGTAAAAGAAGGAAGTCAAGCTCAAAGAACAGGTGTTATAAAAGATGATATTATTATTCAAATAGAAAGTTATGAAATCAATACTATTGATGATTTTAAGTCTGCTACTTCAAGTCAAAAGAGAAAAAGAATTTATATATTTAGAAGAGGAAGTATATTTGCGATAGTATTGTAAATATACCACCCTTGAAGGAAATATAGATAAATACTCTTGCTACAAAACCAATTTCGTATAATTTTTGGTTATAATGTATTTAAATTTTTAAATATAAAGGACAAAGATGAGTAAGGACACAGTTACCATAACGAATAATAGAGATAATAAGAGTTATGAATTTCCAATATTAGACGCTAGTGTAGGACCATCAGTAGTTAATATTTCTACATTTTATAAAGAAACAGGAATGTTTACTTATGATGAAGGTTACACGTCTACAGCATCCTGTCAATCTAAGATAACATATATTGATGGCGGAGCTGGTAAGCTTATGTATCGAGGTTATGATATTGCATATTTAGCAAAAGAAAAAACATTTTTAGACACAGCTTACCTTCTTTTACACGATGATTTACCTTCCGAAGATGAATTAAAAGCTTTTGAAGAAGAAATTACAAAACGCTCTTTCGTTAATGAAGGAGTTAAAAAATTATTTGATTCTTTTCCAGACAAAGCGCACCCTATGGCTATTTTGTCTGCTGGTGTTTCTGCTCTTTCTACATTTTATTTTGACCATTTAGAAATAGACGATAAAGATGAATACAAAGAGATGTCAAATAGAATCGTTGCTAAAATTCCTACTTTAGCTGCTTTTTCATATAGATACTCAAATGGTTTACCAATAATTTATCCAGATATGAATAAAGGTTTTACTGAAAACTTCTTAAATATGCTTAGAGCTTATCCTCATAGTTATGTTGATTTAAAGCCTATCGAAATCAAAGCATTAGATACTATCTTTACTTTACATGCTGACCATGAGCAAAATGCCTCTACAACTGCTGTAAGAAACCTAGCATCTACTATGGCACATCCATACGCAGCTATTTCTGCTGGTATTGGTGCATTATGGGGAAGAAGTCATGGTGGAGCAAATGAGAGTGTTATTCGTCAACTAGAAATGATTGGTACTGTTGATAGGGTGGATGAGTTTATAGCAAAAGCTAAAGACAAAAACGATCCTTTTAGACTAATGGGCTTTGGTCACCGTGTTTATAAAAGCTTTGACCCTCGTGCAACAGTTCTTAAAGAGATTAGAAATGAGCTTATGTCTGAACTTGGAATTAGTAGTGAACTTGTTGCAGTGGCAGAAAAAATAGAAAAAATCGCTTTATGTGATGAATATTTTGTTAAACGCGGTCTTTATCCAAATATTGACTTCTATTCAGGTCTAATCCTTCAAGCACTTAAAATTCCAAAAGAGATGTTTGCGGTTATCTTCGTAATCGGTAGAACTCCAGGTTGGATTGCTCAGTGGAGTGAACTAAGTAAACAAAAAACTGTTAAAATTGCTCGTCCTCGTCAGTTATATACAGGACCAACAGAAAAAACACCAGAGTATTAAAACTCTGGGTTCACACCTATTTACTCCCAGTCTAGTAGTCTTTGTTGCCCTTCAAGACTGCGTATATGTGTAACATCTTGACTCACTTCTATAACACCTTTATACTCACCTTCATCGTTACGGATAGCAAAGTAACGAATGTGAATAAACTTACCTTTAAAGGTAATCCAGAACTCTGCTTCATCTCGGTTTCCAGCTTTGAACTCTCGTAAAATCATCAACACTTGGTCAACTGATTTTGGAGGATGACAAAACTTAACTTCACGACCAATAATTCCTGCACTTCTTGGGAAGACTCTATCTTCTCCACGATTATAAAATACAACAAAGTCATTTTCATCAACATAAGTAATATCAACAGGCATAAACTTTAAAAGCCAGTTAATTTGTTCTGGAAGCATATGACCTTGTTCTAAATCTATTCGCCCATCAAGCGAAAATGGAAGTTTTCTTTTTTTTGTATCTTGAGATGGATGAATATATTCATCTGCTGAATGAGGAGGGTAGAGTGCTGGTGCTTCATCAAACATCCAACCAATCTCTTCATCTCCGTCTCGCATCTCCTTCCAGTCATCTTCTTGTATAAGTTGCATAGCGTTTGGTAAAAGTCTTTGTTCTTCAACTTGCATAATATGCTCTAAGTTTGAAAAAAGGTTTTGTAAAACCATACTTAGAGCTTGTATATCATCTGTATCTGCTAAGATTCTTGCTTGTTTAACAATAGCACGAATATCATCATGAAATGCCCACATATTTTGTGAAGGCGATGTCCAACCATACTGCTCTAAATAAGGGAAAAGTTGGTTTTCTTTTCTTGCAAAGTGTTTTTCAACCCTACAAAGTCGAGCAAATTTTTCTTTAAATTCTTTATTGTCATTTTGTATATCGATAGAATTAATACTTGCTATCAAGCCTCTAATAAGTTGATTTTCTTCTAAATATACACGGCACGGATGCCCGTCTGCTAAATCTGCAAAGTGATTCATTGTTTATTTTCCTATTATAATAATACGAAATTATACACTTTTTATACTATCTCTTTTTTGATTTATAACAAGATAAGCTTTAATTTTTAAGAATTTGTAGAAGTGCTTGTGTCGGCTAAACTCTACATAACAGATTTAAAGTATTACATCATTTATCCTGTTTTATTTTTTCTTATGCTAACTCTTTGGGAGTGTGTTATTGCTACTGCCATAGCATCTGATATATCAAGTGGTTTTATCTCTTTTTTTATATTTAAAAGTCTTTTAACCATAAAAGCAACTTGTTCCTTTGCTGCTTTTGCTTTTCCTGTAAGGGCTTTTTTTACTTGCAAAGCTGTATATTCATAAAACTCTCCATGAACTTGTAAAAGTTTTAACATTATTGCTCCACGAAATTGAGCTAACTTTATAGTCGTTGCTGGATTATGTGCATAAAATATATCTTCCATCGCAACTTCATCTATTTTATGTTTAGAAAAAATCAAATCCAAGCCTTCTGCCATTTGAGGAATTTGAAATTGTAAATCTTCAGCTTTCATCTTTATAAGACCCGCTTCAATAAGAGAAATTTTGTTTTTTTCTAAAGATATAAGTGCATAACCCATATTTCTTGTTCCTGGGTCAATTCCAAGTATTGTCATTTATATTTAATCCTATATTTTACTTTCATTATTATATACAAAAAAAGTTATTCACACTATATATTTTTAGTTATTCACATAAAAATAATCTTCTTAACCCCATTTTATAGATAATTAAAGTATTATTCACATATAACAAATAAATAAAGGTTTTATGTGAATATAGGTCAAGAAGTTTTAGAATTACTAAAAGAAGAGATAACCCAACAGTCATATGACAGATATATAAAACAACTAACATACGATACTAAAAAGTCTTCTAGTGATTTAGCTATTTTTTATGCACCAAATGCACTTATTTGTAACTGGATAAAAAGTAAATATAAAGAAAAATTAGAACATCTTTTTGAAGTTAAAATTGGCTCTAAAGTAAGTGTCAAAATAACTTTAAAGACCTCAACTGAGAGAAAAATAAAAAAGATAACAGAACAAAAAATTCAACACTCTTTACTAAATCCATCACATATTTTTGATAACTTTATGGTTGGTGGTTCAAACCAATTTGCTTATACTGCTGTGAAAAGTGTTAGTGAAAAATCTGGTAAAAATTACAATCCTCTTTTTATATATGGTGGAGTAGGTCTTGGCAAAACTCACCTTATGCAGGCAGCAGGTAATGTCTTACAAAATCAAGGTAAAAATGTCATTTATACTACTAGTGAACAATTTTTAAATGATTTTTTAAGACATGTTAGAAATCAAACAATGGAAAATTTTAAAGATAAATATCGTAAATGTGATGTTCTTTTAATAGATGATATTCAATTTTTAAGTAATAAAGATGTTATACAAGAAGAATTCTTTCATACATTTGAAGCTCTTAAAAATGAAAACAAACAAATCATACTAACAGCTGATAAACATCCTAAAAAGATAGGTGGTTTAGAAAAAAGACTTCAAAGTAGATTTGAGTGGGGATTGGTTGCTGATATACAATCACCAGAACTAGAAACAAAAATACTTATAATTAAGAAAAAATGTGAAATAAATAAAGTTGTTTTAACAAACGATATTATTAATTATATAGCAACAGTAATAGAAAGTAATGTTCGTGAAATTGAAGGAATATTATCTAAACTTCATGCTTATTCACAACTCATGCATATAGATATTGATTTAGAATTTACAAAAAACATATTAAAAGACCAACTTTTAGAAAAACAAAAAGATTTAACACTAGATATTATTACAAAGATTGTTTCTAAAGATTTAAATATAAAACCAACAGAAATTCGCTCAAAAGGCAGAAGTAAAAATCTTGTTTATGCTAGAAGAATTGCCATATACCTTTGTCGTGATTTAACTCAAAGCACTATGCCTCAACTAGCACTTTATTTTGGTATGAAAGATCACACAGCCATTAGTCACACTCTTAGAAAAATAAATTTACTTATTAAAGATGATGAAGATTTTAAAGTTAAGATAGATGAATTAACAAATAAAGTAACAAATGTGTAAAAAAAAGATATAATCTTATAAGTGAATAGATGTGAATGAAAAGAGAATAGTTCATCACATCATAAATGCTTTCGTAGTGGGGAAAAAAAGCTCATTTTCACATAATCACATATACCTACTACTACCTACTAAAATTATATATATTATATAGGGATTAATATGAAGATAACTGTTTCAAAATCTATAATTGAAAACATACTTGTTTATGCTCAACCATTTTTAGAAAAAAAAGATACTTCTCAAATAACTTCTCATGTTTTCATAGATGTAAATAACTCAAATTTAACAATTAAAGCAACTGATCATGAGATTGGTTTTGAAGTAAAAACTAATAAAATAAATATAATTTCAAACGGTAGTATAACTGCTAATGGTAAAAAGCTTTTAGATATTATAAGAATTTTAAAAGATGGAGAAATAAACTTAGAAGTGAAAAATGAAACTCTTTTTATTTCTCAAGCACACTCAAACTTTAAACTACCAACTTTTTCTTTTAACGACTTTCCTGAGTTCCCAACTGCAAATAATAAAGGTCGAATTACAATAGACTCACACTCTCTAATAGACTCACTAAAAAAAATAACTCCTGCCATTGATACCAACAATCCTAAATTTGAATTAAATGGTGCATTAATTGATATAAAACAAGATAATATAAACTTCGCATCTACTGATACTAGAAGATTAGCTATTGTAAATATTACAAATCAAAATGAAAAAGAACTTTCTATAATTATTCCTAAAAAAGCAATTGTTGAAATTCAAAAACTTTTCTTTGATAATATAGAACTTTTTTATGATGATACAAATCTTATAATCCACTCTCAGCAATATACATTTTTTACAAAATTAATTAATGGAAAATTTCCTGAATATTCAAGAATAATTCCTAAAGAGATATCAAATACTTTAGTTTTACCAAAAGCTATAATGATTGACTCTATAAAACAAATAACTACAATTTCTTTAGATGTTAAAATCACTTTTTTCCAAAATTCTATTAAATTTGAATCCTTAAGCGATGACAATATAGAAGCAAAAACAGAAATAAATTACAATACAGGTTTTGATGAACCTTTTGTTATAGCTATAAACTCAAAATATCTTTTAGATTTTTTAAATTCTATAAACTCTTCTGAGTTTAGTATAGGATTAAATGAAGGAAATCTCCCATTTATACTATCAGATAATAATTTTAAAACTGTTGTTATGCCAATAGTCATCTAAATAACTATCTTTTAGTTTCGATTTTATCGAGACTAAAATAATTTTTTAAAACAATAAAAAATTAAATTCTTACAAATATTTACTTTATATATATTCTTTTTAGCAAAATTTAGATAAAATGGTTTCAATAATGCCAAAATGGCTAGATGGAGAAGTTAATGGAAAATTACGGTGCTAGTAATATTAAAGTTCTTAAGGGATTAGAAGCTGTTAGAAAAAGACCAGGTATGTATATTGGTGATACTGGACATCGTGGTCTTCATCATCTTGTTTATGAAGTAGTCGACAACTCTATTGATGAAGCAATGGCAGGTCATTGTGATACTATCACTATTGCACTTACAAAAGATGGAACTTGTAAAGTAAGTGATAATGGACGTGGTATTCCTACTGACTTGCATCCAACAGAAGGAATATCGGCAGCGACTGTTGTTTTAACAGTTTTACATGCTGGCGGTAAGTTTGATAAAGATACATATAAAGTATCTGGTGGTCTACATGGAGTTGGTGTTTCTGTTGTAAATGCACTTTCTGGCGATTTGAAGATGACTATTTACAGAGAAAAAGAGGTATTTGAGCAAAACTTTAAGGCTGGTATTCCTCAAGAAGTTTTAGCAGTTGTAGGAAAAACCCGTAAAACTGGTACAACTATTGAGTTTGCACCAGACCCTAGTATCTTTACTGAAACCATAACTTTTGAGTATGAATTTCTTTCAAAAAGATTTAAAGAATTAGCATATCTAAATCCATTTATAACTATTATATTTAGCGATGAAAGAACAAATACTACTGAAACATATCACTTTGAAGGTGGTATAGCTCAGTATGTAACAGATATGAATAAAAAAACTCAAGTAGCTTCAGTTTACTCATTTGCAGCCAAAATTGAAGATATAGAGTTTGATATAGCACTTTTATATAATGATGGATATGAAGAAAAACTTGCTTCATTTGTAAACAATATTAGAACACCAAATGGAGGAACACATGAGGCAGGATTTCGTGCTGGTTTAACTCGTGTTATTTCTAATTATAACTCTAAAAATGGAGCGGTAAAAGAAAAAGATGTAAAAATATCTGGTGATGATGTAAGAGAAGGTCTCATTGCTATAGTTTCTTGTCGTGTTCCTGAACCTCAGTTTGAAGGACAAACTAAAGGTAAACTAGGAAACACTTATGTAAGACCTTTGGTACAAAGACAGACTTATGAACTACTAAGTAAGTACTTTGAAGAAAATCCAATCGAAGCAAAAGCTATAGTTTCTAAAGCACTAGCCGCTGCAAGAGGTCGAGAAGCCGCAAAAAAAGCAAGAGAGTTGACCCGTAGAAAAGATGTTATGAGTGTTGGAACTCTTCCTGGTAAGTTAGCTGACTGCCAAAGTAAAGATGCTTCTATTTGTGAGCTTTATCTGGTGGAAGGGGATTCTGCTGGTGGTTCTGCTAAGATGGGAAGAGATAGAGTTTTTCAGGCGATTTTACCACTTAAAGGTAAGATTTTAAATGTTGAAAAAGCAAGATTAGAGAAAATTCTAAAATCTGATGAAATTACAAATATGATAACAGCAATGGGTTGTGGAATAGGTGAAGAATATAAAGAAGAAAAACTTCGTTATCATAAAGTCATCATTATGACGGATGCCGATGTCGATGGAAGCCATATACAAACTCTACTTTTAACATTTTTCTTTAGACATTTTAGAGATATTGTAGAAAAAGGTTATTTATATCTTGCTCAACCACCACTTTATCGTTATAAAAAAGGTAAAAAAGAGATTTACTTTAAAGATGATAGAGAGATGAATGATTATCTCATTGGAAATGGTATAGAGTCTTTAGATGTTGACGGAGTAGGGCACAATGACCTAGTTTCATACTTTAAGATGGTTGACCATTATAGAGGTTCTTTAGTTGCACTAGAGCGTAGATATGCTCTTGTTGGTTTGATAAGACACTTTATAGAAAATCCAGATATTATAGGTCTAAACATAGATGCTATGTATAAAGAAGTCCAAAGATTTTTAACAGAAAATGAAAATAATATTTTGACAAAAAATATAACTGAAGATTCTATTCACATTTTTGTTCAAACAAAAGATGGAATGGAAGAGTTGCTTATAAATGATGACTTGTTTTCTGCTCCACACTTTAATGAAGCTTCTTTTGTTTTCAAAAAAATCCAAGAATGGGATTTAGAATTTGAAGAAGATATACTACAAGTTTTAGAAAATATAAATGATTACGCTAAAAAAGGTGCATATATTCAACGCTACAAAGGTCTAGGTGAGATGAATCCTGATCAGCTTTGGGAAACAACAATGACACCAGAAAACCGTGTTTTACTTCAAGTAAATATTGAAGATGCTGAAGTTGCCTCTGATGCATTTACTTTGTTTATGGGTGATGAAGTTGAACCTCGTCGTAATTATATAGAAACACATGCTAAAGATGTTAAACATCTAGATGTATAGAGATGCTACTCCCTCAAACAAAAGAAAGAGAATATCGCTTTAAACTAGCACTAAGAATGGGTCTTCCCATTTTTGGTTTAGTTATGCTCCTTGTTACCACTACTTTTTTATCAAACGATCAAAGCTTAAATCCAGTTTATTTAATAGAGTTTATTCTTCTTATAGCGTTTAATATCTATTTTATTTTTTATATAATTTATAATAGTTTTGATGTTAGAATAACCGAATTAGTTACAAAAACATTCACAAAAGAATACCTCTTTAAATATCTAAAAAAAGAGATTAAAAAAAATGACAATTACACTCTTTTACTTATTAGCATTGATAATCTTCATGATATAAATGACAAATATGGTATTAAAAATGGAGATAAAGTTCTAAATATCACAGCAAGATGGATAGGGAATTATTTTAAAGAAAAAGGTTTAGATAATTTTCCGATGGGACATATAAAAGGTGGAGATTTTGTTATAGGACTTAGACATAAAAGTTCAAAACATTTTACGATGCTAGAGTTGTTTTGTCTTAAAAGTGATGATTTTATGGTTGATGATATAGAGGTTAAGATAAGTGTTTCAATGACAGATACTCTTTATTCAAGACAATTAGATTATCTAATTGAGAATCTTTTTGAACTACAAGCAGCAAATAAAGAGCAAAAAATTATAAAAGAAAACACTCAAGAGATAGACCCAAATAAACTAGAGTCTTTTGTTATAGCAGCTCTTAAAAACCGCTCTTTTATTGTAATGAGCCAGAATATTTTTGAAAATAACAATAGTAATATACAAGAGTGTTTTGTAAAGTTAAAGACATCAGATGAAAAAATTATTCATCAAAAAACATATATGAAAATATTTGATAAATTAGGCTTGATGGCAGACTTTGATTTTATGATACTAGAAGAAAACATAGTAAGATACAAAGAAAATAATGATAAAGTTCTTGCCATAAATATATCTCCAACATCACTCAGAAACCAAAAGTTTGTATATAAGGCGAAAGAGTTAATTATCTCAAATAAAAAAGTTAAAGATAAAATCATATTTTTACTAAATGAGTCACACTACTATTCACAAACTTTTAAATATAACAAAACTTTAAATTCTTTTAGAGAACTAGGGGTTAAAATAGCCATAGATAGACTAGGAGCAATTCATTCTAGTTTTATATACCTGAGAGACTTAGACATTGATATAGTAAGATTTGACTCATTTTATACTAAGGATATAAAAAGTATAAAAAATAGAAGCACCATAGAAGGTTTTAGTCTTATGGCACAAGAAAGAGGTATAAAAACTTGGGTTAAGATGATAGAAACTCAAGATATTAACGAGATAGTAAAAGATTTAAAAATTGACTATACTCAGGGAATGTATTTAGCACCAATGATAAAAAAATATGAAAGCGAGAAATAATATGAAATATGGCGAAAAAATAGTTAATGAGTTTGACATTGAAAAAGATTTAGAAATATGGCCAAATGAGCATGAAAGAAACTATCTTATAAAAATGACACTACCAGAATTTTCTTGTCTTTGTCCAAGAAGTGGCTATCCTGATTATGCTACGATTTATCTGGAGTACACGCCAGACAAATGGGTTGTTGAGCTTAAGGCAATGAAGCTATATATAAATTCTTTTAGAGATAAACATGTAAGTCATGAAAATTCAGCAAATGAAATATATGAAGTTTTAGATAAAAAGTTAAAACCTAAATATATGAAAATTGTGGCTGATTATAACCCAAGAGGAAACGTACACACTGTTATAGAGGTAGATAGTTCTAAATTAGTTTAAAGGATAAATAAATGTTTGGAAATATACTAGGTAAGATTAAAGGTAAAAAAAGTGAAGACAAGGTGCATAGTGAGTTAGTCCAAAAGATATCTAAAATGAATTTAACAGATATGAAAGCTTATATAAACAATAGAATACCAGACTTATCTGTTGATGAAGTAGGTTTGAGCGAAATAATGAAAAAGCTAATAAAAGTTGATGAAAAAACATCAAAACGCTATATAGATGCAAGCGATATGGACACTAAAATAAAAAAAGGTTTTGAATTAGTTTTAACTCTTTTAGTCAATAAAAAAATTACTGTTTTAGCGATAGAACAAGTAGGTGAATTTATAAAAATATATAAAGAAATAATTAATGATTATGATAAAAAGCATAAGCAAATTTATGGTTCAAGATTTAATAAAGCTCTTGGACAAGCGGTAGACGGCATAAATCTAAGAGCTGAACTAAACAGAAAGTCTAATGTAATTGGCGAGTAGCCACTCTTTAGCATTCTCATGAGAGTTAAACTCATTGTGCATCTGTGCTTCATAAGCTGCATCTAGAATAGTCTTAAAATTTTTAGATTCTTTTAGTCCTAGAACAATTAAATCCCTCCCTTTTATAATATTTGGAAGCTTATGGTTTAAAATATTTAACTCTTTTGCTCGCATAAAAATTTTCTTATCAACTCCATAAATAACTTTTAAAAGTATGTTTATTTCTTCTATATTTATATGAGTTGCAAGTTTATATAACTCATAATCACTAAAATCTTTTTTTGACAGCTTAAGAGCTATAGGCAAATTAACAACTAATGTAGTTACTCTAAATGCTAACTCTTTTTCATTGCTAAGATTAGATATAAAGTCTTGTGTTTGCTCCTGGTTTAGCTTATAACAAATCAAGGCTAACATTAAGATTTCTTTTGTTTTTATTTTAGTAATATTTTCTTTTGCAAGAGCATCGAGGGATAAAAAATTAAAAGAAATTTTTGAAAAATATTCTAAGGCTTGAAGTTCATTTAAAAGTTCAAAACCGATAGATGGCTTATTAGATTTAAGTAAAAGTTTTTTTATTTCTCCATAAACTCTCTCTTTTGGTAACTCTAAAAGCATATCTTGTTTTATCATCTTTGAGCATTGTAAAAAAAGTTCTTTATCCATTTTTAACTCAAATCTAGCACAAAATTGTATCGCTCTTAAAACTCTAAGTGGGTCTTGGACAAAAGTTTTTGCATCTACCATTTTTAGATTTTTTTTCTTTAAATCGGCTATACCATTATGTGGGTCAAGTATCTCTTTTGTTGCAATATTATAACCAATTGCATTTATTGTAAAGTCTCTTCGTTTTGAGGCCTCTTTGAAATTTAAATCTTTCAAAACCTTAACATCAAAACCTTTATGTCCAGATGCTATTTTTGAGTCTATTCTTGGCAAGGTGAAATCTAAGTCTAATGTTTCTAGGCAAAGCTTACAAACACCAAAACTTTTACCGACATTGTTCACTTCACCAAATTCTTTTAAAATATTTTGCAATTTTTCATATGAAGATATATTGTAAATTTCAATATCTATATCTTTTGAATCTTGAATGTTGGCATCTAGTAAAAAATCTCGAATATATCCACCGACAATAATAATTGTAGCATTATGCTCTCGTAGTCTGTCAAATATAATATTTAAATCATTAGGATATTTAATCATTTTTCAACTCTATTGTATATATTTAGTGTGTGTATTTTATCATGTATTTAGTCTATAATAAAAGATATATCATTATTTTTAGCATATTTTGATATATATTTAGCTATAATCGCGAAAAATTTCCCATAAACTTAAAAGGAAACCCTTATGCAAAAAATAAGAAATATTGCAGTTATAGCACATGTTGACCATGGTAAAACAACACTGGTTGATGGATTACTAGAACAGTCTGGTACATTTGGCGAGCATGAACACCATGATGAAAGAGCAATGGACTCAAACGATTTAGAACGCGAAAGAGGAATTACGATTCTTTCTAAAAACACGGCTATTCGTTATAAAGGTTACAAAATTAACATTATTGACACTCCTGGTCACGCTGACTTTGGTGGAGAAGTTGAACGCGTACTTAAGATGGTTGACGGTGTTTTAGTTCTTGTTGATGCTTATGAGGGTGTTATGCCTCAAACTAAATTTGTTGTTAAAAAGATGTTAGCACTTGGTAAAAAACCAATTGTTGTTATTAACAAGATAGATAAACCTTCTGCAGATTGCGATAGAGTTGTAGATGAAATGTTTGACCTGTTTGCAGCAATGGGTGCAACTGATGATCAACAAGATTTTCCTATTATCTATGCAGCAGCAAGAGATGGAATAGCTAAACTTGATATGGGCGATCCTGATGGAAATTTTGAGTGTATTTTTGATGCAATTATAAATGATGTTCCAGAGCCAGAAGGTTCGGCTGACAATCATTTACAAGCTCAAGTATTTACACTTGATTATGATAATTATGTTGGAAAAATCGGAATATCTAGAATCTTTAACGGTGTTGTAAATAAGGGTGATAATATCATGCTTGCAAAAGCTGATGGAGAATTAGTAAAAGGTAAGATTTCTAAACTTATTGGTTTTATGGGTCTTAATCGTATGGAGATAGAGAGAGCTGAAGCTGGTGATATTGTCGCTTTTGCTGGTATGGAAACAGTTGATGTTGGAGATACAGTTTGTGATACTGAGAACCCTATGCCGTTAGATCCTATGCATATAGAAGAGCCGACTTTAACAGTTGTATTTTCTGTGAATGACTCTCCTCTTGCTGGTCAAGAAGGTAAACATGTTACTTCAAATAAACTTCGTGCTCGTCTTGAAGCTGAAATGACAACAAATGTTGCAATGAAACTTGACGTTGTTGGAGAAGGTAAGTTTAAAGTTTCTGGTCGTGGAGAACTTCAAATTACTATTCTTGCAGAAAATATGCGTAGAGAAGATTTTGAGTTTGGAATCTCTCGTCCTGAAGTTATCGTTAAAGAGATTGAAGGTGTTAAGTGTGAACCATTTGAGCATCTAGTAATTGATGTTCCTGAAGAGTTGAGCGGAACCGTTATTGAGCGTCTTGGAAAGAGAAAAGCGGAAATGAAATCAATGTTACCAATGGGTCAAGGCTTTCAGAGAATAGAGTTTGAGATTCCTGCTCGTGCTCTTATCGGTTTTAGAGGACAGTTTTTAACTGATACTAAAGGTGAGGGTGTTATGAATCATTCTTTCTTAGAATTTCGTCCTTATACAGGTGGTGTTGAGTCAAGAAGTTACGGTGCTTTAGTATCAATGGTTCCTGGCGAGACTTTAGCATTTTCACTATTTAGTATCCAAGATAGAGGTGTTCTTTTTATTGGTGTTCAGACTAAGGTTTATGAAGGTATGATTATCGGTGAGCATTCTCGCTCAAATGATTTAGTTGTTAACCCTATTAAGGGTAAAGCACAGTCAAACGTTCGCTCTTCTGGTGCTGATGAAGCTATCAAACTTATACCACCGCGTGATATGTCACTAGAGCGTGCGTTAGAGTGGATTGAAGATGATGAGCTTCTTGAAGTTACTCCAAAATCTATAAGAATTCGTAAAAGAGCTTTAACTGAAAATGAAAGAAAAAGAAACTCTAGAAAAACTAAATAATTTTTAGACTTTTAAATCCTTTTTTGAAGTATTTGATTTAGATTTCAAATACTTCATCCCCCAATTATCCTAATTACATAATATAAATTTATCAAAATATTTTTCTTTTCATACAGTTAAAATAAACAATAGTTTTCAAATATGATAATAATTATCAATATAATATTGCTTTAAGCTTTTTTGCAGTAGTATTTTAATAACAATTATCAAAAAGGAGTACAAATGTCGATTTTACTTATTGGTGGAGACAAGGTAACAAATATAACAGATTTACTAAAGTCTCTTGGTGCGACAAAAACAACTCATTGGGATTCAAGAAAAAATTCTACTTCACATAAAAAAATCCCTGCCAATACAGATGCTATTATTATGCTAACAGATTTTTTAAAACATAATTCTATGAGTCATTTTAAAAAATCTGCTAAAAAGCAAGATATACCGTTAATATGTACACGCAGAGGTACAGCTAGTGTAGCGGCTGAGTTTAACAAATTTTTGGAGACACGAAAATGTTTGAGTTAAATAATAAAGCAAATATAAAAAAATTTACAGGCAAGCCTTGTTAATGGCTTAAAATAAATGATTTAAGGAGTTTGATGAGATAAAATAATATAAATATTTCGGAATTAAAAAAA